>JANOXJ010000265.1:0-23368 GCA_031418455.1 Flavobacteriales bacterium | reverse complement strand
ATGGCCGATGGTACAAGTGTTACAGAGCAGTTTGTGGTGCTCAAGTAATTAACTCTTTAAATACATAAAAAATTACTCTCCTTATTTCGGATATATGGAAATAGAAAAAAGCCGCTTCGTTCATAGAACGAAGCGGCTTTTAAATTTATATTAAATGTTGGTCTTATTATGATTGCACTTCTTTTACTGTGCGGTCAGCGCTTACTGCTGCCTTCTCTATGCGCATACGGCCTTGGTCTAAGGCAATTACTAAATCTGTTTCGCCCACTTCCACTATTTTGCCATGTATGCCACCAAGGGTTACAATTTTGTCGCCCACTGCCACGCCTTCCTGAAATTTCTTTTGCTCTTTAGCGCGCTTCATTTGCGGACGTATCATGAAGAAATAAAATATGGCGAAAAAGCCTACCATAAAAATAAGAGTCATTCCGCTTCCACCATCTTGTCCAGCCGCTGGAGCTGCTTGTAAAAATAATTGTTTCATTCTTTATTGTTTGTTTTAATTGTTCGTTGTTGTTGCTTTTGCTCTGCCCTTTTTTCTTTGAGATGTATATTTTTATCTTGTTCGCTCCATTTCTATGCCTCCAGGTTTGTCCTTAGGCAATGCCTCTAGGCCTATTACATCGCCTACCAATTTCAAATTCCATTCTTTGGGTATACAATTGGTAAGTACAGAAATGCTCTTTTCTATTTTTCCAGGAAATCCTTTGCTATTGAACTCCACAGTTATTTGTCCGCTTTCGCCCGGCAATATAGGCTCGTGTGGCCAATCTTTAGGTGTTGTGCATCCGCAGTTGGGTGTAACTTGTGCTATGATAAGCGGCTCGCTTCCTGTATTTTTAAAATTAAACGAATGTGTAAACCGTTCGCCTATGGCCAAAATACCAAAATGACAAATAGCTGAATCGAACGAAATTACAGGAACATTTTCAGAATTCTCTGCCCCTTCAGCAGGCGGAAAGTTGAGCATATCGGAAGTTACCTGCCTATTGTCAGTGCTGCATGCAGCCATTAATACCATGACTAATGCAAGCACTAAATATTTAATATTTGTTTTCATGTTACAAGATTGCAATTTTTTAAAGTAAAAGCGACCTTAGCTTACCATTTAAATTATTGCATTAATTACTTCTCTAAAAGTATTAACAGTTGCTTTCCGTAGGTTTAATAATCTCCCTCGTGGTAGCTTCCGTTAAAATCTTCCTCATCAAACATTTCGCTGCTCTGGCTAAATTCATCTTCATCTTTGTCATCTTCTGAGCTATTGCCATGCACCTCATTGAACTCATCTTCAGAAAATTCTGAACCAAATAAGTCCATCTCTTTATCATCTTGCGATGGAGCATCGCCATATACAAGAGCCACGCGCGGATATATGGTGCTTGGTTTATCTTTTTTTACCTCTACCAATTCTATGTAGAATATCCACATGCGCAAAAAATCGTACACGTACAAAACTTTTTCTGAAGGCTTACTAAGCATATCGCTCAGTTTAGTGGTGCGCATGCTCAGCTCTTTTTCAGAGCCCATTTCCAGCAAAGGAATTTCAAGGCCTTTTTCCCAACTTTCGTTGCTCATATAAAAGCTGGCCATTTCGCCTTCATCAAAATCAAAAGCATCCAATATGGCTGCATGCAATTGCTCAAAGGTGGAATCTGTTTCTATTTCTATATCGCGAAAAACATCTGTTTCGGTGTCCACTATAACACGAAATTTATAAATGTTGACGCCTGTGTGCTTGTTGGGCATGTAATGTATAAATTAAATCAGGGCCGCAAAACTAGGCTGAATAAGGTGATACGCAAAGGAGAAATTGAAGTAAAAAACAAATATGAAAAGCCCGTGAAACAAGAGGCCTTAAGATGAATGCTATTGAGCCAGTTCTGCCTTGCGCCTTCTGCGGTCTTCGCCCGCCAGCATAGCCCTAAATGCTTTCCAAAACTCTTCCATGGTATCAAACTCCTCTTGGTACATAATACCAACGCCTTGCGTGTATGGACTTTGCTGCGTGTATGTCATTCTAAAATCGCTGCTCTCGTTATACACAAGGAATTTCACCTTTCCTTCTGGCGTAATTTTATACTCCACACGTATATCGCCTATGAGGTTAGATGCATTTTGGTTTACATTGCTTGTATTGCGCGACACACCCACATTGCTGGTAAGGGCCAGCCTTTCGTTGAACAATTGCGTACTGAGCGCCAAGGCTATTTCTTCGTTGCTTATGTCATCGCCCGGGCGGTAGTTGAAACCCAGGTTAAAATCATCGCTTATCTGACTTAACCAATTGCTTATTTGGCTGGAGAGCAGCTCTGTGCTATTAGCAGCAAGTGCATTGGTACTCTGGTGGTCAGAGGACACATCGGGCGGGCTCACAAACCTGCGCAACACCAGCAATGCAAATGCTTGTCGGTTTCGTTCCTGCTCATTGCTTATTACGGCATTTACTCGACTTTTAGTGAGCTGGTCAACCGTGGGCAATTCTATATCGAACTCCACACTCGGATTCATCATTTTGTCTGTAAGTTTCATTACAAGGTCCACGGGTACACGTTGTCCATTTTGGTAGGTCGGGTCAGGTATAAGGTCGTACAAGGATGCGTTTACTCTATACAAAGCTTTCATGTCTATGTCAGACTCAAATGGGTCGCCATACCAGGCAAGTGTGCCTCCAGGTTTTACTTTAAATTCTTTGTTCACCAGGTTCTTTAGTGTAAATAGATAATCACCTTCTGTTACCTCCACCAAGCCATACATGCTGAAGGTAGACAAGTTGGTAATTTCTAAAAGCAAATGGCCTTTGCCACGGCCGCGCATTACATCGCCCACACTCTCATCAAAAATTATTTTAAATTCTGCATCAGGTGTTACCTCCAGATTAAAATTAAGTTTAATACCAGAAAAATCATTTACAGGTTTTTCCTCTTTGGTATTAGCATCTACAAATCGCACGAAGTTTTCGAATGTTTGCTCGCTTGTGCCACTCATAGGCATGGCCATTACAGTGCCCCTTTCGGTTTTAAGGTTACAGTCAAACTCTAATTGATCTTGATAGCCATAAATGTTTACTGAGCCTGTAGCATATGCTTTACCATAGTAAAGCGGATTTAGATCTTCAGTAGTATTCATAGCCAGCATAGGCTTATCCATGTCTATTACCAAATCAAAATTCCACTCTGCAAAGTTGTCGTGCATTATCTGGCCGGTTACAAAACCTGGGTTGCCCTCTTGGTCGCGCACACGAATATGATCAAAAGTGAACATGTCATAGTAAATACCTATTTGTTGTTCTATGTAATAGCGCACATTCAGATAATTGACATAAATAGATGCATCGCGCAATACAGCCTCACCATCCATTAGTGGTGCCTCAGGCTGGCCGGTTATAGCTATGGTACCAGTGGCAAATCCCTGCAGGTCTATAATGCCTGGACTTAAAAATTCATTGATAAAAGCAAGGTCCAAATCCTTTACCTGAGCAGTTAGGTCCAGTGGACTCTTCTTATCATCTGGCCTGTAATATCCGCTAAATAGCAGGGGTGTTTGTTTTAAATATTCGTTGGATATAGTAGCGTTTTTCTCTAGCACTCCGTCCACCCGCAGCTGACGGCCGGCATTGTCCCACGAGCTTTGCACGCACAGGTAGCCTGCTTCGTATTCGTTTATTTTAAAATCGCGCAGCGTGAAGTCGTTAGTAAAAATTAAATTTTTATAGGCATTGCGAATGGTGGCTGTTCCTCCCAGGTAGCCATAAAATTTAGTTTCGCTGCCGGTAAATGCATTTAGGTTATTTAAATCAAACTCATGCAATTCCACATTCATTATTACCAATGGATCTTCTGAAATGCCACCGCTAGCTTTTATCCATTGCATGCCATTGCTTATTTCAAATTTGTTGAGAACTAATTCCTTTCCCTTTAGGCTACCTGAGCTGCCCGGAGTAATGTACCACTGCTGGCCTTTAGGTGTAATGCTGCTGTTGTAAAATTCAAAGTCTAAATCGTCAAAACTGCGGATTACTAATTTGCTGTTGATATCGCCTTTGTGCCAAGCAAGGCTATCGCCCCATGCTATGGCGGCATACAGCGTGTCCACATCTGTGCGGGTTTCCAACGAAAAATCAGGGAAATCTATTCCATCTATTTGCAATTGATGGCCCAGCACCGTAGCATACAATGCAAGATCCTTTTCCAATTTTTCGGCATCTATTACTATAGCTTCCAACTTATTGTTTAAGTAGCTTATACTATCTGATACCATAAAAATTTCAAACGTGTTGCTGAACTCATCCACCTTTAAATCCAGTTTGGTATTGGAAGCAATCTTTAGCTCCGGCATAAAAACAGTGGTGAGTTGCTCGGCATCAAAAACGAGTAACTCCAAATTAAAACGCTGCGGAGTATGCGCTTTCACTGGCGCATCAAAACTTGGAATAATTTCCGAAACAATTTTTAATATGCTTGCTCCAATTTCCTTTACTTCAAAATCGCCTGTAATTTTTGCCTGAGCTATATCGGAATCAAGCACTATTTTGGGTTCACCTTTGCGTGTGGACTCCAGCAGCAAATGCGACAAGTAGTAATCATTTTCGCCTGCACAATAGGTTATATCATCTAATTCTATTGAGCCTACAAATTTTTCAAATTCAAATCCTTCGCTTTGAGCTCGTACCTTGCCACTTACAGAACTATAGTCGTACTTCTGCAGAATATGCAGCGCATTTAAATTCATGTGCTGCACATAGGCCGTAAAATCCAATAGCGGATTAGCAGGATTAAAATCTACCGACCCATTAAACTCTATGCTGGCATTGGGATCGTCTATCGTAAAATCGCCATTGAATTTCTTAAGTGCAAATTTGCCCTCGTTCACCTTTATATTAGTGTAGTTATATCCATTTAAGTACACACTGGATATTTCACCATTGAAGGTAGCGTTCATCTTTTTAAGATTTAAGCTGCGGCCGTCTATAAATAAATTACTGTTGAGTGGTCCTAAATCTGCAGAGTTATAAAACTTACCTAAATCAAAATTGACTGTTGCTAAATTGCCTTTATATACATAGTCGTCTAGCTTATCGTCAAAACGCAATACAATGTCAGTATTGGCATCGCCTATTTGCGTATGTATGTTGCCTATGGAAACAAAATCATTAATAAATCCTGTGAAATTTCCGCGGTAAGTAATTTGGCCAAGCTGCGCAAAGTTGTCGGGCGTTCGCAAGAAATGCAACGAATCAAAAGGAGGTATCTGCAATCTGTCCAACTCACGTTTGTTAGTAGTAAGCTCCTCTATGTCCATGGTAATAAAAGTTTGGTCTATTTCCGGCAAACCACTCATTTCAAATTTCCCTTTGAAGCGTGTGTTCTCGTCTATTAGCAATTCCACATCCTTGCCTTTTAATGAGGCCACAGTGCCTTTAAATTTTCCTGAAACACCTATCTCTTTGTCCCAACCATACATATCGCTGCTGAAGTAAGCAAGGTCGCCCATGTACAGTTTACTTTGGTCCAGCGCATGATTCATTTTTACGGCTGTTTCAAAATTGTCTATATCATCTATACTATTGAATTTGAAACCAAGGTATCCCTTCAACACAGATTTATTGGTAGCTATGTATGCATCATTCAGCTGCAAATCGCCTCCTTTCATTATTAAATCCGCTTGCAAGTCGCGCAGCAGAAAACCGCTTTTTTCTTGAAAAGACAATCGGTTAATGGAAGCATGCACACTATCGCCTAATATGCTGAAATCGCGCACGGCCAAATTCAAATTATTGCCTTGTATGCGGTTCCAGTCTATTCCAAACTCGTTTCGCTCTGCCCTATTCTCATTGGTATAGTTTACCCTGCCGCCCTTTAGGGTTAAGTTGTGCAAATAGATTTGGGTGCTGGTGCTATCGCCAGAGCTGCTCATCTTATCTACATAATCTATTATAAATTTATAGTTAAGAGCAGTGTCGCCCTCGTGCCTAACTATATTTATAAATGGATTTTCCAGCATGGCGCCTGCCACTTCTATTTTGCCAGTATTGCTGTCGTAGGTGTAGGTGGCCAAATGCAACTTGGGTATGTAAGCAAGGGTATCCTTTTTTTGATCTTCTATGTACAAATCTTCCAATACCAAACGAGCCCACAAATCCACTTTTACCTTACCCACCATAACGGTAGTGCCCAATTCCTTGCTTATATAGGAAGCCACGCGATGCGTAAGCCATGTTTGCACCACAGGCGTTTGTATGGCGAAATAGGCCGCTGCGGTAAGCAGTAGTAGCACTATTAGCAGATTGCGCAATATTTTCAGTATTCTCTTAAGCACAGAATTCTTGCAAGTTGCAAAACTAAAGGTCTACTAAAGTCAGAAATCATGCCCGAAGGGCTATTTTAAACATTCCAATGTGTTACTAGGCCTGTATTTCTCTTATTTTAATGTTTGTTTATGTAAAAAGTCAGTTTTAGCCTATACTTGCTGTCAGGATTGCCAAACAAATTTTAAGACATGCTTACTCAAGTTACATCTGGTGTTAAGATAGCTGTAGTGCCTCATTACGAGCCAAAACTAAGTTGTCCGGTTATGGAGCAGTATTTGTTTTCCTACTACATCACTATTGTTAATGGCAACGATTTTCCTATTCAATTGCTACGCAGGCATTGGTACATTTTTGACTCGTTTGCAGTAAACCGCGAGGTGGAAGGCCCTGGTGTAATAGGCGAACACCCTATACTGCAGCCAGGCGAGTCTTACTCTTACCAAAGCGCTTGCGACTTAAAAAGTTTGAGAGGCACCATGCGCGGTTTTTACAGCATGCGCAATATGCAAAACAATGACGTTTTTCGTGTGAACGTGCCACTTTTCCGCATGGAAGTGCCCTATAGCCTCAATTAATTTTTTCTCCATTGTTATTGCTTTCATTCTATTCAGCACCAAAGGCTGCACATTTTGCATGGGCTGGAATTTCTAAATTAACACCTTTTGAGACCCTTTAACATTCGTGCTAGTGAGAGTGCTTTTAAATTCGTGACCGCTTTTATTATATCCCAATTTTCAATTAAAAAAAAGTACATTATGATGAAAAAATATTTTGCTTTTGGCATAGCGGCCTTGTGCTGCATGGCTTTCCAAACGGCCTCTTTAGCTCAAGGAAAGGCCAAAATCTATATTAAGAAAAATACAAACGGAACAGTAACCGAAGAAACCCGCGAAATAATTATTAATGAAGGCGAGGACATCCAAAAGATTTTGAAAGATGCAGGAGTGCTCAATGGCTTTGGAGAACTGCAACCGGGTCAGGAGTTTGAGATAAATATCGACAAGTTGGATTTGGATTCCAGCTCGGCCAACTTGCATTTTTTCTTTTCGCCCGATGCGCCAATGACTATGATGCCGCCACCTCCCGCACCACCAGCACCTTTAGAAAAACGTCCGTTTTTAGGAGTAATGCTGAACCAAAACTATAATATGGATAATGGCAGCGATGTAAAACCTGGGGCAAGAGTAACCGAAGTAATAGAGGGCACTGCCGCGCAACAAGCAGGTATAATGGTAGGCGATGTGATAGTGGAAATAGACCAGGAAAAAATAACCTCAGCGGATGATGTAATACAGTATGTAGGCTCTAAAAAGCCGGGAGACAAAGTGGAACTAAAAGTGCTGCGCGATGGCAAAACAAAAAAAATAAAAGCAAATTTGGGCGAGAAAGAAATGCCGGCTCCCAGAAGGAGATATTCTGAAGAAAGAGATATGGACCAGCAATATTTCGAATTTCCTGATTTGGACCAATTCAATTTTAGAATAGATGATGATTCCATTACCATTTTTAGCCCAAATGATAGCATGAAAATATGCCAGCCTTTTAGCTGGAATGGTGAAGAGGGTGCCGTAATTGAATCTGCATTTTTAGGCGTAACACCAGGCGAAGAAAACGAAGCGGAAAATGGAGTAAAGGTGAATGTGGAAAACGGAACCGCTGCCGAAACTATGGGCCTGAAGAATGACGACATTATTACACACATAAATGATAATGAAATAAACAGCTTTGACCAATTGGCAGAAATAATAGGTGCCATGGAACCAGGTGCTACAGTGGATTTAAACATAATGCGCGATGGAAATGAAAAAAGACTATCAGGCCAGCTTGGCAAACGCACTATGAGCGGCTTTGACGACTTCCGCATTTTTCATGACTTTAAAGGAATGGATGAAGGTGGCAACTACATATACGACTATGAGTTTGACATGAACGAAGACAACTTAAAACAACATATGGAAGAACTATTGCAAAATTTAGATGAGCAACAACTTATGCTGGAAGAAGAACGCGAGCGCATATTAGAAGAAATGAAACGGATAGACCAAGAGCGCGAAACCATAGTAATAAAAATAAGAATAGATGAAATAACAGCAGAAGAACTGGAGGCTGTAAATAAAACCGCATCGCCAAAACTGTCTACGCTAAACAATCTGGACTTTGATGCCATTACCTTCTTCCCCAATCCTGGTGATGGTGTAATAAACCTATCGTTTGAAACAAAAGACAAACAGAATGTCAGCATTACTGTATATGATGCAGTAGGCAATAAAGTGTATTTAGAAGAGCGTAAAGATTTTGATGGTAAGTATAAAAACACCATTGACATTACAGCCCAACCTAACGGCACTTACTACTTGCAAATAATACAGGGCAACAAATCTTATAGCAAAAAAATAGTAAAGGGTTTGTAAGAAAAACACAGGCATTTAATTATCTGAAGAACTATAAAAAAAACTCTGGCGACTTCGCCAGAGTTTTTTTTTATGTATGCATACAATAAATATAGCACCCTCTTGTTTATGGTAATACCTGATGCAAGCGAGTGGCTGCTGCTGTATTTTAACCAAATACTTCTTTCCATTGGCGACTGGAATCTATAATGAGGGAGAGGCAGGCGTAGCTACCATAACCAAGGATAATATAAGTACCTAATTGAAATTGGCGCGCCACCGCGCATCAGACTTTTAGCAAAGTGCGCTGTGCAAAGAATCTAAAGCGTGCCCTTGTAGGCTAAAACAGCGTCTGTCAAATCAGCCGATAAATCTTCTAATTTTTTTTGCTGCGATTTTCTTATTGAAAATTCAAGCATGCAATTCAAATCGAGCACAGAGTTTATTTTATTCATCTGCATTTCTTTAAGGGCCTTCATCACACGTGGCAATTGCTCGTGGGTAAAAGTTAATTGATATACATCCTGCACCTCGTGCTCCAATATACTGGCAGCTTCTATAGCAAGTTTGGCCGCAGTTTTATAAGCATCTATAAGTCCACCGGTGCCTAGCTTGGTGCCACCATAGTAGCGAACTACCGCTATAAGTATGTTAGTTAAATCAAACGATTGTATTTGACCATATATGGGTTTGCCGGCAGTGCCACCAGGCTCACCATCATCATTTATTCTGTATAGTTTTTTCTCCCAACCCAATCGCCAGGCGTAGCAAACATGTGTAGCGCTGTGGTGCTCTTTCCAAAGCTGATCTATTATAGTTTTTATTTGGTCCTCGGTGACCACCGGGTAGGCATAACTTATGTGCCTGCTGCCAAGCACACGGTACTGAGCCTCCGATGGGGCTGCTATAGTTTTGTAAGTGATTTCACTCACCTGCTGCAGGGCTGTTAAGAAATTGGATTCATCATCACACTGAATACGGTGATGCTATTAGGGTCGCGGTCGTAGTACAACTTGTCCAATGCACTCAGAATATTTTTAGCACGGAAATAAGATGTATGCAAATTGCTCTCGCCCTTGAGGGTCCACTGAATAGTAAAGCTGCTGTCTTCGTCTTTATATCCCTTTACATACTCCAACATAGTCTTAAGCGCATCTACCTTGGTTACACCCTCGCAGGTATGAAACAGGAATGACTGATTGTGCCGCGGATTTACCGTTATAAGGCGCAACACTACCACGCGTGCATGCTCTTCGAAATTAAAAATGAGGCTGTTTACGCCCATGCCTATGTACTTGCCTATTTCAGCCTGCAGATTGGCTATCTCTATGTTTTTATCCAGTGTCATTTCAGTTGCAAATATGATGAAATATCGTGTAATTATATTCTATTGAGCGGTTACTTATCCAGCACTTCATATTCGCTGTTGTTACTCACAAATTCTGGCACCATGGCTTTCATCTTGGCCACTATCTTCTCGTTGTCCTGCTCATCAAAGAGGGCAATAAGCTCCTGTACATCTTTTTTTACTTCTTCAAAATTGTACTCTCTTACCTGCGCCACTACTATTTTTTTGTTATGTGTAGGCAGTGTGTTTTCCGCAGAGCTTAGCACTTCTTCATATAGTTTTTCGCCTGGGCGTAGTCCGGTATAAACTATTTCTATATCCTTGCCCTCTTCCATGCCCGACAGTTTTATCATGTTTTTAGCTAGGTCTATCACCTTCACACTTTCGCCCATATCAAAGGCAAAAATTTCGCCACCGCTGCCCATAGTACCTGCTTCTAACACCAGTTGCACAGCCTCAGGTATGGTCATAAAATAGCGGGTAACATCGGGGTGGGTAACAGTAAGTGGACCGCCCTCTTCTATTTGCTTTTTAAAAATAGGTATAACCGAACCATTAGAGCCAAGCACATTTCCAAAGCGCGTGGTGATGTATGCAGTGGCAGAATTTTTATTTTTCGATTGCACAAATATTTCTGCAATGCGTTTGGTGCAGCCCATTACACTTGTTGGGTTTACTGCCTTGTCAGTACTTATTAGCACAAATTTTTCTACACCAAATTCATCAGCCAGTTCAGCCATTATTTGTGTGCCTTGTACGTTGGCCAAGACTGCTTCGCTTGGGTTGCTCTCCATAAGTGGCACATGCTTGTATGCCGCTGCATGAAATATTATTTGCGGACGGAAGTAAACCATCATTCTGCGCATACGATCGGCCTGACGAACATCGCCCATCACTATTTCGCAACGTGCTGTGTGACCAGCATTGTGCAATTCATTTTCCAATTCGAACAATGGAGTCTCAGCTTGATCCAGCACTACCACCTTCTTTGGTTCGTATGCCAATAGCTGCCTTACCAGCTCGCTGCCTATGCTACCAGCCGCTCCGGTTATTAGTATTACTTTGTCTTTTACCTCTGTGCGCACAGCAGCACTGTCTAATTTTATAGACTCGCGGCCCAGCAAATCTTCTATGCGTATATCTCTAATCTGGCGCACACTTAGCTGTCCACCTATCCACTGTTTCACCGGTGGTATGTTGCTCACACGCACATTGTAGCCTAGTGCTTTGCTTATAAAAGCAGCTTTCTTTTTATGGTCTATAGATGGTATGGCTATTATTATTTCGTCTACACGCCCGGTGCTGAATAATTCGTCTATTTTCTGTGTTTGATATATGCTGGCACCTTCCAGTTTTTTTCCGCTTTTGGTAGCATCATCGTCTATAAATGCTATTACCTCTGTGCCAGAGCGCGAGTCGCGATCGATGGTGCGCTTGGTAATAAGACCACTTTCGCCTGCTCCATAAATTACTACACGCTTGCGTGCCGATTCAGGATTTTTTAATTCCATGTACATCACCTTTACCGCTATGCGGCTAACTACCATGGCAAACAAGGTGAGCAAATACTCCAGTATAAGTATGCTGTAAGGAATAAAAAACAGATGATCGTAAAAATGAAAACGCACTTGATTGAGCAATGCAAAAAATACAGTGCCCACTGTAAGCACTGTGAAAATGCGCTGTGTATCTTGTGTGCTTGTGTAGCGAATAATGCCTGCATACGTTTTTCCAATATAAAAAGAAAGCATGCGAACTGCTAAAAAAATAGGAGCAAACACAAGCGCCAAATCCACCTCGTTAGCAGGTGGTTTAAACTCAAACCTTACCAAATACGCCATTATATAGGCCACCACGCATATAGTGACATCTATAAGAAAGATGATCCAACGAGGTGTATTTTTAGTAGGTAGAAACACTTTTATTTTATTTATTGCTGCTATGCTTTTTTACTGTCACTTACTTAAGTTGAAATAGACTGGTGCGTATTTCATTTCCATAAGGCAACTATTTATTTCTAATCCACCCAATCGGCTATGAACACATTGGTGTCGCGCGTGCGTCCGTTGTGCCTGTTGCTACAAAAAGAAACCTTCTTGCCATCGGGCGAAAACATTAGGAAAGAGTCGAACTGAGTATCGAAGGTTACTTGCTCCAAATTAGTGCCATCCACATTTATCATAAATATATTGAACGGAAAACCAATGGCACTTTTGTGATTGCTACAGAAAAGAATTTTGTTGCCCTTAGGGTGAAAATAAGGTGCCCAGTTGGCTTTGCCCAAGTTGGTTACTTGCTTCACATTGCTACCATCCACATCTGCTACAAATATTTCAAGGTTGGTTGGTTCTACTAAATCCTGTTTCAACAAGTCGCGGTATTTTTTTACATCATCGGTGGTGGTGGGTCTGGAAGCGCGCCACACTATTTTCTTGCCATCGGGCGAGAAAGCCGCGCCACCATCATAACCCAAAGTATTGGTTATTTGCTTAAGGCCTGTGCCATCTATATTCATAGTCCACAAGTCCAAATCGCCACTTCGCGTGCTGGTAAAAATTATTTTATCGCCTTTGGGCGACACAGTTGCTTCAGCATCATATCCAACTTCGGTAGTAAACTGATGTAGAATTTTACCATTGAGGTCGGCCTCAAAAATGTCGTACTCAGGGTAAATAGGCCACACATAACGCCCTCCTTCTTTTACAGGCACAGCAGGGCAAGTGTCCATTTTAAGATGCGTGCTGGCATACAAAATAGATTTGTCGCCAGGCATAAAAAAGCTACAAGTGGTGCGGCCTTTACCTGTACTTATTAGTTTCTGTTTGGTGCTATCGGCCTCGCGTTTTGTGTCTAGCACAAATATTTGGTCGCAGCCCAAGCCCCAGTTTTTGTTATCGCTTTGGAAAATGAGTTGATTGCCAGCAAAATTCCAGTATGCCTCGGCATTGTTGCCACCATAGGTAAGTTGGCGCACATTGGCAAAGTGTTTTTCTTGCGCGTAGTGTATAGGTTCGTCAGTTTCGCCTATAGAAACAGGAGCTGGTGCAGCCACTTCTTTTTTAGGAGTACAAAAAACCAAACCTACACCTGCTAATGCGACCAATGCCACTGCTATCTTCTTCATAACGTATTTTATAATGCTTTTATATAATAAGGCATAAGTGCCGTGTGCAAATATGCCTATGTAATGGCTTAAAAACGCCACTTTTTTCTGTACATATTATGAAACAACCTTACAAACAACAATTGGCACAAAAAACCCTGATAGCAAGCTTATCAGGGTTTCTCTATATACTATTAATAACTAAATAAATTATTCTACCACTAGTTTCAGACGGGTGTTGGTTTGATTGCTTGTAATTTGAACTACATAAGTGCCTCGGGGCAAATTAGTACAGTCTATCTGTTGAAGCCCTTTCACATTAGAAAGAGATTTTACAGGCTGGCCAAGAGTATTAGATATTACTAAATTGGCTGGCGTGCTGCCTAACTGAAGATTGGTAAAATTGCTGGTTGGATTGGGATAAATTGAATATGCATCTGCCATAAACTCGTTTACACCAACTATAGAAACTTCAGGAGAAATAGCAACACATCCATTTATAAGGGTAGCAATGGCAAAATATACTCCTGATTGTGTGGGGGTAAACACTGGCCCTGTGCTTGGTATAGGAGTGCCATAATAATACCATTGCACATTATTAATTTGGTCGAGTATTTCTATTTCCATGCCATTTACATTTATGTTAAGCTCTTCGCCTGTGCAATAGAAAATGGTGTTGGTGGTTTGGTTGGTTACAATGGGAGAATTTGCATCAAAATATATACTTGCTTCGTTATGTATAACAGTACCCAAGGCCAAACCATCAGTGAGATTAATTTTAAAATGAATGAATCCTATGCTTCCTTCAAAATCGGAACTACTATCAGGTAGCATAATATTATCGAACATAAAAGTAGCTACACCCGCTGGAGATACGTTTACAGTATATGGGTGAGAAGCCGCTACCGGATGAAGCGTATTGAACAACACTTGATTAGGCAACTGATCCACTATCATTACATCAAAAGCTGGTGCAGTGCCTGTATTTTGGAATCGGATAACATAATCTAAAACAGAATTTGGCGGAACCTGTCCATCCTCTCCAATACCACTAAATTCTCTTTTATCATTGGGGTCATAAGAGCAACTCAATTGTGAGTTTACCAGATCGGAATTTTCAAATATTTCTAGCGAATCGTTATAGTAAAAAGTAGACATAGAGAAACTAAGTTGGTCGCCCTGCTCAGCATTATCAGGCATATCTAGCAATACATTAAATAATTGCACCTCGTTATATGTCAAATCTGTGTATGCAAAGTAAAGATTGTTATCTACAATTTGATATGGCTCCGGAGTAGCTGAAATATAAGTGCACAAAGGATCATAAGTATACACCATATATCCAGTGCCCATAGTGTTTCCATTATTTGCAACACTTAATGCTTGCGAACTCACAGTTAGACACCATGTATTTATATTGGAAATACTTCCATTGATGATAGTTTGTGCATTGCCATTTGAAACAATTCCAAAATTGTTATTGATACTTTCATACTGATTATCATCCAGAATGGTGGTAAATGAAGTGGGAGTGGTAACATTCCACAAACTACCATCTACTGAGAGTGTAACTGTATTAGTTCCAAAAGTGCAGTATACCCAATAATAACCTTCAGCATTGCTATAGGTCAATGTTCCACTATTATTATAAATAGGGAAATTAGGTAAGACAGATTCATCGGTATCAAAAATGCCATTTGCATTAGCGTCTAAAAACGTGTAACCACTTACCATTAACTCCGGTAAATTCATGCTAACTGAATCTTGCGCGCTACAACCCAGCAACGAAGGCGAAGTAACAGTGAGGGTATAAATATCTACATCATTTGGCAATAGAACTTCTGTTAGCGGATAGTCGGGATAGCTCAACCCTACAACAGGTAACCACGAGTATTCCACCAAATTAGGGTTTGTGAGTCCGCTTATTTCTGCATTTAGCCATGTGTTAGTTTCAGAATAAACAAAATATTCATCTAAGGTTATTACTATTGGGTTCTCTATTACGTTTACAACAAAGTTGGAGATAAAAGTGCACCCCAAATTATCAATGGTAGTGTATTGCAAATCATTGACCCCTACAACTGAAGTATTAATGGTGGCCACATCAGCATTGTCTGACAATAAAGAAATAGACTCGCCACTCCAATAAGAGCCTGCTGCGCTAGAATCTATAACAGGCGTATAGCTTAGCAACAACCCATCAGAATCCGGTGATATTCCTATACCCCATTCAAATACATGGCCGTTATCTATAGCAAGATTATCTGTTACATTCAAAGTCCAAACTCCGTTAAGTGGGCAGCCAACTAATTCGCACAGATTGCCATATGCTTCGTAATTGCCACTTGGCAGGGTGCTAATTCCCCATTCTGCATTTTCGCCCCATGTTCCATTAGTAGCATTGGGCGTCCAATAATAATCATCTCCAATGCCAGGTTCGGAACCATTGTCATCAAGCGCCTGTCCTAAAAATGTACCACCACCACCATTCACACCCCATTCTACCAAAGAAACATTGGTACCATTAGGGCAAGTTAAAGAAATACCTAAATCACCCATATAACTATGCTCCATATTCGCAAAAACATTTATGAAATCATTGCATGTACTAATGGTTGCGCCTGGCTCAAAACTAGCAATCTCTAATGTGATTTCATAAGTATAGGATGTACCGTCTGCTATATAAGTTAATGTATGATCTGTAAAATTTACAGAACTAAAAATAGTTTGAGGCTCATAATCTGGATTTAAAACTACCTCCGTTCCTACACATGCATTAATTTCATTAGGCACATTTAATATAGGTCCGCCTACAACACCCACATGTATTATAGTATCATCAGCGCAGCCTACATCGTCTAATACTATTAGCCTTACATTATAAATTGCATCATCATTGTACAAATGGGTAGTACTTTCATCTGCCGTAACTACTGAATTGCCATCCATAAAATGCCAAACATAATTTTCTATATTGTGACCTTCAGCGGCCGTGCTGCCTTGTGCCGAAAATGAGATTTCATTGCTAATACAATTTAAATAGACATTGCTTTCCACTGTTGAATTTAGAACACCAGCATTAGCATGAGGTGGCGCGCAAGCCTGCACACAAGCCACAGTTGCCACCCAGCCTGTATGAGTTGTATTTACACTGCCATTTGTATCAAATTTTATTAATAAACATCCGCTAGGGTTGCTGTTAGACGCTGTGATTGTTTGCCCTAAAAGACTTGTTCCATAATAAATTCCGATAAGCGAATCGGAGTTGGAAGTGCCATCATAAATAAAAAGTCTGTCACACCAGGCAATACCATTTACAAGGTCCAAATCGAATTCTGAAAAAGTTAAACTTGTTCTATAACCTTCTATATCTGGACAAAACGTCATGGATGCGTTCTCTTCTGCATATGCACCATTGCCTCCATTATCTAAATAAGTGCCTTCGCAGATATGGTGCAAACTCAATTCGTGACAATACACGCCAGCATTGCCACATTGTGCAAATAGGTCTTCTGAAAATAAACAGCAAATAACAAGAGATACAATAAGAGATAAATTCGATTTCATAGGTCAAGGAGTTGATTATAGCTAAATTACATTTAAGGATCCTAATTACCTAACTTATTTATTAATAATTAAATGAGAACCTTAAAGTTAGTCCCAAAAAAAACCGATTGAATCATCAATCGGTTTTTATAATATTTTCTTAGAATCTATTGATTACTCTCTTCTTCCAAAAAGACGAAGCAACATCATAAACAAGTTAATGAAAGAGATGTACAATGTAAATGCACCAATAAGTGCGCGTTTTATGTATGTAGCATCGCCATGCTCTAGCCCAGCGGCTATGTTTTTTAGCTCTTGCATTTTGTAGGCAATTAAGCCTATTACTAATAAAACTCCTATTCCGCTAAGTATGTAATCCAAACCTGAACTTTTGAAAAAGAAGAAGTTTAACAAGGAAACTATTACCATAGCTATGAAGCCAATGGCGCATATCATACCCAATTTAGTAAGGTCGGCCTTGGTGGTATAACCTAAAAATGCGAACAAACCAAAAGTGCCCGCGGTAACAAAAAAGATAGTAACTATGCTACCCGAAGTGTAAACCAGGAATATAGTGGACAAGCTCATACCCATTACCACCGCAAATGCTGTAAATGCAGCAAACAAAACAGTAACCGAAGCGCGCTCCATAAGCTGACCTAACAGCAATGAGAATATAAGTGGCGAGAACATAATAGCATAACCAAAAATGGTCATACCATTCGACTCAGAAATAAGCAACGGCATCCATTGTTGCACATATACAGTACCTAACAGATAAGCTAACAGGCCGCTTATAGCCAAGCCAGCTCCCATATAAGTAAATACTGATGAGAAAAACTTACGCTGTATAGTGGCGTCTTGTGTGAAATCTAAAATGTCGGTGTGACGACTGTGATTCATTTGATCCATAGTGTGTTTGATTGATTTTAATTGATATAAAGTTTTTATAAATTTATTCTGTAATAATAAAAATTAGTTGAGCGCATCGCCACGCAATTCTCTGAAACGCTTGCGTGCTTCTACAACATACAAACTGCCTGGGAAATCTATTATCAACTTCTCGTACAGCTCCATTGCCTTGGCGTTATTCATAAAAATGTACTGGTTCATTTCGGCCAATTTAAACAGGGCATCATCAGCAGTTATATCAGCAAAATGTAAATCCACTACCTGCTGATAAAGCTTTTGTGCCTCTTCGTAGTTTCCTTGTTTCATATACATACTCGCCTTTAGCATTTTTATTTCGTCTACCAATGAGTGACTTGGAAACTGAGTAGTAATAGAATCTAAAGTAGTATTAGCTGCATCAAATTGGTTTTGGTATGCCAACAAATCGGCACGTGCAAATTGTTCCATTGGCACCTTGGTGGTGTCCATATTAAAATTGTCGGTAATGAGCAACGACAAGTCTATGGCATCATTAGAAATTAATTTAGTAGTGCTGGCCTTAAGAACATCCAGCTGGCCTTGTGCCCACTCAAAATCGCCCGTGTAATAACTAATGCGCGCATTTCTAAATTTAGCTTCGCTACCTAGTATATCTTCTTTAAAGTCTAACTCCACTTGCGAGAATAAAAGTGATGCGTCCCATATTTCATTTCTAAACACTAATACATCGCCCAATTCCAACTTGCAAATGGCTTTGGTTTTATTATTAATGCCTGGCACTTCCACTGCCTCGCGCAGCAGCGCTACTGCCTCATCGGTTTTATTCAAATAAAAGGCTTGCACATGCGCCAGCTCTTTCATCATTATGGCCGTTTCAGCAGATTTGCCTAACTGGTCCAGCGAGCTTTTGTATTCAGATTCTAACTCTGCATAAGCCACTCTATCTATTCCCGGTTTTAAGGCCAGTTGCTCTTTCATTACTTGTAGCTTTTCCAGCTTAGCTACGGTGTAATATTCTGTCATAGGCCCTTTATTAATGATGTATTGGTAGGCCTTAAGGGAAGTATCAAAATCTTTGTTGTTGCGCGCCAACGAGGCAAGGTTTAGAATACGATGTCCATTTTCATTTAAGCGCTTGTCCAATGCTGTAGCCTGAACAAGTGCCGATGCAAAATCATTTTTTTGCATAAACAACCAAATAAGCATTTCGCTATACATAGCCTCTTCAGGAAACTGCTGTGTGCGTTTTAGCAATTTAGTTTTTAGCATATTCTGGTTATCTTCATTCTCCTGCAAATTCAATGTGCGGTTAAATGAATTTTGCACCGTTTGCAAATAGGCTGGCTCTTGCACCACCAGGTCCAAAAATGTTTCTGTCATGGCTCCATAGTCGCCAAGGTTGCCTTGTGTTTTGGCTATTTCAAAGGTGTATTCATAACCTTCCTTTCCTTCTGCCTTGCCTTTTTCGTAGGTGTTTAGAGCATAATCATATTCGTTTATGTTTTCAAACTCGGTGGCCAAACGAATGATGTTGCTGCGTGTGGGTTCTACTTTTTTTATCGCCTCCACAAACTGAATTTTAGCTTCCTCCGGTTTGTCAAACTTCTTATACAAATCGCCCAGGCTGAGGTAAGCCATTCCATCTTTTGAGTTATCCTTTATTTTCTTCTTTACCAAACTTTCTGAATTCTCAAAATCCTTTAGCGCAATGAGCGTGTTCAGATAATTGGTGTAAACTCTGTTGGTTTTGTTTGTCTTATATATTTTTTCGTAGTACAACTTAGCCTGTTCATATTGGCCCTGCGTATAGTAATACTCAGCCAGATCTATATCGGTTTGGGCCACCATGGCGCCACCGTATAAGGCTAACATTAATACTAATATGTACTTTATTTTATTCATTACTTTTTCTCCTTTGGGCCCTTCAGCTCTGGTATACTGTCTACCCAATATTGTATTTTAGGACTTTGGAGCATGTATCTCTCCTTAGCCTGTTTTATGTCTTTACTTAAAATCTCCTTTGCCTTTATCAATTTCCCTGCCTCTTCTGTTTCTCTGCCAATGGCCTTTTTTACATATTCTTCATCTATCTTGTTACCTGCCGCATCTTCCGTAGCATTTTCGGTCAGTGTCTTTTTCAAATTCGCCAATTGTTCAAGGGTTATTGGGGCTTCTTCTTTGCTTTTTTCTATTAGTTCGGCAGTTTTTTCAAGGAATTCCACTTCTATCTTGTAGTTGCCGGCTGCTAGCCCAATATCCTTGCGCATATCGCCAACGAAATTTTTCTGGATATAGTTTAATCGCTCCTCGGCCGAATCTTTCATTTCTTCCAAATCTTCCGCATCTATGGTATCCAAATAGCTGCTCACCAATTTTACCTCGGTTATGAGTGAATCTAATGTGGATGTATATTTAGAATAATCGACCTGCCAGTTGCAAGCTGGCAGCAGCGCTATGACAAAAAATGACAATAATGACAGTGTAAAAACGCTATTTTTTTTCATATTTCGGATTGTTGTGCGAAAGTTAATCTTAAGCACAGTGCACAAGAAGATTTTTAAGATTTGTTTTTAATAAATTATTGCTCAATATTCCCATTTCTAATACCTTCATTAAGCTCCAAAATCTATCTTAAATGTCATTAATAACAGAATAAGCGAAAATACCCGCTAAAGCCTAAAGCCTGCTAATGAGCGGTATGCGCTTGCAATAAGCCCTTTTGACCTGCAAAAGCAATTATTAGCTAACAAACCCGCGCAGCATCGACTACATTTGACTAGGATGTAAAAATTTATTTGCTGCCTAAAAATTAAACTATTATGAAAAACTTATTACACGCTGTCGTAGCCACTTTGCTGTGCTTGACATTTCTTTCTACCTCTGCACTAGCTTCTAACTCTAGTATACCCTCCGACACTGCTTCTGTAAGCACACTGCTGGCGCCTGATGCCAATGCCATAGAAAATCTGGATGCATTGCGCGCAGCGCAACTAGAACAACGACTGGAGGAAATTAAAGCCATGGATTTAGGCAATATGAATCGCGATGAAAAGAAAGCATTGCGTCAGGAAACCAAGAGCATTAAACAAGAATTGAATGACCTTGGCGGAGGTGTTTACATTACCGCTGGTGGTATCATTATCATTTTGCTATTGCTCATACTATTGTTTTAAACAGAGCCAAGCAAACTCATTTAAAGTGTTTAGAAAAAGTAAAATAGCTTTTTAAACATTTTTTTCTTTGACCCTCGAAAACCTCAGTGCCTTTAACATAAAGTCAGGCAGAGGTTTTAGAGGGTCTCTTTTTTCTACGTTCAAAAAGATTCCCCACTTTTCTATAATGGGCACTTTGTACACTTCTATCATTTCTATAAGAGTGCGGTCGTCATCATGTATATATGTGCAGTGCACTTTTGTTTGGCCCATGCTAAGCGCATTTTGACTGTCGCAAGTAAAAGGGTAACCGGCAGCAGCCAAATCAACACCCAACGCTTTCATACCTTTTACATCAAAACCTATGTGAGCAAAACCAGAGTCTGCCCATATTCTATCTTCAAATATAAAATTGGGCTGATGGTCTAGTGCTTGCACTAATTCTATATATGTTTTTCCTGTTACTTTAGCAAAACCACCGCCTGGTTGGGAGCTCTGTGTAAGCAGTACTCTGCGGTAATTTTCTTTGCCAAGCGGCAGGTGACTCCAATCGTCAAATGTTCCGCTCTTGTCATACACCAACTCGTCAAAACCGAGTATGGTGCAATAAAGTTTTTTAGCCCTTTCAATATCCTTTACTCCTGTGGTGCAGCCAACAACCCCACCGCTAAGGTGCTTGCCACTGGTGTACCACTCATTGCTCATTACATATTGCCACAAGTTATTGTCCAGGTCTTTTATATAAAATGTATCGCCACCGGCAGGGTCTATACCTATAGGCGACAAGTAAGGAGGATTTTGCTCTTTGCAATAATTCCACATTTGCTTTATGTCTTTGCATTTTACTGTGGTAATAAATATGCCCAAATCGCCTAGTTGCACAGGATGTTTAGCCGGTGATGGTTCAAATGAAGTAGGTCTAATAACTTCTATAGCGCAGCCACCTTGCAGATTCATAATCATACTGGCGCGCTTGGTTATGGTTTTATTGTTGGTATAATAATCCATAAGGGGAGCAGCCTGCACGCTATCAAAAAATGGAATATCCAACCCAAAAAACTTGCGGTAAAAACTTAGTGAAGCGTCCATGTTTTTTACTGCCACACCTATATGCTGAAGTCCGTTTATGCGCTTGTACATTCCTGTTTATTTTTTTAATAAAATAATTTATTTCATCTGTTGCTTTATCCAGTCCATTAGTTGTTGTCTGGTTTGCAGCCATGCTGCAAAATCTTCGTTGCCTGAAGCTGCGTACTTTCTACATCTCATGGCATGCAAAAATTTCTTACATACCGGCCACAACTGCAGAGCCAACAACCCAAAAACCAAAAGCACAAAAATAGTAGGCAACAGCATCCAAATAGAATGCTCCCACCAGCAAACCATAAAACCTATTAGCACCATGTAAAGTGGCGCTAGAAAGGTCCAAATACTGATGCGAATGCTATTAGAAAAAAGTGGGTCTTTTACAATTTTATTGGTAATAGCCTCAGCGAAAAGATAAAATGGACCAAATACCACAGCACCTATGGCAGCCGGTATAGCTCCAAGTAGTAGAGCAATATATCCACCTGCAGATAGTCCCCTTTCTAGATAATCCTGTTCGTGAAGATGCAACTTATGCTTAAGATTTATATAAGGTTTTGCAAGCACTGCTAAGGCATCTAAATGTTTGGCTTGAGTATTCACTATAGAAACAAACCTGTGATAGTATTTAAACTGCTTGCCCATATCATCTGATCCTTCCAATTTATGGCACAGCACTTCCACTCCATGCACATAATCATACATATCGTTAGGCTCTATATCTATCATTACCTGCTTTAGTGCCGCACGAATTTCGGCTAGCAACACATTCTGCGCGCGCGCAGTATCTGACTCATCTTTTAGCAAGCGCTTTACTTCTATGGGCCTGCCCACATTTACAAGCAGTGTAGTGCGGTATTTATAATAGTTGCCATAGTCTAATCCTATAGGCACTATGCACAAATCGTCCATACCATCGGCCAAGGCATTCAGTGCCATGCGCGCTACACCTTTTTTAAGCGGTATTAGTTGCTTTTTGCCACGGTGTGTTCCTTCGGGAAACATGCTTATGATGGCATGCTCATGCAGCCTCTCATTGCATGTGGAAAATGTAAGATTGTTTATAGCATGCAGGTCTTCTACCCTATCGCGATCGCGAAATACTGGCAACATATTTACACCGCGCAGTAATTTATTTACGAAAGGCTTTTTAAATATATCGGCACGTGTAAGCCAGTGCAACTGCTTGGGCAATATCTGACACAGCATTACCGGATCCAACATAGCGTTTTGATGGTTGGCTACAAGAATTACCGGGCGATTGGTGGGCAAGTTGTTGCCATTGAGCAATTCTATTTTTCTAAAGAATAAATGCGCACCCAATTGCACTAAAGGCTTTAGTGAAGCATAAAGTATGGATTGCGTTTTAACCACTTTTGGAAGTTCTATTTTATTTTTTTAATCCTTTAAATCTTGTTTTATAAATACCAAATCAAAAAATTGCTTTACATGCTTAAGCGGGTCAAATGCCATAAGGCCTGTGCCTGCAGTGTAGCTATATGCGCCATATTCATGCGCTGCAAGTAGAGCTGCTACTGCTAT
>JANOXJ010000264.1:0-2871 GCA_031418455.1 Flavobacteriales bacterium | reverse complement strand
GAATGACTTCTTTTTTACTTTGGTGAGGTACTCACGTTTTATTATTAGCCAAATCTTATTCATGTTCTGCATTAAATTTTTGAACCGCTTCTATAAATATTTGATCCATGTCGGGCACCAACTCGCGCACCGAAATTATATATACGTTAGGCAAAAGTGAACCCAACAAATCGTTGAGCGAACGACCATTGAGCAACTTGATATGTGCCACCTTATTGCCCTCCACATCGCGCGTACTTACCAATTCAAAATTGGCCCACAAGCTTATACCCAAATCCATTCCGTGTCCATCAAATACTACCTCGTAAGTCTGAGTGCGAAATTTATTTTTAATATCCTTTACACTACCGTCTAATATGACACGCGAACGATTTATAAGCGCTATGTTGTCGCACAGCATCTCCACGCTACCCATGTCGTGTGTTGACAGTATGATGGTGCTTCCTTCATTCTTCAATCTCAGCATTTCATTGCGAATCAACTCCGCATTTATAGGGTCGAAACCACTAAAGGGCTCATCCAAAATAAGTAGTTTTGGATTGTGCAACACAGTGGTTATGAATTGTACTTTCTGAGCCATACCCTTCGACAAGTCTTCTACCTTTTTGTCCCACCAAGTGTGTATTTCAAATCGCTTAAACCACTCCATAAGGCGCAGTTTTGCTTCTTTTGACGACAGTCCTTTTAATTGGGCGAAGTACATGCATTGCTCACCCACCTTCATTTTCTTATACAATCCGCGCTCTTCTGGCAAATAGCCTATAAGCTCTACATGCTCCGGTTTTAATTTTTCGCCATTAAAGAAAACCTCCCCTGCATCGGGTCCGGTTATTTGATTCATTATGCGTATAAGTGTGGTTTTGCCGGCACCATTGGGGCCCAGCAAGCCAAACACTGTGTGCTGCGGAACGCTTATGCTAACATCGTTTAAGGCCTTGTGGTGGGCAAAGGACTTATGTATGCCGCGGGCTTCAATAGTGTACATCGGGTTGCTTTTGTGTTTTTTTTTCGGTGTGTAAATCAATGACAGAACCCGCTCATAATTGATCATTATTTATGAGTTAACAAACAGAGATATAAACGGCCGCCTATTGGTAGCAATGGTAATAACATTTAATTTCCGCACTCAGTCACAAAAGGCGAACATATTGGCTCTGTGCATGTTCCGCTTATTGTTCAACAAATTGATGTTTTTTTTGATGAAATAATGTCATTTTGAGAATAGGTTTGACCACATGGTTTTAGCACAGAATTTAATAAAAGTAAAGTCTCAATTGCCTGCGCATGTGCAATTGATTGCTGTTTCTAAAACAAAACCAGCCGAGGCTATTCACGAGCTTTACACTGCAGGCCAGCGAGCCTTTGGCGAAAACTATGTGCAGGAACTAACCGAAAAACAAACCCTGTTACCAAAGGATATAGAGTGGCACTTTATAGGCCATTTGCAAACCAACAAGGTAAAATACATAGCCCCCTTTGTAACATGGATACACAGCGTAGACAGCCATAAACTATTGCTGGAAATAAACAAACAATCCGCAAAAAACAACCGCATTATTCATTGCTTGCTGCAAGTGCATGTAGCCATGGAAGAAACTAAATTTGGTTGGGATAAGGAAGAATTGCTAGCGTTTGCAAACGCAACAGATTTTAACACCTTAGCGCATGTGCACATATGCGGTGTTATGGGCATGGCATCCTTCACCCCCAATGAAGGCCTGGTGCGAAGCGAGTTTGCCGAGATAAAAAATTGTTTTGACGCGTTGAAAAATGGCCCCATGAAAAACAACCCAAACTTTAATCAAATATCTATGGGTATGAGTGGCGACTGGCAATGGGCCGTGGAAGAAGGGAGCACTATGGTGCGCATTGGAAGTGCTATTTTTGGGACAAGAAAATGATACATCACACGATGCATAAATACGCTCTCCTGCCAGTTTTTTTCTTTCTGGTATCTTTTGCAATGCCCAAAAAAAACCCTTGTGACTTAGACAAAACTAAAAAGCTATACGAAACAGCCGTGGAGCATTACAAAACGTCCAACTATGCAGCGGCCATAAAGTGTCTTGACATTTGTATAGACTGTTTTAGCATGGATGTGGAGGCTCGCGTACTGCGAATTCAGGTAAATAAAAAATTGAATTACATGGGGCCTGCCTGCGAAGATTTGAATGTGCTGCGCAGCTTTGGTGCGGAGGCTGCCGATAGTATTATGGTGCCCAATTGTAAGGATGAAATAAGGTGGTGGAAACAAGAACCCAAAAAGCCAACTTCAAAACCTGACACTCTCCAAACCGCAGCTTCTAATGACAGCATAGAACCCGTTAAGGAAAAAATGGACACCACTTTAGCTGAAACACTACCAGTATACCCCGGTGGCGAATCCGCTATGATGCGCGACCTTCTTGCTCGAATAACTTATCCAGTGGATTGTAAAGAGAACAATATATCGGGTTCTGTAATAATGGAATTTGTGGTAGAAAAAGATGGAAGAATATCCAACATAGAAGTAGCAAGAAAAATACCCAATGGGCGCTCGCTGGAAATGACCGCCTACAAGGCTTTATTGAACCTCAAAAATTTTGCACCTGCTACCCAAAACAATAAACCGGTGAGATGTAAAATGAGAATACCCGTAAATTTTAAATTAAGATAAAACATTACCATGAACAGAAAATCTTCTATCATATACCTCAGTTTAGCCCCGTTTTTATTCTTGCTCAGCTGGTACATATCGCACAAAGTATTTGTGCGCTACCTGCTAAGCGGACAAGACCAGGCCAATTACGAAGAGCGCTCCCTCTTGTATGCCTCTTGCCTTACTGGGCTCTACCTTATTGCCTTTTTTATCATACGCGATTTGTATAAGCC
>JANOXJ010000263.1:0-2018 GCA_031418455.1 Flavobacteriales bacterium | reverse complement strand
CATGACTACTTGGGAATGATGTGGGAAAAGGCAAGCAAGAACAAAGTAAATAAAAGCTACATAGGCATGGGCTACTCGCCCACCATAGTGCCGCCTGTAGTGCTGCGCAATGTGCTGGAAAATCCGGGGTGGTACACTGCGTACACTCCCTACCAAGCGGAGATTGCACAAGGCCGTTTGGAAATGCTTTTGAATTTCCAAACCATGACAAGCGACCTTACAGGCTTGCCCATTGCAAGCGCATCCTTGTTGGACGAAGGTACAGCAGCTGTAGAGGCCATGATTATGTTCGTGCACAGCATTTCTAAAGAAAAAGAACAAGCAGGCGCCAATAAATTTTTTGTAGATAAAGAAGTATTTCCACAAACATTAGACTTGCTAAAAGGTCGTGCTAAACATTTAAAAATAGAAGTTGTAGTAGCCGATTTTACAGCACACACTTTCGACCAATCTTACATAGGAGCATTAGTACAATACCCTAACAATAGCGGACAAATAAACGATTATAAATCATTTGCAGAAAAGGTACATAGCGCTGGTGCATTTGTGTGCTGCGCTGCAGATTTAATGTCGCTCACACTCATAACACCTCCGGGCGAGTGGGGAGCTGATGTTTGTTTTGGTAACTCGCAGCGCTTTGGTGTGCCTATGGGTTATGGTGGTCCGCACGCTGCATTTTTCTGTGCTAAGGAAGATTTTAAACGCAATATGCCGGGCCGCATCATAGGCCTTAGCAAAGACCGCCATGGTAGGCCTGCATTGCGCATGGCGCTGCAAACACGCGAGCAACATATACGCAGAGAAAAAGCTACAAGCAACATATGCACAGCTCAGGCACTGCTTGCTGTAATGGCCGCAGCATATGGTGTGTACCACGGGCCCGATGGAGTTAAAACTATTGCTTCGCGCATACATGCGCACACGGTTGCATTAAACAAAGCACTTGGCTCAGCACAAATTAATACTTCGTTTTTCGATACACTAAAAGTAAAAGTAGCTGATGAAAATGCTGTGAGAAAAAATGCCGAAGCAAAAGGAATCAACTTCCGCTACTTTGGCGATGGGCATGTTGGTATATCGCTGCATGAGAGAACAACACTTTCTGATTTGAATGAGTTGGCTACATTGCTTGGGGGTCTCACCCCGACCCTCTCCGAAGGAGAGGGAGTTAAGGAGGGTTTGTTTAAAAATTAATGCCAATTTCTGATCGCTCGATTTTTTCGTTTTTGATTGATTAGGGGTGGTGGTCTTGCCTCTTTATAGAAGGAATTTTATCACAGGTTATTTACTTTTGCATTATGGCTGATGTGCATAGCAAGGAACAGCGCTCTTATAATATGAGCCGCATTAAAGGGAAGGATACCAAGCCGGAGATGGTGGTGAGGAGGTTTCTTTTTGCTAATGGATAGATTTATTTTAGATTTATCGAACCAAGTTTAACAGATGATAAATTATTCTGAAGTTTTTATTTATTCAGATCAACCCACCACTTGTCCTAAGTGCAGTGCGAGGACAGAAATTATTTTGGATTTGTCACACACAAAAGATCAGACTCAGATTCATGTTTGTATTAATGAAAACTGTCGATTTGCATTTGTGATGGAATATGATGTTGAACTTATTAAATAACCTATAATACTGTTAAGTTGAAAGAGTTTAAGATTTAAACTATTATTGGATAATGAACCGCTATTATTACTCTTCTTCAATTTCAAAATTTATTAATTCTTCTGAGCTAGAAATTATTGGTGCTTTGAGCTCTAACAGTCAATTTTCTGATGAACAGACTCAAAAAGATTCTTGGAAACAGCAAATCCGGATTTTAAAAAATGTACTAAAAAATAAAGCTGGAGAGTTGTTTTTTGAGTATTCAATTCCTCGGATGGGAAAGAGAATAGATGTGCTTCTAATTATTGATCACGTTATTTTTATTTTAGAATTTAAAGTGGGAGAAAAGGAGTTTCTAAGAAGCTCAATAGATCAAGTTTGGGATTATGCCCTTGATTTAAAAAATTTTC
>JANOXJ010000262.1:0-4265 GCA_031418455.1 Flavobacteriales bacterium | reverse complement strand
GCATCGCTTATTATAAATGCATTGCCTTTTACCAATAGCGATTGCAGCTTACCACTGGCTGTGTACAGTGTAAGTGAATCGCCAGTAATTTGATTTTGCATATGCCATAGCACGGGTTGGTAATACATGCGCATAGTAGAGTCGCCTTGTGTATATACCAGCGAGTCACACTTGCCTTGCATATCCGGCTTAAATATTTTTACATGATGGTAAGCATAAATAATATTGTTGCCTGCACTGTCTGGCAATGCCTTCAATGTATCTGCATGCATGTAGAGCGAGTCCTTGTCAAATATTTGAGTAAGCAAAGCTCTTTGTGTTACAAAACTTTCTTTGGTTTTCTCAATATGCTTGCCGTAGTTGCCACTTATAATGTAGTTCTGTGTTGTATCGCGTATAGTCACGTTTTTAAATACTTCTCCTATTCCCTTTTTACCATCATAAAAAATACTATCGCCTTTCAGTATTGTTTTTTCTGAACGAACAGTTGCATTTTTTCCAAATCGGCTTTGGTCCTTTTTGGTGTTGTAATATCCGTTTTCGCAATAAATTTCTGAATCATCACCAGTGATGGTAGTGGGGCCAAAAAAATGGGTTACCTCTGTACCATTGTTGTATTGCATAGTATCGCACTTTACCTCATAGTCAGGATTTTTGAGCACTACATATTTTCTGAAAAAAAATGTTTCTGTTTTAGAATTGTAAATGCCACGCTCGCTTGTGAGAGTATTCTTGTTGGCATTGCTCACAATTTTTCCACCGCCATAGTAGTTGGCTACTTCGGTAGCGGTATTAAATACCAAATGGTCTGTATTCAAGGTCATTTGGTCATCGCGTAGCGTAATATTGTTAGTGAGTGTGGCAGCACTGTTTTGTTTTGAAAAGTGCCCTACATCGCCCGTTACAAAAAACTGTCCGCTTTTTACAATGCGTATGTTGCTGAATGCATCAAAATCGTCATTGGCATACAAGTAAGCACTGTCGCAGTAGAACATAGTGCCTTCATACTCCAGTTGCACCTTGCCAATAAGGCGCTGCGCATCTACTATAGACTTGTCATAATCCAACACCTCGGAGTAGATGTACTTTACCCGCTTGCGGCCTTGCTGTGCACACAATGCTTCAGAAAAAAAAATAGCACTCACCAATAGAATGAGTGCCACTATTTTGTTGGAGTAATTGAAGTGCATGTTTAATCTGTCGGTTGTAATGCTTATAGGATGCATACAACGATATAATTATGCCAAAATTTTCTCTCTTACAATAGTTTGAGTTCTGTCTGGACCTACTGAAACTATTGTAATAGGTATTTCCATTTGTTTTTCTATAAACTCTATATAGTCTGTAAGCTCCTTTGGCAACTGCGCCAGATTGCGCATACCTGTAAGGTCGTTCTTCCAACCGTGCATTTCTATGTACACAGGCTGCACCTTGTGCGGATCGGAATCATAAGGCATGTAGTCTATTTTATTTCCATCGCACATGTAGTGGGTGCAAATTTTTATGTTTTCAAAAACGCTTAGCACATCTGCCTTCATCATTATAAGTTGGGTTACCCCATTTATCATACATGCATAGCGCAACGCAGGCAAATCTAACCAGCCGCATCTGCGTGCTCGGCCGGTGGTACTGCCAAACTCACGACCCACCTGACGCATTTTTTCGCCAGTTTCATCATTAAGCTCAGTAGGAAAAGGGCCACTACCCACGCGGGTACAATAAGCTTTAAAAATACCCAATACCTCGCCTACTCTGCCGGGTGCAATGCCAAGGCCTGTGCAGGCGCCTGCGGCTATAGTGTTGCTAGATGTTACAAAAGGATACGAACCAAAATCTATATCCAGCAGGGAGCCTTGTGCGCCCTCTGCCAATATTTTTTTGCCATCGCGCAACTCGTTATTTATGTAGTGCTCACTATCTACTATGGTGAGCGATTTTAGCACCTCTACTCCTTGCATAAATTCCTCTTCCATTTGTTTTAGCTCAGCTGTATCCAAAGTAAAAAACTGCTTAAATCCTTCTAACAAAAACAAATGTTTGTGCTTGAGCGAATTGTATTTGCCCATGAAATTACCATCAAGCAAATCGCCCACGCGAAGGCCATTGCGGCCTGTTTTGTCCATATAAGCGGGACCAATTCCCTTAAGGGTACTGCCTATTTTAGATTCGCCTTTAGATGCCTCGCTGGCGCGGTCGAGCAAGCGGTGTGTAGGCAATATGATGTGTGCCTTGCGCGACACGCTCATGCGCTGCTCCACAGGCACATGCTTTTCGCGTAAGGCTTTTATTTCTTTTGCAAATACTACAGGGTCTATAACCACGCCATTGCCTATCACATTTTTTACATTAGAATGAAATATGCCTGACGGTATGGTGTGCAACACGTGCTTACCTCCCTCAAACTCCAATGTGTGGCCGGCATTTGGGCCACCCTGAAAACGGGCTATAATGTCGTAATTGGGTGTAAGAACATCTACTAATTTGCCTTTTCCCTCATCGCCCCACTGCAGGCCTAGAAGTATATCTACTTTGTTATTCAATGCTTTGGTAATTAAGAATAGAAAAAAATTGGACGCGCCAAAATAGGACTGTACAAAAGCAGATGGAAACAAGTGTTGGCAAAAACTACAAATTTTTAGAGAAAAAGCTCCAAAACCCTTATTGCAGCTTAGTTTTTAGACTTAAAAAGAAATACAGAATTGCATAACAAAACGGCTGTGGTGCCTACCAGCAAGAAGGAAATATTGGGTGTATAGTCGGGCGAAAGGAATGTAAGCAGAATAATAAACAAGGTGAATGCATAGAGCACCAATGCCGTTTGACGATGAGAAAGGCCCAAGGAAAGTAGCTTGTGGTGTATGTGGTTTTTATCTGCTGAAAAAGGCGAGCGGCCTTGCACAGCCCTAATAATAAATACCCTAAGCGTGTCTATAAGCGGATAGGACAATATGGCCATTGCTAACACCGGCTTAGACACAGCGCGCATTTGCGGCAACATACGGCTTACAGGAAAGTCAATCATTTTTACGGCCAATACGAACAGAACTACGCCTATAATGAGCGAGCCGGAATCGCCCATGAATACTTTGGCAGGCTGAAAGTTGTAAATTAAAAAACCTAACAACGAACCGCCAAGGCCCATAGCCAGCAAGGCAAGCGGCTGGTCGCCTGTGCGATGAAACCAGTATGCAAATGCACTGCTGGCTATAAGACCCACGCCTGCGGCTAGGCCATCAACACCATCTATAAGGTTTATAGCGTTTACTATAACTATGTAAGCAAACACAGAGAACACTACACTTAGCCAATACGGCAAAGGACTATCAATAGTAAAAAGCCCCCAAAACTGTGTAATGCGAATGTCTGATACGATGACTAAAATGAACCCTACTAAAAAGTGTACGAGTAATTTTTTACTTGGCGATACGCCCACAATGTCATCCTTTAAGCCAAGAAAGAATAACATGAACATGCAGGCCACTAAATATTTGAATTCGCTGAGGGCTTCAAAGGCGTTGTAGTTGCGGCCCAGTTGCGAGCCATCTTCTGATGGGAACCAAAGGCAGTAGGCTATAATGGTGCCCGCAAAAATCATGATGCCGCCTATGGTAGGAACCGACCTGCGGTGAAGCTTGCGTGCATCACCAGGCTCGTCTACCAAATGCTTTAGCTTGGCCACTTTTATCAAAGAGGGTGTGGCTATAAGCACCAGCATAAACGCTGTGGCAAAGGCTAAAAACAAATCTCTGACTACTTCGGTCACTGCTTAAAAAATTGAATGGTTGAGCTAGCTATTTTCAAAAAAAGCAAAAGCATTTGGCAAATGTATACAAGCACTAAGATTAAAAATCAGAGTAGCGGTTTATTAGGTTGGTTCGCAGCGAAAGATACAACATAGAGGTATGCTGCGTTCTATCTGCCTGCCAGTTGTAGTTAGTTTTTTCTAACCTGTCGGTCCAGCCGAATAACAACTGGAGGTTTGTTTTTGGATTGAGGTAAAGCCCTGCCTGTATGTCCCACTGCTGCACAGCCTGCGTGGGCCAAGGTGCAAAGGTTTGCAATACCACCTCAGGGTCGGTGCGCCAGCTAGCCTCAGGGCCGGTGCCTTTGGTTATTTGGTTGTATTTTATTTGGGCTATTATGCGGTGCCATCTATAATTAAGTATAGCCAAAATCTCTGAACTGGCAGGGCCTGAAGGGTGACCCAGTGGCTGGTTGGTATGGCTATAACTTTGGTTGGCATAGTGGCTTGCATAAAAATTATC
>JANOXJ010000261.1:0-4173 GCA_031418455.1 Flavobacteriales bacterium | reverse complement strand
GATGGATTTAATCATCTTGAAAATGGCATTGGCCGAGGCGCAAAATTTTGATAGCATTCCGCTAAAAGTAACCATGAACGAATACATAGAACTGGCTAACTACTACAGCACGCCTAAGAGCAATGTATTTATAAATGGACTGCTGGACAACCTATTTACTAAACTACAAGCCGAAGGAAAGATTAAGAAAATAGGCAGAGGTTTGGTGGAAAATTGAACCCCTGTTATTGGCGGCCAATAAGACCCTCATAGTAATACTTGGGCCTACAGCAGTAGGCAAAACAGCCTTTGCTATAGATGTGGCAAGGCATTTCCACGCGCATATTATCTCTGCCGATTCGCGCCAGTTTTATAAAGAACTGAACATAGGTGTAGCGCGCCCTACTGCGCAGGAGTTAGAACAAGCACCCCATCATTTCATAGGTTTTTTGCCCATACATGAGCACTACAGTGCAGGCATGTATGAGCGCGATGCATTGCATTTGTTGGACCAATTGTTTTTGGATAAAGACGTAGTAGTGTGCGTGGGTGGCAGCATGCTTTATATAGATGCACTTATTACCGGGCTGGACACATTGCCTTCTAACACTGAACTAAAAAAACAATTGGCAGCTGAATTGCAAGAAAAGGGTATAGAACACCTGCAACAAAAATTGCAGGAAATAGATCCGCAATATTTTGCTGAAGTAGATATTCAAAATCCACATCGCATAATACGCGCATTGGAAGTATGCCAGCTTACAGGCAAAAAATATTCTGACCTTCGCAAAGGAGTGCAAACCAAACGACCATTTGATGTTGTAAAAATTGGTCTTACAGCACAGCGCAATTTTTTGTACAAGCGTATAAACCAACGTGTGGATAGCATGATGCAAGAAGGCTTGTTGGCAGAGGCAGAAAACCTTGTGGCGCATAAAGACTTAAACGCATTGAACACTGTGGGCTACAAAGAGCTGTTCGATTATTTAGATGGTCTGAGCACTTTGGAATTTGCAATAGAAAAAATAAAACAACACTCGCGCAATTTTGCCAAACGCCAACTTACATGGTGGCGAAGAGATACCGATATTCATTGGTTGGATGTTACAGCGCAGAAGCCTTCTGTAAGTTTTGCTGAGGCTCTATTAAAAAAATAGAAAGCGCTATGCTCTAATCTAAATCAAACACAATTCGTTTGAGAAAAAAGTAGAACTGAATTAGCCTTAAAACTGAAAATAAATAAACGGCTGCATATCGGCCGACATTATTTGATAGGCTAGCACTATGGTAACAAAACAGGCCAAGCCAATACACCATATAGGCAAAGCAGCAAAGCGAGTGCGATAGTTTTCTTTAAACGATGAGGGCAGCCAATGTATAATGAGACCTACTGCTATTACCACAAACACATTCCAATAAGCCATTAGCACATTGGGTGCTAGGCTCCAATTCATATTAAAAAATATTTGTTCCAGCATGGAGGTGGCCGACATAAATTCGTTTTGCAAATTGTGCGTGGCATTCATATCGCTCCAGGTATTGTTGCTGCCAGCCCTGAACCATACACGCGTGAAGGTGATAAAAGAAAAAGTGAGGAATATGACCCATGCCCTCACAGCCCAGCGGTGTTTGTGTTTTTCCCAAGGGCTTATTTTTTTCCAAGATTTATAGAATACAAGTGCTGCGCCATTCAGTGCACCCCAAATAATAAAATTCCACGAAGCGCCATGCCAGAGGCCTCCGGCCAGCATAGTAAGCATTATGTTTAAGTTAGAATTGAGCCAGGTGGCAAATGATACAAATAGCTGACTAAGTATGAGGCACAGCGCTATAATGATGGTGCATGCAGTAAGCACTAACCACGACTGACTGAGCGATGTAACTACCAAAACAAAAATGCCAAGTGCTGCATACGAACCCACCGAACCTATTTTGTTGCCACCAAGCGGTATGTACACATAATCGCGCAGCCAGTTGCTAAGGCTCATGTGCCAGCGCCTCCAAAAGTCGGCCACATCGGTGGCCTTGTAAGGCGAGTTAAAGTTTTTTGTTAGATGAAAACCCATAAGCAATGCAATGCCTATGGCTATATCTGTATATCCGGAAAAGTCGGCATACACCTGCAGGCTATAGCCATATATGGCCATTAGGTTTTCAAAACCGGTGTAAGAAACGGGATTAGCAAACACGCGGTCCAGAAAATGAACTGCAATGTAGTCGGCCAATAAAACTTTTTTAATAAGTCCATTCAAAATCCAAAACACAGCCAATCCCCATTCGTGTTTTGTAAGTTGGTATTCTTTGTAAAGCTGTGGAATAAAATCGGTACTGCGCACTATAGGCCCGGCTACCAGCTGCGGAAAAAAGGTGACAAAGAAGGCAAAATCAGTAAATCGCTTTACAGGTTTTAAGTGACCTCTATACACCTCCACGGTGTAGCTAATGCTCTGGAAGGTGAAGAACGAAATGCCTATGGGTAAAATTATTTTGTCTACATCAAAATGAGAACCGAAAAAACTATTGCTCCAATGTGCCAGCCAATTAAACACGTGCGAATGCTTTGCAAAAGCAGCATTGTAGATATCAGTAAAAAAGTAGGCGTATTTAAAATAACTGAGCACGCCTAAATTCATCACAATGCTACCTATGAGCCATGCTTTTTTGGAAGAGGGTTTGCGGGTGGTGTATATTTTTTTGCCAACCAAAAAGTCCCAACAGGCAGTAAGCAGCAGCAGTATAAAAAAGAAGCCTGTAGTTTTGTAATAGAAGAAAAGACTGGCCAGAAAAAGAAAAGTATGGCGCCACACGCGCTTTTTGTACACTACAGAGTCCACCACCAGCACGGCAGCAAAGAATATCCAAAACCCTGCTGCGGTAAAAATGAATGGCGCCTCAGGATGGAATAAAAAAAACGATTTTAGGTTAGCAAGTAGTTGCTCCTGGCTTATCATATTTTTTGTGCTACTAAGGTGTAGCCTAAGGGATAAGAATAGCGTGTTTTTTGGTTGGTGTTTTTGTACCAGCCAGTTTTTTTCACCACAGATGCCAACAGTCTAAAAAGCCTGTTAGACCACCTGCCTGTCATAGATTTATTGAGTGTGTCCAATAGCACATCTGCACGGCCGCCATAAGGCTCCAGGTGCAGCACCTTCATTCCTGCCTGCTCGCACATCATACTTAATGCTGCTGCCGTAGGGTGAAAATATTCGTGCGGAAACTCGCTTATCCAATACACAAATGGCGTGGTGAGAATAAGATGAGCGCCTTGCTTCATGTGTTCGCTCAAAGTAATGATCAATTCATTTGGCTTGGCCACATGAGCTATCACATCGGTTAGTAGCACAGTATCAAAATTATTTTGCTTCAGTTGAAATGATTTATTTAAATCTACCCTTACATCTAACAACTCTGTTATACTAGGCTGTGTGCTCCAGTCGGCCCAATAGGCATTTGTTATTTGATTTTTATACACTTCATAATACGGCACAGCCCCGCAGCCACAGTCCAATAGCTGGCCCTGGCAATACTGCTGCATAAGTGGCAGATAACTGCTCAGTTGCAACTCAGCTATGTGGTAGGAGCCTGCATAAACTACTGCTTTGTTCACTTCAAAACGCTGCGTTTTGGAGTTGAACACTAGTCGGGTAGGGCACCAAAGGGAGGCATTTTTCATTTATTAGAGGCTATTTCCGGCCGCGCAAGCAAATAAACTACATAAAAATGAATTTTTTACGAAATTGATAAATCGCAATAAAATCAATGGATTCGGAAGGTAATCCGAGGTTTGTTAACGCTTTTTGTGAAAATATTTAGTACTATGTGTTGCAAAGTACCGTGCAAACGATACATCTTTGCATGGTCAAATTACTTGTGATACATACAAGCTGACAACAACAACAAAGAACAACAACATGAAGCGCAAACAAACCGACCAACCCATAGTGAGAGCAGCAGTGCTTCGTTTGGCAATTGTATTTTCTTTTATTGCTACCATAGGTGCTATAAAATTAGCAGCCAGTGGTTATGACAATAGTCTTTTTGAACCTGTTCAGACGGAGGTAATAGGGGATGACAGCACAGCATCATGTGGCACGCTTACTTGCTTTAATGTGTTGTTCTTAAACAAGAATTATTTTAATTATTAAGTAAAAAAATAATAACACCCATACACCATGGATATAGAAAACACAAAAG
>JANOXJ010000260.1:0-11139 GCA_031418455.1 Flavobacteriales bacterium | reverse complement strand
ATTTTTTCGCGCGAGGCAAATTCATTGTTGTTGTGCGCATCCATATAGCGCAAGAAGTACCAACTGCTTCCTGCCCAACCAGGCATGGTGTTGTATTCCATGCGTTCACCTTTCCACACATTCCAGGCTTCACGTTTGGCTCTTGCAAGCGGTGGCTCACCATCTTCTGTGGGCAGGTATTTATCTACTTCAGGCAGGGTTACCTGGCCGTCTTGGTCATTTAATATGTAAGGCATTCCATTTTGGTAGTACACCGGAAATGGCTCGCCCCAATAGCGCTGACGACTAAACACTGCATCGCGCATTCTATAATTTATTTTGCCTTTGCCTATACCGCGCGTTTCAAATTCTGCAATTACTTTTTTTGTAGCTGCTTTGTAACTAAGCCCATTTAAAAAATCTGAATTACATAAAATGGCTTCTTTAGAGTTTTCTGCTTTTTCAGAAATATCTATTCCTTCAAAAATGTTTGGTATGGGTAAATCAAACTTTTTTGCAAAATCCCAGTCGCGCTGGTCGCCAGCAGGAACGGCCATTACAGCGCCTGTGCCATATCCGGCTAGTACATATTCGCCTATCCAAATCGGAATTTTTTCGCTGGTAAATGGATGCAGTGCATAAGCTCCTGTGAATTGCCCACTCACATTTTTTACATCGGCTTGTCGGTCGCGCTCTGTTTTCAATTTTGCATTAGCTATGTATTGTTCCACTGCCATGCGGTATTCAGGCGTGGTTATTTGCAACACCAACTCATGCTCAGGGGCAAGTGTCATAAACGACACTCCGAAGATGGTGTCGGGTCTGGTGGTAAATACACCAATGCTTGCCCGCACCCCAGCCCCTATAGGGGTGCCGCCCAAAATTTGGAATTGGATATGAGCACCTTCGCTTTTTCCAATCCAGTTGCGCTGCACTTCTTTTATGTTTTCTGGCCAGTCTATGGTATCTAGTCCTTGCAATAGGCGTTCGCTGTACGCACCTATTCGCATGCTCCATTGGCGCATTAGTTTTTGTTCTACCGGATGTCCGCCACGTTCGCTCTTGCCATCTTTTATTTCATCGTTGGCCAGCACCGTACCCAATGCCGGACACCAATTTACCACTGAGTCTGCCAGATAAGCCATTCTAAATTGCATCAAGAGCATTTGTTGTTGCTCTTCATTCATGCTTTTCCAATCAGTAGCTGTGAAGTCGCCTTGCCAATCTTTACCAAAGAAAAATTTATCAAGGGGCAATTTTGTATACCAGTCATCTTCGCAGGCAGCATTCACATTCTGATTTCCATTCTCTTCAAATTTTTTGATGAGTGTGTCTATGTGTTCTGCTTTGTTGTTTTCCTTGTTGAACCAAGAATTATATATGAGCGCAAAAATCCATTGCGTCCATTTGTAATAAGATGGGTCGCTTGTGCGCACCTCACGGTCCCAGTCATAAGCAAATCCTATTTGGTCTAACTGCTCGCGGTAACGCGCTATATTGGTCTTTGTAGTTATTTCAGGATGCTGGCCTGTTTGTATGGCATATTGTTCTGCAGGCAAACCAAACGAGTCGTAGCCCATAGGATGCAGCACATTGTAGCCCAGGTGTCTTTTATATCGCGCAATGATGTCGCTTGCGATATAGCCTAGCGGATGGCCTACGTGCAAGCCGGCACCGCTTGGATAAGGAAACATGTCAAGCGCATAAAATTTGGGCTTGGTAGTGTCTTCTGTTACTTTGTAAGTTTTCTTTTCGCGCCAATTCTGCTGCCACTTCTGTTCTATCTGTCTAAAATCGTATTCCATGTATGCTCTGTGTATAGTGTGCGAAGATATGCCTCAACTAAACTCATGGAAAACGTAATGTGAGCAAATTTGGGTTTAGCTACTTTAGGGCTAAAACTATACTGGCAGCGCTATTGTCAGCCTTGGTATAGTTTATTTGTATGTTGCCACCTGTTTCTGTTAGGCTTACACTTTGCTTATTCCAGTCAAGCAACGCGGCTGTGTTTTCGGTTTTTATTTCACCATTGCGCTTTAGCGCCTGCGCAGTGCCGCTGTGTGTTATAGCCACTAATATGTCTTCTTTATTTACTTTTATATGTGCCACTTGTGCTATAGGCGCTGTGCCTTTGTACTTCCAGCCTTCGGTGTCCTTGCCTTGCACAGTTTTGTTCCACAACTCGGGCAACTCATCGGCAAAAATGAGACGATAGTTTTTATTGCCATCGTAGTCAAATACAAACAGGCCTGAGCACATAGAAGGCTTGGGCGAGAATGGAAATCCGCTGAGCGATTTGCCATTGCGGTCAATTACTTCTACACCACCCTCTGTTGCAAATGCGTATTGCAGTTTACCATTTTTTAAAGCATCTATCTGAGTTACATCGCCCACTATTTTGGTGGTGGGTTTGCTCCAAAGTATTTTACCATCAGCTCCTTTAAGGCAGAGTTCGTTTTTCGAATTTTGAAAAAGTGTTTCTTTCTCTTTGGTGCTGTGATTTATTACTTGCCAAGAGGCTGTCACTATATCCTGCTCTTCTGCTATAGTGGTATTGGTGGGTGTTTCCTCAGGAGCATTAGCGTTTTCAGCAGTCTTAGCGCTGTTTTCAATAGGCAGGGCTATGTTTATTAAATATTGACTTTCTCTAAAGGGTTCAGCATTTATAGCTATGTATGGCAAGCCTTTTAAAAATGATAAGATAGCTGTTGGCAGTGGCGATGTGTAATAGTCTGTTTGATACACAAACCGACCAGACTCTGTATCAATAGTAGCTATTGCTTTTTGGAATTGATTGTCTTGCGAAAGTGTTTTGCTTGTATCGTTAAGCGCCAGCAAATCGTAAGGCGATGATGCTACAAAAACATAATTACCTTTTTGTGTAACATAGTTGGCCTCTACTAAAAATGTTTGTGGCTTGTTGCGCTCAAAAAGCTGAGGATATTTTATTTCGTAAATATTTTCAAATGATTTGTTTTGAGGCAGCAGTATGGGAGAAAATTTGTCAATCACTTTCATAGTGTCTTTTACACCATAAAAAAGTACTTCGGCCGTGGTGGTGTCGCTGGTTGCTATTACAGCACTGCCCCATTCTCCTGTGCGCCAAGAGAGCATGGCATCGGTTAGGTCGCATACACAGCTATCACCTAAGTCTTGCCAGGCTTGGCTCCAAAACTTTGCACTATTTGTTTGTGCGTAATGTTGCTCATGTTTTTCCCACCCTGTTTCAAAATCGGTATAGGAGTATACATCCAAAATACTGGTGCGACCGGGCAGTTGTGATGCCACGTTGAATTTTTTTCCGTTGTCGCATAGTTCTAATGTGTGCAAGGTAGTATCGGTCGTAATGACATATCCGCTAAGCATCCACTGTTTGTTGCGGGTGGCAGCATCCAGTTGCATCCATCCGCCTCTGTCAAGTGGTGCAAATAAATGAAAAGGGCTGTCCATACTCATTACATCGCGCGCGTTGGTGAACGATGCGTTTTTCGCCAATACATTATTCTTCTGATTTTGAATTATGGCATCTTCTATAAGAGAGGGTGAAGAGGTAACTATAAGGCAATCGTTTATAAGGCCATACATTCTATTTTCTGTTTGCAATATGGTGGTACCTTTAAAATCGCGTTTAGTAGGTTTTAGATCCGGATACCAAGAAAAAATCATTTCTTCCAGATGCGATAGTGAAGTCTCCTTTTTTAATCCAATACTCATAAGCCACGTATCGGCCCTTAGCTGATCGCTGCAGGTAAATACTATAGGCGAATTTGTAAGTAATGACTTCCACTCTGGCTGATAGCTTTTCAGTTTCATCAACTCATCTATCATTTTAGGCCATTCTGTTAGCGGATTAAAGGAGATTTCTCCAAGTGTATTCTCGTTTGCAGCTAATTGGGTTAGCAAAGCCAAATCACTAGCTTCGTTATAATCCTTGCTAATTTCTAAAACGAGAGCGCAGTTATTGGGCACCGCAGAGTAAGAGGAGGTGTACTCATTGTCTTGCTGTGTAAGTTTAAAGTAGAGAAACAGAACACCGGCAGCGGCAGCGGCAATAAGTAGGTATATGAGTATACGTTTGTACATACTGGATATTAGAAGTGTAGCGAAATTATTGCTACCATGGTGTCAATTAGACGAAATACTGTTCTTCTTTGAACACAATTTTGTTTAAGCATAAGCCCCAATGCGGGCCATTCAGTTTGGCTTGTTTGCTTAGTTTAGCATTTATGTTAGCTCAGTTTGACAATGCCTTGCGATATCTGGTAAACTCATGGTGGGGCAAGGCTTTGCTGTTATGCGGGGCTTTGGCATTGGTTATTGTAGAGTCGCAAGGCCGCAATGATTGGGATATTTTTTTAAGTGCTGCAAATGATTTGTTTGATCAAGAAAATATTTATTCCAATTTATATTATGGTTCATACCATTATTACTACAGTGTTCTTTTTGCTTCTGCACTAAAGTTATTTGCATGGCTGCCGGTTCAGCTAAGCAAGGCATTCTGGCTAATGCTCAACATGGTTCTTCTTTATAGAATTGGGCAGTTAGTATATTGTTATCTGGGCCAATATTTAAATGGCAATAAACTAAGATATGTATTTGGCCTTTTGCTTCTTGTGGCATCATTCCGTTTTGTTAGAGGCAATTTGCATTTGGGTCAGCTAACTATTGTTATGCTTTGTTTTTCTTTAGAAGGTATGTATCGCATCCAGAAGGGACAATGGTTTGCAGGTGCTTTGTTTATTAGTATAGCTATTAATATAAAGCTTTTACCATTGGTACTGTTGCCGTATTTGTTATATAAAGCACAGTGGAAGGCATTTGCAAGCGTAATAATATTGTTAGTAGTATTTGCATTGCTCCCTGCAATATGGCTTGGCTGGCAGCAAAATGCTTTTCTGTTGCAAGAATGGTGGTTACTTGTAAACCCCACTAAAATGGCACACATAAAGGACATAGAAGAACCTAGTTTTCATAACTTGGGTGCGCTGCTTAGTACACTACTTACAGATTATGTAAATGCTGAACAAGGCCTGCAAACAAGACATAACATAGCTAATTTGAGTCAGGCACAGCTGTTTTGGGTGGTGCAGTTTGCCAGATTGTTTTTTGTTCTGTTGACTTTGTATTTTTTAAATGCATTGCCTTTCAGGCCTATGCAAAGTAAGAGTCAAACGTGGTGGGAGGTGAGTTATATCATGCTCATTGTTCCACTTATTTTCCCGCATCAGCAGCACTATGCTTTCTTAATGACGCTGCCGGCTTTGGCTTATATGCTTTCTTTTTTTCTGAACCAAATTGGTAGTTCGCGTAATGCGCGAAATCCTTTTATGTTGGGGGTTTTTGTATTGATTGTTGTCACATATAATTTTACATTATTTGTTCCATCTATATCAGCATGGTTTAATCATTATAAAGTGATAACATACTCAACTTTTTTATTGGTAATGCTGCTGGCCATGGCCAGACCTAAAGACTTGCAACCAAAAACGGCTGAGTTAAGATTTTAATTTATTTACAATGTTGGTGGTAGAAAAACCTTGAACCAACGGTATCACTTTTACGAGTCCTCTGTTTTCCAACACTTCTTTAGAACCTACTATATATGTTTTAGAGTTCTCATTCTTCTCATCTGCATCATAGTCGCCACCCTTTACCAATACATCTGGCAACAACTCTGTTATTAGTTGCAAGGGTGTGTCTTCTGAAAAAATAATGGTGGCATCTGTACAGCGCAAAGCAGCAATTATTGTCGCACGTGCATTCTCAGGATTTATTGGTCGCTCTGGCCCTTTGTTCAGTTTTTTTACTGAGCTGTCAGCATTTATGGCTACTACTAATTTAGTCCCCAGTGCCTTTGCCTTTTCTAAATAATCTACATGACCTATGTGCAGTATGTCAAATACGCCATTGGTGAAAACAATTTTTTCGCCTTCTTTTTTCCATTCATTTATGAGGCTGCTTAGCTCTGATATGGAAGCGCATGTTTTCACAATTTTATTTTTTTTGAGGTTACAATAAGAAACCCAAGTGCACCCACTAAAATATCGAAAGTGGTTTTTAACGACCATGAAATAAGCGCGTAAATTCTGCCAGACTCGCCATTGTAACCCAAAGCCTGAAACGCTAATACTGCCATGCCATGGAAGGCGCCTGCGCCACCCGGTGTAGGCACTATCATGCCTAAGCTACCCGCTGCAGTAAAGAAAATAGTATCTGTAAAGGTTAGGTGAGAAGTTTCGCGCAGCGCACTCATAGAACAATAGGCCATAAGCAACCACAGTGACCAAATGCTGAAAGAGAAAAACCAAAAAAGAAATTGTTTTTTTATTTTGAAAATGCTTTTTACACCTTCTGTCATGCCCACTATAAAAGAATTTATTCTTTTAATAATGTGATGCTCTTTCATATAGCGGAGCAACATGAAGAATACAATGATTAGAAGAATTCCAACTATGAAAATGTAAAGTATCCACGAGCCTTTTCCGCTGCTGTTAGCCACGCCTGTGTCGTTGCCGCTTGCCAGCAGTGCACTCAGTGCATCGGCCTTTACAATAAATGCAAGTAGCATTACTAATGCCAGTAACAAAAGGTCAACTATGCGTTCAAGAATAACTGTGCCTATTAATTTATCTACTGGTATTTTTTCGGCTCTGTTGAGCATAGTGCAGCGCGCCAACTCTCCACTGCGCGGTATCAAATTATTCATGCAATAACCGAAGGCTACGCTATGTATACTGGTCCACCTGCCTGCTTTGTAGCCCATAGGTTCCAACATAAGATTCCAACGCAAACCTCGCATAACAGTGGCACCATAGCCCAGCGCAAATGATACACAAATCCAAAACCAATTGGCATGCACCAAACTGGGTTTTACATCATTTTCCCAACTTATGTCTTTATACAAATACCACATCATGCCCACGGCCAGGCCAAGGAATAAAATGTAGACAATTATTTTTCTCAGATTCAATGAATGGAGTTTTTAAAAATGAATGATGAGCCAGCTTATTATTTCACCAATTTATTGGTAGCAGGATCAGGGAATACAATAGTGGGTTTGAAAACCAAAGCCTCCTCGCGCGACATTTGAGCATAGGTAATAACTATGACTACATCGCCAGGTTCTACTTTGCGCGCTGCAGGGCCATTTAAACAGCACACTCCACTGCCGCGCTCTCCGCTTATGATGTAAGTTTCCAGGCGCTCACCATTCATGCAGTTAAGCACTTGCACTTTTTCTCCCTCTATCATATCTGCAGCCTCTATCATATCCGGATCTAAGGTTATGCTTCCTATGTAGTTGAGGTTGGCCTCTGTTACCGTCAAGCGGTGAATTTTCGATTTCAGAACTTCTAATAACATGGCGCGAATGTAAGAGTGGAAGCAGGTAAGAATGAATGGTTTTTTATATCCTACATAATAATCAATGAGTTGAGTTGGTGTGTGAAATTGTAAATTCAATTTGCATTTTATGCAGTTTCGTCTAAAAACCCGCATGCCGCGACACTTATAAGAATTGGTGTCGTACAAATTGAGCATGAAGGCACTGTACTTAAGATTAAAAATTACCACCCTAATGGTCGCATTGGCTATGTTGAGCTCCCAGCTGAGGGCTCAATGTCCGCATGTGTTTGACTTTTATGGGCAGGTGGTGGACAATCCTTACTGGTACTCGTGCAGTGGCAATAATTTTAATTTTAACCTGTCATCGCCCAACACATGGGGCGAATATTCTATAGATTGGGGCGATGGTTCGCCCATTCAAACCGGACTTTCTTGGTCTCCTCCTACTTTTATTCCGCACCTTTACACAGCCACTGTAGATACTTTCAATGTGGTAATTACGGAAATTAATACCGGTTGCGTTACACAAGGCGTGGTAGTAATGGAAGAAGCTTCAAGTGCTTCTATTCAAATACCTGTTGGTGGTCTTACACAGGCTTGTGCTCCGCAAATGATGGAGTTTATCAATTCTTCTACCAACGTATCGGAAACTACTGTGTTTACATGGGACTTTGGCGATGGCTCGCCAATTCTAACATTTGATTATACTAACTGGAACCAAACAATACAACACACTTATGAAGTGGGCACTGTAACATGCGAAACAGAGGTAACCCTTACTGCAGAAAACCAATGTAACGTGGTGCAAGGCGGATATAGCACTGCCACCTTCAACCCAATTCGTATTTGGGACCTTGACGATCCAAGTATTACAGCTTCGGCCACACTGCTTTGTTATCCTGATACTACTGTTACGTTTACAAATACTACGTATCGCAACTGTTTATTTCAGGGCAACATATATCAGCGTTACGAGTGGTGGAATTTTGGCGATTATTGGGGACTTGGCTATGATAGCATAATTGATTGGACTCCCTGGCCGCCCACATTTCCGCACACTATGCATTATCCAGGCATAGGTACTTACACTGTAGAATTGTTAGACAGTAACTATTGTGGCATTGCTCCTACCAGTATTACCATACAAATAGTGCCACCTCCCGTGGCCGATATTGAATCATCGGTTGATACTGTTTGTGTGGGCGAGCCTATTACATTTTATCAGTTAGCCAGCGGTGGTGCTAATTCTTATCAGTGGAATTTAGGAACAGGCTTTGGGTGGATTAATACAGGCTCTGGCAACATTACTTATGTGTTTCAAAATCCAGGCACTTATACTGTAAGCTCTATGGTAGGTATTTCCGGGGCTAGTGGCTCCTGTTCAGATACCGATCAGGTCACGGTGGTGGTGCTCCCCGCGCCCGATGTGGAAATTATTGCCAGCCAAACAGATGGTTGCGATGATTTTATGGTGGATTTTGATGGGTTTGCTTCTGATGCAACTACCTGGCAATGGCAATTTGATGTGTCACCATTTAATTATAGCGGGCAAAATCCGCCTCTTATTAATTTTAATACACCCGGCAATCACACGGTCACTTTAAGTGTGATTGGCTTTAATGGTTGCGCAGCTACCGACAACGAAACTATACACGTATACCAATCGCCTATTGTAGATTTTAATGTTGTAAATCTGTGCGAAGGAGATACCGCTCAGTTTATTGATATGAGCATTGCTTCGCCTAACGATTCTATTATCGGTTGGCAATGGAATTTTGATGACGGAAATACTTCTACTGATCAAAACCCATTTCACTTTTATACTGCACCTGGCTCTTATGATGTGTCTTTATTTTTAAACTCTGTACACTGTTTTAGCAATGATACAGTGACCGTAACAGTAGAAGATGCTCCTGTGGCGCAGATTGATTTAGACATTGCTACAGGCTGCTCACCTATCACAGTGCAGTTTGACAATACTACTGTAAATGCAGTAACGCATAACTGGGATTTTGGTGATGGTTTTACTTCTACAGAATATGTTCCTGTACATACTTTTATAAACCCTTACGATTTTGACACTACATATGTAGTTACAATGACTGCCCTAAATGCCTTTGGCTGCGGAACTACTGATACACTGTATGTATCGCCTTTGCCTGCGGCTGTCGCAGGTTTTGATGACAATAGCAATCCACCTGGTTGTAGTCCATTTGCAGCAGAGTTCAATAATCTTTCGCAAAATGCTGATAGCTATTTTTGGGACTTAGGCAATGGTGTTACCACCAACCAATTTGAACCAACCTATACTTATATAAATAGCACAGGCTTATTAGTAACCTATGATGTAAGTTTAATAGCTTATAACAACAATGGATGTAACGACACCACAGTGCATGGTATAATAGTATATCCAATTGCCGATTTTGATTTCACTCTTGCAGCCTCGCAAGGATGCGCTCCACATTCGGTTACTATGCCTTTCATACAAGGTGCTCAATCATTCCAATGGGATTTTGGCGATGGTCAAACTTCCACTTTTGCCATACCTACTCACACTTTTAGCAACACATCCAACACTACTGCTGTTTTTGATATCACACTTATTGCGCAATCTGCTTTTGGTTGTACCGATACTGCATCGGCTGCTGTGAGCGTATTTCCGCAACCTGTTGCACAGTTTACACTTAACAATACCGCAGGCTGTGGTCCTCTTAGTGTGGTTATAAATAATTTATCGGTAGGTGCCGATTCTTATTTGTGGAATTATGGCGATGGCACCACTTCTACCCTTGCTGACTCCATGCATACACATGTATTTACTAATTCCAGTAATGTAGTTATTACACGCACTATTGCGTTGGAGGTAACTACTAGCAATGGATGTGTGCATCAATTCTCGCAAGACATTCAAATTTATCCTGAGGTGCAGGCCGGTTTTGTTCCACCTGCAGAATATTGTTCTCCGGCTACTATTAATTTCTTTAATACTAGCATCAATGCCTCTTCTTATTCATGGGATTTTGGCAATGGATTGCAATCTGTATTGCAAAATCCTACTACTACTTATTCTAATAATAGTATTTCTAGTGTTGACTATACAGTAGGCCTTATTGCCACCAATAGTTTTGGATGTAGTGATACTGCATACCATATGCTTACCGTAAAACCAACGCCTGTGGCTGGTTTTGTGCCCAGTGTCTTGTCAGGTTGTTCTCCTGTGGAAGTTTCATTTACCAACACTTCTGTAAATGCCGATGTGTTGAATTGGGAATATGGCAATGGCGATTCTTCTGCTATCACAGACTCTGTTCATACATACACTTATTACAATTATTCTAATAACGCACTCACTTATGATGTAACACTTACTGCTATATCGGCCGAAGGATGTACCACTATTTATACTACAGAAATTACTGTATATCCTGGTGTTACCGCATTATTTGGCGACCCTGGCACACACTGCTCGCCAGCTAATATTGCAATGGTGAACAACAGCATGGGTGCATCCTCTTTCCAATGGGATTTTGGTAATGGCGCAACCTCTTCTGTTCCTAACCCAACAGTGTATTATACCAATAACACTGCCGATCCTATTACATACAACATCATGCTTATTGCAACATCTAATTTTGGATGTACTGATACTGCTTATCGCAATGTTACTATCAACAATACTCCTGTTGCACAATTCACTCCTGATATTATTTCTGGATGTTCGCCTCTAACTGTAAACTTCAACAACACATCGCTTAATGCTGATGTAAATGCATGGGCTTATGGCGATGGCATTACATCCTCATTGGCTGACTC
>JANOXJ010000259.1:0-3956 GCA_031418455.1 Flavobacteriales bacterium | reverse complement strand
GGTACTAACACCATAGATTTGCACCGCTCATGAAATTTTCACTTAGTATACTTTTAATTGTCGCTGCTGCAGCCTTTGCAACTGCGCAGGGCGATAGTTTGCTATTTAAAAATACAGGTGAGCCCTCCATTTATTTTGCACCACACTATGGTTTTATAGTGCCGCACACATCATTAGTGGTGCCGCTGGTTCAAGGCCATTCCGTAGGGGTCGATTTACTTTTAGAAAAACGCACCAATGGCAATAGGCAATGGCATCAGTGTTATGGATTTCCAAGCCATGGCCTCAATATTTTTTACAACTACACTGGCAATCCTGATGCTCTTGGTTCACAATACGTAATGGCTTATTCATTGCGCTTGCCGCTTGATAAATTTGAAACAGACGAGACACGCACGCAAACCATAGATGGAAAAAAAACAACGGTCATAAGAAACAAACATGATATAATGTTGGGTCTTGGCGCAGGCTATGCCACACGCGTATGGAATTTGCAAGACAATCATCAGGCAGCAATATTAGGTTCGCATTTTAATGTAGCACTTGTGCTGCAATACCAGCACAGAATAGGCGGTGCAGATAGAAAACGCCAGTTAAGCGGAGGATTAAGAATAACACATTTATCTAACGGTAGTTTTAAAACACCCAATCTGGGCACCAATAATGTATCTGTTTATTTAGGCTGCTCGCTGCACAAAACGGGGGTGCATTATGCCTACCAACAACCAGAAGAACAACTGAATAATATAGAATACAAAAAAAACACCAGCACACTCAGTGTTACCACAGGGTTGAAAGAAATACAACCACCACTTGGACGAAAGTATCAAACACTTACTTTTTCTTTTTTGCAAGATCGCAGAGTATCAATCAAGTGTTCCGTAGGCTTAGGTAGCGATTTGTTTTACAATTCCGCATTGAAGCCTTTAATAGAAAGATATCGCGATTACACACCTACGTTAGCACGCACCTTGCAGCTTGGGTTGCTCATTAGTTATTCATTGCACTTTAATGCCTTTGAATTAAAAATGCAGCAAGGCATATATGTATTAGACCATTGGAAAAATGATGGCATGTTTTACAACAGGTTTGGGCTGCGGTATAGATTTAGAGAGCATTGCTTTGCCCAACTAACTTTAAAAACACACTTTGCTAAAGCCGATTTTGCTGAATTAGGCATAGGATATGCTTTTTGAAAATTTTAGAAATGCACATAGCATAGATGAACCTAAAAGAGAAAAACAGGATAGAACTACTTAGTAAAGACCACATGAGTTTTAGATTAAAAACTATAAAAAATTCGTGCGCGCATATTGCGTTAGGTTTAAGTATGTCCATTTTTCTATGGTCGTGCAACAAAGAAGAAGCACCTGATTGCCTGCAAACTGCAGGTAAGTATGAAACAGAACTGCGCACTTTAACCGCCTTTGACCAAATAGAACTGCGAGACTATATCCAAATAGAGCTGTATGATAGTACAGAAACATTTATAGAAGTTACAGGGCCGCGCAATCTTTTGACGGATGTAAAAACGGAAGTAACCAATGGCCTACTCAAAATAGAAAATAAAAACACTTGCAACTTTGTGCGTTCGTATAAAAACAAAATAACTGTTCGCATATATGCCCCATCATTTCCTGATATTCAAAACTATGGTACCGGAGATATTAAAAGCATAAATACCCTAACGAGTAGCTATTTTAAAATAGAAAACAGAAAAGCGGGAGGAGTTATTTCACTCACATTGAATGTGGACTCGGCAGCGTTATACACCCACACTGGTGTGTGCGATATTAAATGTAACGGCACCAGTATTAAAACCATGCTCTTCAATCAGGGTCTGGGTATAATAGATGCTCGCAATTTGATTAGTATAGATAGTTTTGTAAACAATTCGAGCATAAACAATGTGTATGTAAATAGCAACGGTTATCTCTTTGCCTTCATACAATTTTCAGGCAATGTATATTATACAGGCACTCCTAATTTTATAGATACACAAATAGAGGGCACCGGGCTAGTAATTAAAACTCCAGAATAGCCCATCAAAATAAAAATTAGAAAGTGCATTTCGCAAAAAGATTTATAATGCACTATTCATCTAAGTTTATTGCACATAGCACTCCTAAAATAAAAAAGGCCCCTCTCAATAATTGAGAGGGGCCTTTTCTCTTTTGTAAGTAGATAAGGTTAATTGTTAAACGTTCTTATTTGCTCACTATCAACTTGCCTTGTTCTATAGAAGTACCGTTGGTCATTCTATAAATGTAAATGCCTGTTGCGAGTGATTCAGCATTGTAATCTATTGTGTATTGCGAGCCAGCCTCCACTACACCTACATATATATCCGATACCTTTTTGCCTGCCATATCAAACAACTCAAGTGTTGTTTTAGCACTTTCGCGAGCTGACAGAACAAACCAGGTACTACCTGATGTAGGATTAGGATTTACGCGTATAGAAGACTCGCCTTGCACTAACTCATAATCTGCAGGTCCTGAAAGTGCCACTGTAGGCGGTGTACCCAAAGTAATAACTTGCACGCAAGTAGCTGTGTTGCCAGAGCAATCTGCAGCAGTGTAAGTGCGCACTATCTGATAATTAGGACAGCAGTCTAACACAAAGGCAAAGTCGCCACCACCAGTAATGTAACCAGTAGAATTGCCATAAGGAACATTATTTACTTTGAATGTACCTGAGTATGTAAACCATCCGCCAAAACCATAACCTGAGTTGTAGCTATTTGCACCATTGCCTAACTGGAAACCGAAATAGTTGCTGCTAGGCGCATGTTTAAGTGTGAGTGCCGAACCGGCATAGCCGTCCATACCTACAAGCTCAGCTCCAGGAGTGTCAAGCAATCTGTAGTACATCCATTGAGTATGGTTTGCACCCACGCCACCACAATCGCCTTTAAAGTTGGTTGGGAAGGTTTGTGTGCTCCATTGTGTCCAGGTCTTTTCGTTATTGAATGTTACTGATGCATGCCATTTGAAATTGTTGTTTAGCACATTTACAAAATCAGCAGTAACTACTATAACCCCGCCAGGGTACTTAGTGAAACTTCCGTTTTCTACTCTGTAATAGCGGTGCTGCTTAGGTAATCCTGTTAGGTTCATAGCCCAGTCATATGGGTAAGCACAAGTATTAGCTGCAGGACGCACCGGTGTGCTTATGTTACAATCAGAAATAGAACCTGGTGCCGGGAAATCACCGGTATAAGTTGTATTTAAGGTTGCAGTGATAGGACCATCACAAGCATCATTAGCATACACTACAGGAGCAGCCGGTATAGCAGCATTACAAGCAATTTGCACATTGGCTGGGCAGCTTGCTATAATTGGGGCTTGTGTATCGTGGTTATTAATAGTGTACGATGTACTAGCCATATTGCCACAATCATCCATAGCAGTTATATACACTGTCCAAACTCCATTGCCACAAGCATCCAAAGAATTATTGATCATGTAATGATCATAAGTAACTCCACTGCAAGCATCATTGGCCACTGCCGTTTGATATACATAAGTATTCCAATCTAAGCACTGGTAAGTTTGATTAACCGGTGTAGAAGTAAATATAGGAGGAGTAGTATCAACAAAATAAATGGTAGTTTGCTGTGGTTCGCTGGTATTGCCACATAAGTCAATAGCAGTAAATGTGTACACAATAGAATACTCTCCAATGCACGTGCCTGCCACTGTATTTATGTCTATTATTACATCAGCATTTGAGCAGTCGTCATATGCCGTAGGCATTACAATATCCCAATTAGCGCTACATTCATAAGTTGCATCTTGTGGCACGTTCAATAATACAGGCGCAGTTTCGTCCACTACTGTAATTGTAGTAGTAGCCTCAGCTATGTTGCCACATATATCTTGTGCTACCCAATGCCATAGTATTTGGTAAGTACAATTGTCTACCTGAACGGTGGTTGATGTGGCGGAAACAAG
>JANOXJ010000258.1:0-3618 GCA_031418455.1 Flavobacteriales bacterium | reverse complement strand
GCATCTATTTTTTTCTCTATTTCTTTTTCTTCTTTTTCGCGCTCCTTTTCATCTGTTTTAGAACCATAGCGTTCAAAATAACCATCGCCTATCATGCGCATTAGGCGCACTATTTGGCCTTGCCTGCGCTTTAGGTAACTACCGGGCTTTGCCACTAAGTACTTTTTAGGATTGGGCAAACAGCCTGCAATAAGAGCAGCTTGTTCTTTAGACAAATTATTGGGCGTAGTATTAAAATAGTCTTTGGCCGCAGCGCCCACTCCAAACTTGCATGGCCCCATTTCTATAACGTTAAGGTACACTTCCATTATGCGTTCCTTGCCCCATATCCATTCTATAAGGTAAGTAAAGTATACTTCAATTCCTTTGCGCATCCACCTTGTTATGGTGTGCTCACCTTTCCAGAGAAAAACATTTTTGGCCGTTTGTTGGCTTATGGTGCTTGCACCTCTGCGTTTACCTTTTTTCTTGCCTATGGTGTCGTTATATTTTTTTGCTTTTTCTACAGCATCCCAATCTATGCCACCATGTTTCATAAAGTTGTTGTCCTCACTAGCCACCACTGCCAGCTTCATGTTTAGCGCTATTTCATCATAGCTGGCCCATGAGCCTTTATGGTAAGTGCTGCCCTCAGGACAATCACATTTTTCGCCTATTTGAATTATAGTAACAGGCGGATTGATCCATTTGTAAATAAAAACAACAGCTATGGTAGAAATGAAAAACCACATGGCACTTTTCCATACACAGCGCCAAAGCCTCTGACCCAGGCTTCTTTTAACAGAGTTATTATTTGTTTCTTTCGGTTTAATTTGATTTTATTTTAGGAATGATTCCTTATTTGAAATTGTTTTAATAACTCACATCTCTTATCTCTATACTAACTTCTCTATTAAGAAAAATTCGGTACTGCATACGCCTTCACCATTTTATCATCTATTGCCTTAGGCGACAGTATTACCAGGCGTTCCATTACATTTCTGAATTCGCGCACATTGCCGCTCCAGTCCAGCTTGCTTAGTTCTTTTAGTGCGTTATCGGTTATTTCTTTTTTAGGTTGGCCATACTCTTCTGATATCATGTTTAGAAAATGGTCGGCCAAAAGTGGTATGTCCTCCTTCCGTTCGTTGAGCGATGGCACACGAATAACAATGACTGAAAGGCGGTGATATAAGTCCTCGCGGAAATTGCCGGCTGCTATCTCCTTACGCAAATCCTTGTTGGTAGCGGCAAATACGCGCACGTTTACTTTAAAATCTTTGTCGCCACCCACACGCGTTATTTTACTTTCCTGCAATGCACGTAGCACTTTTGCTTGGGCGCTCAGCGACATATCGCCTATTTCGTCTAAGAAAATAGTGCCGTTGTCTGCTAGTTCAAATTTGCCCTGACGTGTTTTTATAGCCGAAGTAAAAGAACCTTTTTCGTGGCCAAACAATTCGCTTTCTATCAATTCAGAAGGAATAGCTGCGCAGTTCACCTCAATAAATGGAGCTTGCGAGCGGTCACTTTTTTCGTGCAGTTGGCGCGCTACAAGTTCTTTTCCTGAGCCATTGCCGCCTGTTATAAGCACACGTGCCTCTGTTGGGGCTACTGTGTCTATCAGTTTTTTTATTTCATTTATAGCACCGCTTTCGCCTACTATGTTGGAGCCAAGCACTTTGTTCACCTTTTTGCGCAGTGTTTTGGTTTCTTTTACCAGTGCGTTTTGGTTGCTGGCATTGCGCATGGTTACCAATATTCTATTCAGGTCAAGGGGTTTTTGAATAAAATCGTAAGCGCCTTTCTTAAGTGCTTCCACCGCGGTTTCTACCGAGCCATGGCCAGTAATGATTACCACCGGGGCTTCCACACCTTTTTCTTTTAGTTTTTCTAGCACCTCTATGCCATCCATACGGGGCATTTTTATGTCGCAAAAAATTAGGTCAAAGTTTTCTTTGTCCACCATTTTAAGCGCGGTAGGGCCATCTTCAGCCTCAGCTACTTCGTATTGTTCGTATTCAAAAATTTCTTTCAGCGCCTTGCGTATAGCGGCTTCATCATCTATCAATAAAATTTTTGGCATAGCTTTATTTACATTTTTTTAGTGGGGCTAAAGTAAATTGAATTGAACTGCTCCTGAATATCTATAAAAATGAAATGCTGCTTAAGAATTTTATTTTTTCTTTATTTGAAAAGTGTGCCCTATGCGAAAGGCAAGAAGTAGAATGTCTGATGGTTGTATAAAATTGTGTTGGTCGATTAAATAGGCGTTAAGACCCAGTGACCATGAGTTCTTTTCATAGTTAAGCAATAAACAAATAGGATTGTAATTAAAGTCTTGCTCTGAAGTGTAGAATAGACCCGCAGGTTGACCATTGGCATCTAAATTCTGGTAACGAACTGCATATTCAGATCCTCTATTGAACAAGCCCCAACCTATAGCCACAGAAAATTTGGCCTTGCTATTGAGTGAGAATTTATACTTTAAATCGAAAAGAAAATCGCTCAAAAGTGTTTTGTGCGAGTTGAGTTCGCCTGCATTGGGGGAGTATTTGTTTCCATTTATCGATTCGTAATAAATATGGTCGTAACCAATAATGTGCTGAAAACCGAGAGTTAGATTTCTGTTTTTAATTAACGATATACGAAATTGCACCCCAAGTCTACCCCCCGATAACTGTTTATCGGGATTATGGTAAATGTCACGCACACTGCCCGTGAAATAACTTTGAATTTGTTGTATGTAAATAGGGGTAATTCTATATTCTGAGAAAAGACCGATCTGGAAAGCGCTGTCTATTTGAGACTTACATTTAGTATTAAGCAACAGAAGTAATATAAAAATGATTGAATATTTTTTTTTCATAAGGATTTAAAACAGGGACAACAAGGTTGTCCCTGTTATATTTTGAATAAGTTAAAAAAGTTCTGTGTTAAACTCTATAGCAGAGAGGTTTCTATGATAACCTTCTACCAATAGAATGTCGCTAATACCGTTTGGATAACATTCGCTAGAGAATATATTATCTATTGTGGAATAGATAGTATAGGTATCATAACTGTTTTGAGATGATCTAAATTCTAAAGTTTTCTCTGTACAATTGGCAAGATTACATCCTTCATATTTTGTAAAAGTAGGAAATCCATCATATTCGAAAATAACATAGTGATAGATAACTGGGTCAATGTAAAAGTTGCTATTGTGATAATGATCTTCCAATTTCCAATCAACTGTAAATTGGGTTTGATTGCTTACATCGTTTCTTGGTACTTTCTTTATTTCATATCCTTGTGGATTCCATGATGACCTATCACAAAGGATTGGTCCTTGCAATCCATCAGGCGCAGTGAAATCATGAAATTGAAGGAAAGCCTTTAGATGCACTTCGCTTGCACCTCCAGCCCATGATTCTTTATGATCTTTAATTCGAATTTTGTCAATTTGTGCTCGCACGTAAGAACTGCTTTCATGGGCTGTATAAGTCCCATTTGAACTTCCATTTTCATCTACGGATTCACTAATCGAAAAAATCCAAACTTCATTTGTCAAAGCAAATTCTTCATCAATAAGATTTTCATAATCAATCAATCCCTCTTCAGTCAACATATAACCATTAAAATCTATTTGACCTTCGT
>JANOXJ010000257.1:0-6213 GCA_031418455.1 Flavobacteriales bacterium | reverse complement strand
GTCGCTCTCTGTGCAGGGAAAATCGTGTAGGCCTTTCCAAATGCCCTCCGCATTGCGCCTTTTCATATACACATTGGGGCCCAGCGTTATAAAAAAATAGTAAAACCACACATCTTTTACTTGTGTCTTTTTGCCCTTTATGGGCAACACGTTTACAGTGTCAGAGCGCAGTGCCACGCAGTCTACTGCAAATGGGCAGCTGCTGCATTTGGGCTGGTATGGCGTGCAGTGCATAGCCCCAAATTCCATAATGGCTTGGTTATATATGCCCGGCTCTTTTGAGTCTAAATTATCTACGGCAAGTAGTTTCATTTTCTTAATGCCCGCAGGGCTGTCCACCGGCTCGTGCATGCCATGCAGCCTAGCCAATACACGCATTACATTGCCATCTATTACCGGTGTTTTTTCGTTATGGCAAAAAGAGGCAATGGCTGCTGCGGTATATGGTCCTATGCCTTTTAATTTTAAAAGTTCGGCAAATGTTTCAGGAAATTTTCCATTGTAATTTTTTACAACCATACGCGCAGTAGCATGCAAATTGCGCGCGCGGCTATAGTAGCCTAGCCCTTGCCAGGCCTTCAGTACCTGGTCTTCCGATGCCGAGGCCAAATGGTGCACCGTAGGAAAAAGTTCCAAAAATTTGAAATAATAACTCATACCCTGATCTACCCTTGTTTGCTGCAAAATAATTTCTGACAACCACACAGGGTAAGGGTCGTGTAAGCCGCGCCACGGTAGGTCGCGCTTGTTTTTTTGGTACCAGCCAATGAGGCGTTTTGAAAAGTTTTTCATATATTTTTGCTAACAACCACTAAAAGAGGGCTTTGACTTAAACAAAAGACGACTATATTTGCCGCCCTCAAATTTTTAGAAGAAAACATTCATTTACAGCAAAAAACTTTAAGGAAAATGACAAAGGCGGATATAGTGACAGAGATTTCAAACAAAACAGGTATTGACAGAAATGATGTTTTGACCATAGTAGAAGGTTTTATGGGTACCGTAAAAAATTCTATGCAAAATGGTGAAAATGTATATCTACGCGGCTTCGGAAGCTTTATAGTAAAAAAGCGCGCAGAGAAGTTAGGTAGAAATATTTTAGCTAAAACAAGCGTAGTAATACCTGCTCATTACATACCAGCATTTAAGCCTGCAAAAGAATTTGTAGACGAAGTGAAGGAAAAAGTGAAAGTGGCTGAGCATGCTTAAACAGCGTTCAACCCTCATTTTACTTATTTTAGGAGCCATAGGGCTCATAGTTCTTTTTTTAATGTTACCCAAGCAGCCGGCCAGCACCAGGGAAAAAGCATCTGTAACCTCCGTTACCAATGCCGACTCCTTAAAGCTAATGCAGGCAGTGGAATTGGTAAATGGCCCAAACCCCATGGAAGGTATACTCCTTCTGAGAGAGCTGGTAGCTAAAGACAGCACTAATGCAGATGCTCAGTTTTATCTGGGCGCATTTTCTGTAAAAAGCGGCCAAATAGATAAAGCCATCAAACGCTTTGATACGGTAATGAGCCTACGTCCTAACGAGGTGAAGTACTTAGTAGAAATAGGCTACCAATACATGCAAATAGACAGCACCCGCAAAGGGCTGGAGTGTTTTGAAAAAGCTTTGGCAGTGGACTCTACCGAGAACAACTCCCTCTTCTTTTCAGCACAAGCCTACGAAAGGTTGGGTAAATTAAATGAAGCAAAAAGAAATTATGAATCATTGCTTAGACACAACACCGATGAGGTGGTGGACTCTACAGTAAAGACGTACATAAATAACATTGATAAAAAACTAACACAGTAAAGCAATGCCTTGCGGTAAAAAAAGAAAGCGCCATAAAATGGCAACACACAAAAGGAAAAAACGCCTTAGAAAGAATCGTCACAAGAAGAAGGTGAGATAGTACTTCTTAGGCCAGGTGCTGTGCTATGCATAATTTATGTTTAGCGCTATCATCTTGCTTTGGACAGGTATTTTCCTGTGGATGGGTGAAGTGTATCCCATCCACATTCCTCTTTCCTAAAATATTCTTTTTATTTTTGAACGACTTACACATTGGCCCTAACCTGCTATGTGTAGTACGATCTCCTTTTTTTTTCAATAAAAAAAATCCAAGTGACGGCTAACGTAGAACTGGTAATAAATGCAACACCCACGGGTGTTGATATTGCCTTGCTGCATGATAAAGTGCTTATTGAACTCCACCGCGAACAGCGCAATCAGGAGTACGCAGTAGGCGACATATATCTGGGCAAGGTGAAGAAAATATTGCCACATTTGAACGCCTGTTTTGTGGACGTGGGCTATAATAAAGACGCGTTTCTGCACTACCTGGACCTTGGGCCGCAGTTTGCATCGCTCAACCACTTTACACGCAGAACCATAGCCGGTGAGCAAAAAAGTGGCGACCTGATGAACTTTGCTTCTATGCCCGACATAAGCAAGGATGGTAAAATAAAAGATGTAATAGGCCAAAGCTATGTAATACCTGTGCAGGTGGCCAAAGAGCCCATTTCGCAAAAAGGCCCACGCCTTACTGCCGAAATAACATTGGCTGGTCGCTACCTAGTGCTTGTCCCCTTCTCCAACAAAGTTTCGCTAAGCAGCCGCATTACTAATGAGGTGGAGCGCGACCGTTTGCGCAAGCTTATACAAAGCATTCGCCCGGCTAACATGGGTGTAATAATTCGTACACAGGCTGAGGAGACAAGCGTAACCGAGCTAGACCAAGACCTGCAAGACCTGGCCAAGCGCTGGGACGAAATGCAAAAGGCCCTTAAAACAGCCAAGCCACCGCAGCGCATATTGGGCGAAATAAACAAGACCAATACCATACTGCGCGATATACTGAACGAGAGCTTTACCAACATACATGTAAATGATGATAAGGTAGCCTCTGAAGTAAAAATATATTTGAAAAGCATAGGACATGGCGATGGCATTTTGAAAATGCACCGCGTGCCCGATTTGTTTGATGCCTTTAGCATACACCGCCAAATAAAACAAAGCTTTAGCAAGCAGGTAAACCTGAAAAGCGGTGCGTATGTAATAGTAGAGCACACAGAGGCCATGCACGTAATAGACGTGAACAGCGGCAACCGCAAAAACTCTACTGTAAACAACCAAGAAGAAAATGCCCTCCAAACCAATATGGAGTGTGCTAAAGAAATAGCCAGACTACTACGCCTGCGCGACATGGGCGGCATTATTTGCATAGACTTTATAGACATGCAAAACCGCGACAACCAGAAAAAACTGGTGGACACCCTGCGCGAATACATGAGCGAGGACAAGGCCAAACACAATGTGTTGCCCCCTAGCAAATTTGGTGTAGTAGAAATAACACGCGAACGTGTAAAGCCAGTAACCAAAGTAATAACTACCGAAAAATGCCCAAGCTGCGAAGGCAAAGGCGTGGTACAATCTTCATTGCTATTTACTGAAGAAATAGAAAACAACTTACGTTTCCTGTCGGAAGAAGGCTCGCGCAAGGAATTAAAACTGATGGTACACCCGGTGGTAGAAGCCTACCTGAACCGCGGCTGGTGGAACAGCATATCTAAAACCTGGCGCAAAAAATATAAAATGAAAATAGCCGTAGAGGCCTCTAGCAGCGCGGCATTTTTAGAGTACCACATCTTTGATAAAGATGGCGAGGAAATAAGTCTTTAGTTCATTGAACTAACAACGAGCTTGGTACTTTGGGGCAGACTCGATCGAGTTGGTTTCATAATTAATTAACATACTAACGCGTTTCAAATCGAATAGATGAAATTAAGTTGTTGAAAATTGAATCGTTTGTTGTGCTCACAATGTACTCCCTAATGCCACCAAATTCATCCTTACCACTAACATATGTACATGGGTCGAATTTCCATTTCTTTAGAGTTAAGTCTTTTGTGACAATTATTGAGGTGTCAAAGTCTGATTCTGAAAATTTCAGGCCATTCAACTGTAGAAATTTTGATGCATTAGCATCCGCCAAAATTCCGGGATCCTTGGAATAAACTTTGCTACCTTCATGATTGGGGTAATAGTAGTTTACATGGGCATAAACAGTGTTAGAATTTTCTAAAGGAGTATTTCTAATGAGAAGCATAATCTGTGTGCTATCGCAGTAGTAATTATACTAAATCCAATATTCTTCGTTGGGCTTAACTCTTACTACTTGCTTTTCACATTGACAAATTGGCCTACATCCATATATAAGGATGGTTACAGTTATTATTTTTATTCCTATTAATTTCATGGCATTTCTTTTATTGTTTCGCTGTTTCGTCTCTAATAACCATATTCCGGATAAGTAACGGCATAGATTAACGAATCACCATAAAATCTGCAGTTCATCACCTTTTTTTCAGGTTTCATTACATTCATTAAACCATACTTTTCCATTAGTACTTGTGACATTTTAGTTTGAAATAGTACGGTACGCAGTCCAAAGAAAACCTTATGATTATTAATGATTGTTTCACCCATTAATGGCAAACCATTGCCTGCATTAGCCATTCCTTTTGAAGAATATATAATCCAACTTGCGGTATCATTATTACTTTCAGTTTGTATGGCATAAATAATAGAAAGCGAATCAATACTAAGTCCAAAATCTCTTATTACTGCCTCAAAATCTTTCGCAACGCTTATTTGACTCGACTCGTTTGTATTTTGAATTATAGTGTTAGAGCCACAACTTGCTAATATCAATAAGAGAATTATGTAACTTAACTTTAAATATTTCCCCCATCGAGCGAGTCCCCCATGGAGCTGGCTTAGCGCAGCGTATCCCCCCGCAAAAGCGGGACAGGCTTTGCCATAAACTCTTGAGGGCTTATAGCCCGCATTTCTATTTTTCCCTTTCATCATTTTGTATAAATATCCAGTAATTCAACTTTTACTAAACCTTGTCTACAAATATAATTTGATGCGCTGATGAACTGCCACTATTGGAGATAACTTAAAACAAACTTGGCTAAAAGCCAAGGAGAGTCTTTGGCACAGCTTGTTGCGCTTTGGGGGAGGCTGCGCTAAGTCAGCGCCATTGGGATGTCGCACACAGAGCCCTATTAGGGAGAATATGGTGTTTTATGGCCAATTTGACTAACTTTGTGCTGCTAAGTTCTTTATTCATTATGGCTACTGCGAAGAACATAATAAAACTCTGCGATGAGCGTGGATTTATGAAAAAGCAAGTAACCAAAGATTTAAGAGTGTATCCTTCCAACTATTCTAAAAAGGAGATAAATTAGAAGTCAAAACCATAACTGAAAAAGTACAGCTAATTTTGCTACGTAATGAAGTAGTTAAAAACCCTGTTTCTGGCATCATTAACGCGTGGCTAACCAAAAACAAGTTTCAAATTTTCTATGACCAAAAAATCGCATTTAAATAATTAAGATATGCTTACAATACATCCGCAATACATTACCGACAACACAGGTAAAAAAATATCTGTAGTGCTTGCTATGAAAGATTTTAAAGCATTAATGGAAGAACTGGAAGAGTTGGATGATATAAAGCTTTATGACGAAGCCAAAAAATCCAATGAGCCTTCTATTCCATTAGATGATGCCTTTAAAATGATTGAAGCTAAACGCAAAGCGAAGTAATGGCCTATACTGTTACTATAAAGAAACGAGCCATTAAAGCACTTGAAAAAATTAATGAGCCACATTACTCCAATATCAAGGAAGCCATTTACAGCCTTGCAGATAATCCACGGCCTGCTGGTTACAAAAAACTAAAGGGCAGAGACGGTTATCGTATCCGTGTAGCGGATTACCGCATTATCTAAGATATTTTTGATGATGTACTTCTGGTAGATGTCATTGACTTAGGACATAGAAAAGAAATTTACGAATAACAAAAAAAAACTTTGAAAGCAGGCACAGCGTAATCTATGCTATTCAGTAAGAGCATACATTGTGACCGCTATGGGGCAGACTCGCTCGATTAGGGGATGTATGTCTGAGAACAGATGTGTTACAAATTAAATGCAAATGATGCTTTAGAAAGCTGGAAACAAGCTGAAATACCTACTCTAGTTGGGATAATCCATATTAAAAAAATCACCATTTTAGTGCTTTGAAATGAAGCCATAATATTTTATACGTTATTCGTCTATACCATTGGAATTTTCAATTGTATAATCTAGGTTAAAAGGCATAAGCACAAAAGATTCTTACACAACATGCCAGCATTAATAACGACCGACTGTA
>JANOXJ010000256.1:0-2331 GCA_031418455.1 Flavobacteriales bacterium | reverse complement strand
CGCAAAGGTTTGGTAGTCGGTGCTAAAGCCTACTATTTCCACACCATACTTTAGCATGTCTTTGTCTATAATGTATTTAAACTCCAGCCCAAAGTTGAAGCTTTTGATAGAGCTTGTGCGGTCAGGCAGGTTTTCTTCTTTAAGCGCTATGTCGTACACACTGCGTGCAAAATTGCCACTTATAAGTACCGATGAGGATGAAGGCACTACTACAAAGTTGCCACCTATGCCGGTGTTGCTCCATGCCAGCTCGCCCAGGTTTTGGTACTTGCGCACACCATCGTTAAACGAGAATCCGAACAAATTAAATTTAGATCCATTGCCTCCGCCAAACGATACTTTGCCATATAAGTCGGTAAACTTAAAAGGGAGTCCTGCGCCTTCGTTTATATAAGGATACAGCTCAGGCGACACTTCTTGCAAGTGTGAGCGCTTGGCAGAAAGTATGTAAGATATACCGCTGCCATTTGGCTTTAGTTTTTTAAGTGGGCCTTCTACGTGTGCACGTATAGCAAAAGGATTTATGCCTATGCGGCCGTTGGCCTCGGCCTTATTGCCATCGCGCGTAGTAATGTCCATTACAGAAGATATGCGGCCACCATACTGCGCACTAAAACCACCTGTATACACATCTGCATTAGAAATTATTTCGGTATCGAATACAGAATACAAACCAATGGAGTGGAATGCGTTGTACACAATCATACCATCTAACAGCACTTTGTTTTGCACTGGAGAGCCACCACGCACATAGAGCTGGCCGCCCTGGTCGCCCGTGGTAATAATGCCCGGCAAGTTGGTAAGGTATTGTGCCAAATCGCTCTGGCCACCTACGCTTGGTATAGATTTAATGTCTTTTGGGCGAATGGTTTCGGCACCAATATTTACATTGTCGCGTTGGTTAAGTTTTTTGTCGGTTATCTCCACCACATCGGTAGTGGCGCCTTCCGACTCTTCAAGCAGGTAGTTTCTGGAAACAAGCTGCCCATCTTTTAGGGTAATGCTCTCGCGAATTTCTTTGAATCTAAAATCCTGAATTACCAGGGTGTAAGTGCCCGCAGGCAGCTTAGTAAGGGAGTAGTAGCCATTGTCGTCAGTTTGGGCTCCGTGGGTAGTTCCCTCCAAACCTACCACAATAAATATTACAGGCTGGCCAGTGGTGGCGTCTTTTACAAATCCTTTGATAGTGGCAGTTTGGCTAAATGCAGCAGCTGCTACGAGGGTAAAAAGTGATAAGAGAATAATTCGGAAAAAAAATTTCATAATTACTGGTTAATGCTATTGGCTTAATACAAAAGTGGTCTAATAAAAAAAGAATGCGCGCGAATGTAGGCCATATGGAGCAGTGGCCTCGTTACCGCTCATCCAAAAAATTGGCAATTGTTGCGGTTCCCAAGCTCTGTCATATGGCTACTCAAAATCCAGCGTCATGCGCTTTACCCGCTCCTCTATGCTCTCTGTAGACATGCGGTCGCGCAGGCGATCCACCATTATTGGAAATGCAAAAGGTGTAGGTTTTTCCGGATGGGTTATTATTATTTTTTGATGATTGATGCGTTGCAGCACAGCTCGCAAACGGGGCATTTCCAGCTGGTAGTTCAGCACTTCGTCAAAGGCCTGGCGCAGCAGCAGGTTGTCTTTGTCATAATCTTCGAACACCTGAAATATGAGTGCTGATGATGATTGCAAATGCCTGTCCTTGATAGGCGCACCGGGATAGCCCTTAAAAACAAGGCCTGATATGGCGGCTATGTCTCTAAATTTTCTGCGCGCCAGTTCAGATGAGTTGATGCTTTGAAAAAGGTCTTGCTCCAGCTGATTCACATCGGTAAGTGCCGAACCAAGCGCCTCTTCCATTGGTATGGGTTGGTCGCTCAGTAGTTCAAAACCATAATCGTTGTAGGCAAACGAAAATGTAATGGGTTGCAACTGACCTATGCGGTAGGCAAAAAGTGCAGCCAAACCCTCGTGCAGCAAGCGCCCCTCAAAAGTGTAAAACACTGCATGGTGACCTTCATCGGTTTCAAATAGTTCTATTAAAAATTCATTTTCCAGTGGCACATGCGATCGCTCTTTTTGCAAGGACAGGAGTGGTTGAATTTTTACAAGCTCCTCATCAGGTTTTTCTTGCTTGCCTGTTTTATTTAAGAGGTGCGCAGCCTGTGTCATTTTGCGCCTTAGCATATGGCTCATGTGCGATGTAAGCGACAGCCGGCCACCATTCCATGCTGGGCTGCGGCCAGTGGTTTTGTTCGATTTTTTTACAAAGGCCGTAAGGTCTTTTATTCTTATCAACTCCAAACTCATGCCTGCAAACCAAAAATTGTCGCC
>JANOXJ010000255.1:0-2706 GCA_031418455.1 Flavobacteriales bacterium | reverse complement strand
TTACTTGTAACTGCGCGATGAAACTTTAATGTTTTCATACACCAATGGTTCTTTGTGTAAGTTAGGGGTTGATGGATTGTTGGTCCACTCCCAAGCAGCCACGTAGTTAAATACATCATCCACACGCAGTGCTTCGCCATCTGCATCCTGGTATTCCACACGGAAGTGACCACCGCAGCTTTCGTTTCTATCTAATGCATCTATGCACATCAATTCGCCCAGGTCTATAAAGTCAGCTACACGCATAGCCTTCTCTAATTCCGGATTCATTCCTTTGGCTGAACCAGGCACTATCACATCAGCATAAAATTCTGTGCGCAGTTGTTTTATTTCATCTATGGCCTGTTTCAAGCCATCTGTGGTGCGCGCCATTCCGCATTTTTCCCACATTATTTTTCCAAGTCGTTTGTGATAAAAATCAACCGGATTCTTTTTGTTGGTCTTGAATAAATGATCGAGTTGTGCGCGCACATTGTTTTCTGCATCAGCAAACTCTTGTGTTTCTGTATTTATTTTTCCTGTTCTTATCTCATCTGCCAAATAATTGCCAATGGTGTATGGCAATACAAAATATCCATCGGCAAGACCTTGCATAAGAGCAGATGCTCCAAGGCGATTAGCACCATGGTCGCTAAAGTTAGCTTCGCCACAGGCATAGCATCCTTCCACAGTAGTTCTCAATTCGTAGTCTACCCAAAGGCCACCCATAGTGTAGTGCACAGCGGGGTATATCATCATGGGTGTTACATACGGATTTTCTGCCACTATCTGCTCATACATTTGAAACAGGTTGCCGTATTTTTCTTTTACCACCGCAGTGCCTAATTCTATTAGTTGTTCTTCAGTAGTGTTGTGCAAGTTTTTAATGCTTGCCTGTGCTTGGCCATATCTTTTAATAGCAGCAGAAAAATCTAAATAAACTGCTTCACCGGTAGCGTTAACACCATATCCATCATCGCATCTTTCCTTAGCTGCGCGGCTGGCTATGTCGCGTGGTACAAGATTTCCAAAGGCCGGATATCTTCTTTCCAAATAGTAATCTCTATCTTCTTCTTTTATATCCTGTGGTTTTAATCTTTTGGCTCTTATAGCCTCCACATCTTCTTTCTTTTTTGGCACCCATATTCTTCCGTCATTGCGCAACGACTCTGACATAAGCGTAAGCTTAGATTGGTGGTCGCCACTTACCGGTATGCAAGTAGGGTGTATTTGTGTATAGCACGGATTGGCAAATGCTGCTCCGCGCTTATGTGCCTTCCATGCTGCGGTAACGTTGCTACCCATAGCATTGGTAGAAAGAAAGAATACATTGCCATAACCACCTGTACAAAGCGCCACGGCATGTGCACCATGTCTTTCTAATTCTCCTGTTATAAGATTGCGTGCTATTATTCCTCTTGCTTTGCCGTTTACTACTACCAGGTCCAGCATCTCATGTCTGTTAAACATTTGAACATTGCCCTTGCCTATCTGACGCGACAATGCGCTATAGGCTCCAAGTAGTAACTGCTGACCTGTTTGGCCTGCTGCATAAAACGTGCGAGAAACTTGTGTACCTCCAAACGAACGATTATCAAGCAGACCACCATAATCGCGTGCAAAAGGAACACCCTGCGCCACGCATTGGTCTATAATATTTGCACTTACCTCTGCCAATCGATATACGTTGGCTTCGCGTGCTCGGTAGTCGCCACCCTTTATTGTATCGTAAAACAAACGGAATGTGCTATCGCCATCATTCATATAGTTTTTAGCAGCATTGATACCACCCTGGGCTGCTATACTATGCGCACGTCTTGGGCTGTCTTGAAAGCAAAATGCTTTCACCTTATAGCCCATTTCTGCTAAAGAAGCAGCGGCACTTGCGCCTGCCAGGCCTGTTCCTACTACTATTACATCTATGTTGCGCTTATTAGCAGGGTTTACTAGTCGCGCGGTGTTTTTATACTTAGTCCACTTTTGGTCCAGTGGTCCTTCGGGTATTTTACTTTCTAATTTCATTCTAAACAGAATATTTTATAAGAACTCGTTTTGAATCAATTTCTATTTGTTGGTTGCAACTAAAGAATAATGTATTTATACAATCCATTTGAAATACATAGCTATGGGCATAGCTGCAAACACTGTAGGTATAATAATGCTAAAAGCATCGCCTACAAATGCTATGGCTGGTTTGTATTTAGTGTAATTAAATCCAAGCGATTGAAAAGCACTTTTGAAACCATGCAACAGGTGCCAGAAAAGCGACACACATCCTAATACATAAATTATAACCACCCACAAATGCGAAAACACAAACTTCATTTCGCCATATAGGTCTTCATACATTTTGCCTTGAAACATAACATGGTCAGGCACCACACTCAAACCGGTTATACGCGTTTTTAGCCAAAAGTGATAAAGGTGCAGACACAAAAACAGAAGTATAAGTGTGCCTAACAAGGCCATGCTTCTGGAGTACCATGTGCTGCTTGCGCTTGGTTTTTCGTAATTATATTTTACAGGGCGAGCCTTTCTGTTTTGGAAATAAAGCATAAGGCCATCTACAATGTGTAGGATTAGGCCGGCAAACAAAACTATCTCCATGGTGCGAATAACCAAATTGGTTCCCATAAAATGAGCCCATTGATTAAAGGTCATGCCGCCATCATTAAAAAAGATAGCTGCATTAACAGCGCAGTGTACTAGTAGAAATGTAATAAGGAA
>JANOXJ010000254.1:0-3209 GCA_031418455.1 Flavobacteriales bacterium | reverse complement strand
TGTGCAAAATCGGTTTCTACCTCTACTACTTCCTCTATCATAAAATCTTCTACCGCTTGCACTGCAATTCCTTTTTTGTTGCGGTCTATTATTTCTTTTATGGCATCTATGGTAAGTGCAAATGGCGCCTCGCCCGGTTGGCCCTCGTACACATAGTACATGGTGCGCTTGAATAAGTCGGTTTTAAAATGCGTGGCGGTGCCTTTGGGCAATAGCAAACGCACCTGTGTGCTAGGAAATTCTTTGAGCGCCTCTACATATTGGTCTAGCTCGTAGTTGAGACAACACTTAAGCTTGCCGCATTGGCCAGCCAACTTCTGAGGGTTGAGCGACAATTGCTGATAACGCGCTGCGCTGGTGCTCACCGCGCGGTAGTCTGTAAGCCAAGAGGAGCAGCATAATTCTCTACCGCATGAGCCTATGCCGCCAAGGCGGCCAGCTTCCTGACGGTAACCTATCTGGCGCATTTCCACACGCACTTTAAATTCATCAGCATATTTGCGAATGAGCTCTCTGAAGTCCACACGACCATCGGCAGTGTAAAAGAATGTTGCTTTGGATTTGTCGCCCTGGTACTCTACATCGCTTAGTTTCATTTCCAGGTTTAGCTCGCGTGCTAACACACGTGCGCGCATCATGGTATTTTGCTCCAGTTTGCGGCCTTCCTGCCACTTAGCTATATCTTCTTCCTTGGCCTTGCGAAATAGTTTTTTTATTTCATAATTGTCTTTAACGTCCTTGCGCTTCATTTGCATGCGCACCAGTTCGCCTACCATGCTCACCACACCCACATCATGGCCCGGTGATACCTCTACGGCTACTACATCGCCTGGATATAATTCTAAATTATTGACGTTACGATAAAATGCTTTGCGGCTATTTTTAAATCTTACCTCTACTATGTCAAAAGGCTTTTGTCCCTCTGGCAGCGCTAGTCCACTAAGCCAATCAAATACTTCCAGTTTATTGCAACCATAAGTGCCGCAGGTGCCATTGTTTTTGCAACCGCCCGGCAATCCGTTGCTTCCAGAACTACAACTTGTACATCCCATATTTCTTCTGTATATAAAAAAGCGCTTTCACGCTTGAATAATTAATAATATTCTGGTGCTATGCTTTTTTAGTTTTTACAACAAAAACCAATTTGCACACTGTGCCAAACTTAATCTAAATATGGGATTAAAAAATGGGGCTACTTGTTAAACAGCAACAAATGAGTGTTAAGGATTCAGTTTATTGCTGTTCAAAGAGTTGCCTCTCCTCCTCGTTCATGTCCTGCACTACTCGCTTTTGAATGCTGCAAATTTGTAATTCATCCCACGCAGCAACCACTTTGGCAAAGGGTGTGGCAGGAAGTGTCTTAATTATCACTGTAGGCGAAGGGTTAGTATCTAACAAAGTTCTGTATTGTGTCAAATAGCTTACTCTTTGTTGTTCTGACCAAGCAGCCCTATCTGCAGGAAACTGACTTAAAAGTTTGTTCAGTTTCAATATTGTGGTGTTGTTTTGATTCAGCAATATCTTGCGTAAACCATCTTTTGAAAAATCAGTTGGTAGCAATGTGGTTTCTTTTCCTTTCCACATGCCTTGATAATAAATGCAATTAGCACCATCTTCAGGTAATAGCAAAGTGATGGCATTGTTTACCTCATTAGGTATGCCATTTTCATCAGGATAAATTATTTCCATTACACTTGGTTTTTTCATGCTTGTAGCAAGCACAAAAAATGTAACAAGTAGAAATGCAAGATCCACCATGGGTGTCATGTCTAAATGAACATTATTTGTTCTCTTTTTGGAGGCAGTGTTATTTGTGCCAGATGAAACAATATTTGCCATAGGTTTAAATATTTATTGGTTTACTTGCCATAAGCATTACAAGATTCTAACCATTGTAAACGGCCTTGCCATTGTTTCTCTAGCGAATTAATTCTATTTATCTACATTCCAAACAGTCTCTTTTTTCATGATTTGATTCGACCCAGATTATGCAATTGAAAAATTCAATTGCATAAACGATTAACCCACCTAATGGAAATAGTTCAGCTCGTTCCGAGCTTCCTATTGCATAATGTGGGTTCAATTATTCTTAGAATTTGCAACAAAAAAAAACGCCTTGGCTAAGCCAAGGCGTTTTAATATTGATCATTCCAATTGCAATGCTCTCGCTCTAGCCTTGCAATCTGAATCTTACAGGAATATTCAAATTGTAGCGAACCGGATTTCCATTTTGCTTAGCGGGTGCAAACTTTTTGGTTAGTTTTTTTACTGCGCGCTCAGCTTCTTTGCTCAGGTTAGGACCGCCTGGCACGCCACGCAATACCTTTACGTTAGAAACAGAACCGTCCTTTTCTACCACCACAGCCACTGTAACAGTGCCTTCTATGTTGGCTTCTTTCTCCATTTCAGGATAAGTGATGTACGATGTAATTTCCGCAATAAGAGCAGCATCGCCACCAGGGTAACCGGCCTTCTCTTGAGCAAAAGAGAAAATTTCTTCCTCTTTAGGTTCGTCTATTACCGTTACCACAGCCTCCTGAGGTGGTGCCAATATATCAGCACCCTCTGTATTCTCATTAGAAATGTTTTGGTCCTTCAACTCGTCTACTGCAGGTGGTGGATCTTTTACTTCCTCTTCGGTTACCTCTATAGTAGTGAACTGAATTTGCTTAATAGTAGGCGGTGGTGGTGGCGGTGGCGGTGGTGGTGGTGGCGGTGGTGGCTCATTAGGATCTACCGGTGGTGGCGCTATCATTTCCACGGTAGTTTCTTTTGGTGGTTCCACTTTGTCCATAATACCACTGGCCAGCAGCACAGGTATGCCTGTGCCTGCAGCAGCAATAAATGCTATTGAAAACATGGCTATACCCACAATCCAACCATTGGATTTGCGAATTTGATAAGCACCGTACGCCTTGTTTTTGGTTTCAAATACAAGGTCGTTTCTTTCCTTGGTAAGCACATTGGTGAAGCTAAGGTCGTAACCAATAACTGCCACAATTAGTGCAATAATGAGAATGACGATAATGGATGTCATAATGCGTGTGTTTTAATGGTTTGTTAGTCTTCTGTACAGATGATGTTACAAACCGTTCATTTTATTTTCCTGAATCTTTCAAACCTAATTCGCTTGATTTTTGGCGTACTGCTATGGCTTCACTTTCGGCCATATCCATTACTGCGCGCTTTTTTACATTGCATATGTTTAG
>JANOXJ010000253.1:0-2077 GCA_031418455.1 Flavobacteriales bacterium | reverse complement strand
ACCCGCCAGAGTAATAAACGCTGTAAGCAGATATATAGTAGTTTTATTGTCTATAGCCCAGCTGGTGGGTTTAAACTCTTTAAATTTTTCTAACATAAACTTTTGTGTTGTGAGTTATTAAAATTGAATGAGCATACCGTCAACCAAATCAAGCTGACCAGTAGTTACTACTTTATCGTTAGCAGAAAGACCAGTGAGCACCTCAGCCATACCATCATAAGTGTTGCCTGTGGTAATAACTCTTTTGTGCGCTACTGTTTTGTTGCCATCTATTATGGCTACATATACAAATTGCTCATTGTTGCTTGATTGAATAACATTGATTGGTAAAGTAATTGCATTTGTATTTTCATAATCAATCACTTTTAAGATAGCCACCATATTTGGGTGATACTGACTATTGTCGCCAGACAATGCTACCTCTGCTGAGAATGAACGTGTCATAGGATCTATTACACGCTCAGCAAAACTTATTTTAGATTCTATGTCGGTATTCAAATCAGGAAAATGTATTTTCACTCTATTGCCCACATGCACTTTGTTGGCATATGACTCTGCTATTTCACCTTGAATTTTTAAGCTACTTAAATTAACTATGCGAAAGGCAGGAACAAAAGACATGTTAGAAGCCAGCTGGCCAACTTTAATTCCCACAAGGTCTATAGTGCCACTTATAGGCGCTTTAATAATTGACATATCAATTTGCTCCTTCAATGTTTCCATTTGCAATTCCATAGATTCCTTTTGCGATTTAGCTTGGAGGTATTGCATTTCAGAACCAATTTTTTGGTCCCACAAACGCTGCTGACGTTCATACATTTCTTTTGCAAGAGCCATTTGTGGTTGCAATGAGTTCAGTTGTTTTGTATACACATCGTGCTCTATTTCAGCAAGCACTTGTCCAGCGCGCACATTATCACCTTCATTCACCAACACACGCTGCACCTTGCCAGCCATAAGTGGTTGCACATCCACATTTTGGTCGGCATCTACTTTGCCTTGCACATCTATATAGTGTCTAAATACGCTTGGTTGCATTTCTGTAATCAATACATCTTTTATTTTAGATGCGCGCTTGGTAGTATCAGTAAGTGCTATTTCTGCTTCCAATGCTTTTATCTCATCGGCCAAAGCTGAGTGTTTGGATTTTAATTCTTCTAACTTGGCCTTCTTGTCCTGGCCGCCACCGCATGAGGCAAGCAATGCTGCCACAAGGGCCAATATCATAAATTGTTTCATAGTGCTTTGTTTTATAAATGTTGTGAGCATATCAATTTTTTAATTTAGTTGTTCTTAGTATTGGTTAAGGGCTTTGGCTAATCTGTTTTTTGCTTTTAGTAAATTGAGCATTGCCTGTATGTATGCTCCTTGAGCTTGTATAGACTGACCATTGCGCTGGGTAAGATCAAAACTACTGGCTACACCTTCGTTGTATTTTATCTCGGATGTTTTATAAATGCTCTTAGCTAATTCCAACGAGTTTTTACTTGCATCAAAAACCTTAATTGCATTGTCCATTTCAATTTTTGCAGCTCTGTATTCCAACTCTGCACCTTGCTGCACCAGCATTACCTGGTCTTCCACTTTTTTCACTTCTAACTCTGCCTTGCTCAAGGCATGCTTGCGCTGACCACCACTTAGTATTGGCACGCTTAATTGCAATCCCCAAAAGTTACCATAGAGGTATGGTTTGCTGGTATCGAAAAAATTAAATTCCTGACGCTGCGCCTGTGTTTGTATGGTCCAAAAACCTGCCAGTGTAGGCAGATAGGCCGCCTTTTTAGCTTTTACATTCAGCTGTTGCATGCGCAGTCCGCTAGATGCCAATTCGTAATCTATATTTTGCTCAGCACTAAAGGGAGCTTGCATAAGAGATTCTGCATCAGTTGCCATGAGGGTCTCTACTGTATCAGTCAGTTTTATTTCGCTTTGCAATGGGAATCCCATTTGAAACTTCAATAAATCGAGCGTCAATTTTTGCGATTGCTCCGCGTAATTTATTTGAACGTCTAAATCACTTAGCGACAACTGCAGTTGATCTACATCTTGCTTTTCTGCAAATCCATTTTCATAATAC
>JANOXJ010000252.1:0-5309 GCA_031418455.1 Flavobacteriales bacterium | reverse complement strand
GTGAAGGTAACAAAGTATGGTAGTTCTGTGCTCCGTATTTTGTATTTGTCGCTCATGGGGCTAACATAAAGTAAACTTGGCTGCAAGCCAAGAAGAGTCTTTGGCACGGGCTACGCTGCGCTAAGCCCGCGCCATTTGGAGACTTGGTACATAATGTTATTTCCTAAACGCTTCATATATCAAATATAAAATCCAATTCGAAGTCAATCATATCTATACCAATGAATATTCAATATTATTTGAGTATGACATTTGTATCGCAAGCTCATTTGAGCACTATAGGTATAGTTTTATATAGTTTTTAAAACACGCGGGTAGGTTACAAACTCGCTCAATGCAGATCAGTTGGGGTACAACTAATCTGTTTTAGGCGGCCTTAATTTTTTTATCACCTCATCAAAAATAATACGCGCGCGTATTACATATACAGGCGATGTAAACTGTCTTTCAATTTCTCTGTTGTTCTTCAGCATTATTCTATAGCCTACTCCGCCACCTATGCCTATTAGGTTTAGCACTTTGTACTCCACCGTCATTATGGGTTCATACAGCCATACATTTCCTGCGTTTAGTTTTATTTTTTGACCATCTTTTTCTATTTGCCAAAAGCTTTTTCCGGCTCCTATTTGCAAAGGCACTGCTACTTCCCATGGTCCTTTTTTGTAAAACGAATATTCAATAAAAGGAGCCACATAGCGCAGTTTTAAAAATGCTTCATACGATACATTTTCGTAGGTTTTTCGTTCAGTAAAATCAGTAGCAAGCCAGTTATAACCAAGTCCAAATGAGAGTACTTTTTTGTATGCCACGCCTGCTTTTACACCTTGTATTTGTGCGCTGCTTCCAGTTACAAAAGAATTGCGCGAGTCTAGCTTGGCAGTGGGCATTGGCTTGCTGCGCAACACATGCCTGAGCGAGTCAGACAGGTTAATGGTTTGTGCCAATACAGATGTACTGTTAAATGAAATAAGGGCAGAAAGAGTTATGGCAAACTTCAACAGATGCATCGGACGAAGTTAAACCCAAATTAATCAATAGGAGGTTTGAAAAACCGAAGTATTTGATTTAGTTGGGTTAATCCCGCTTTAGTGATTGTTTCATTTTTTTTCAAAAAAAAATGAATTACACGCACTTAGGCGATGAAGCATTTCTAACGTTGAATATGGGTGAAGCTTTTTGAGTGAAATGAATTGGGTTAATTAATTAATTCAAGCTTGACTACCTTCGCACTATGTGTTACGAAGTAAGCCAATTAAAATCTAATATAGCCAAAGCGGGTAAGCGAAAAGGCCACACACCGGCCGATATACTTGCCACTTTGGAACAACTGGAAAAGCAGTTAACGGGCACACCCGTGTACCATGTTTCGGGTTTTGAGCACCCCTTGTTGCACCTTATTAGTAGCAACGGACAATTGAAAATAGAAACCATGCGCTGGGGTTTAGTGCCCATGTTTATTAAGGAAAAGACAGAGGCTCAAAAGATTGCAAACATCACGCTCAATGCGCGTGGCGAAAGTATTTTTGAAAAGCGTTCGTTTAAGAATGCCGCTACCAAACACCGCGCACTTTTGCCATTGTCGGGTTTTTTCGAATATTATCACAAAGGCAAAAAAACATTTCCATATTACATAACTGCTGCTGACCACGAGCCATTAATGGTGGCTTGCATTTGGGACCAATGGCAGGAGGTTGGAAGCAACATTACTCTGAAAACTTTTAGTATAGTTACATGCCCGGGCAATGCTTTGCTGAGCACCATACACAACAATCCTAAGCAAGATGGCCCTCGTATGCCATTAATACTAAGTGGCCATGCTTTAGCGCTTTGGCTTGCACAAGATGCCACCAAAGACGATATAGCGAGTTTACTAAAGCCTTATGAAGGTTCGGAAATGATAGCGCATACTGTGAGGCAACTAAAAGGAAAAAACAGTGTGGGTAACACACCGCAGGCTTTAGAACCTTATTCGTACGCAGAGTTGAATGAGCAAACTTCTTTGTTCTAACTCAAACAGACTCTATTTCGTAGCTAAAAAAAATCCGATTGGTCACCAATCGGATTTAATATTCTGAATGAATTAAGCTAATGCCTAGTGTGCGTGCTCGCCAGGTTTCATAGGCACTACCTGCGGCACAAAATCTTCTTCATGCTCAGGGTTGCTGTAGTCATATGCCCAACGGTGCACTTCTGGTATAGCACCAGGCCAGTTACCGTGTAAGTGTTTCACTGGTGTAGTCCATTCTAGTGTATTACTTGCCCATGGGTTTTGAGTAGCTGCTTGGCCATAGAATATGCTATGGAAGAAGTTAATCAAGAACAATATTTGAGCAGCAGCGCCCACTATAGCAAACACAGATATGATTGGATTAAGATTCATTACCCAATCTAAGAATGGGAATTCTGAATAGTCGTAATAACGTCTTGGAGCGCCAGCCATACCCACAAAGTGCATAGGGAAGAATACACCATAGCCACACACAAGTGTTAGCCAGAAGTGAACATAACCCAATTTGTTGTTCATCATTTTGCCAAACATTTTTGGGAACCAGTGGTAAACACCGCCTAGCATACCAAATATGGCGCTCATACCCATTACTATGTGGAAGTGAGCAACCACGAAGTAAGTATCGTGCACGTTTACGTCAAGTGCTGAGTCAGCTAGTATGATACCTGTTAAACCACCTGTAAGGAAGGTAGACACTAAGCCTATAGAAAACAACATACCAGGAGTAAATCGGATATTGCCTTGGTAAAGCGTGGTAATGTAGTTAAAACCTTTTACTGCTGAAGGAATTGCAATAAGCAGCGTTGTAAATACGAATACCGAACCAAGGAAAGGATTCATACCTGTAACAAACATATGGTGACCCCATACTATGAATGACAGGAAGCCAATGGCCAATATAGAACCAATCATGGCTTTATAACCAAAGATGGGCTTGCGCGAATTGGTGGCTATAATTTCTGAAGAAATACCTAGAGCAGGAAGAAGTACAATGTAAACTTCTGGGTGACCTAAGAACCAGAACAAGTGCTGGAACAATAGTGGAGAACCACCAGTAACGTCCAGTGCTTCGCCTTGAATGTAAATGTCACTCAGGTAAAATGCTGTACCAAAACTGCGGTCCATTAGCAACAACACTACAGCCGATACTAACACAGGGAATGAAAGTACACCAAGTATAGCGGTAACTAATAGCGCCCAAATAGTAAGTGGAAGGCGCGTCATAGACATGCCTTTTGTACGCAAGTTGATGATAGTTACTATGTAGTTAAGACCACCAAGGAGGGAAGATGCAATGAAGAATACCATGGATACTAACCAAAGTGTCATACCAGTACCTGAACCAGGCATGGCTTGTGGCAAAGCGGAAAGTGGAGGGTAAACTGTCCAACCACCGCTTGCAGCACCGCCTTCTACAAATAGCGAGGCTATCATAATAACACTTGATATAGCAAATGCCCAGTAGGATAGCATATTTAGAAAGCCACTAGCCATGTCGCGCGCGCCCACTTGCAATGGTATAAGCAAGTTGGCAAACGTGCCCGAAAGACCACCGGTAAGTACAAAGAATACCATGATGGTACCGTGTATCGTTACAAGTGCTAAGTAAGCATTTCTATCTAAAACTCCTTCAGGAGCCCACTTGTCGCCAAGGAAAAAGTTAAGTACACCAAATTTTTCACCAGGCCAGCCTAGTTGAAGGCGAAAGAAAATAGAAAGCATTACTGCTACAATTCCCATAAAGATTGCAGTGATAAGGAATTGCTTCGATATCATTTTGTGGTCTTCTGAGAAGATGTACTTTCTTACCCAACTCTCTTCGTGGTGATGATGGCCATGATGGTCGTTACCATGTCCATGTTCTGAAGTTGCTCCCATCTGTTTATCGTAAGTATCGTTTATTTAAAAAAAAATAATTGTAAATTTATTTTGCTGCTACAACTGCATTAGCACCCATATTGTTCATGGCTGTAGCTGTTGTATCACTTTTTGCAGCTGGCTCTTCTTTTTTCTCTTCTGCTACAAAAGTTTTTTGCTTAGCTAACCATGTAGCATAATCTTCAGGCGAATCAATTATTACGGTCATTTGCATATTGAAATGCGCTGCACCGCATACTTTGTTGCATAGCAGTATGTAATCAAATTTATCGTCACCCAATTTCTTACGCATTTCTTTGGTAGTAATAATTGGTGTCATCTTAAAACGAGTAGGTACACCAGGCACAGCATTCATTTGTGCACGGAAGTGTGGCATGTATGCAGAGTGTATTACATCTTGCGAACGGAAAATGAATTCTACTTCTTTGCCTACCGGAAGGTGCATTTCACCTTTAGCTATTCTGTCATCGGCACCACTTTCCCAATCGCTTAGGCCAGTTGCAGTTTTGTTTTCATTTAAATCCAGTATTCTTTGCTTGTGGCGTTGAAGTCTGAAAATTTTGTCCTGAAGAGTTTCAATATAACTATCAGGCATTACTGGTAGTTTCTTGTTTTCCTCTATTTGTTTCTTAACCGTTTCTATTTCTGCGTCAATCTCAGTTAGTTTCGATTGAATTTTTTCTCTGGTTACCAAACCTAAAGCGTTGTCTGTACTTATTAGGTTAAAACTGCTAGCACCAAAAGTTTTGTTGTCGCCAGCGTAGCGCACTGTCCAGTCAAACTGCTTAGAGTACACTTCTACCTGAATTGCTTCGGCAGATGCAGGGCCTGTTATTTTATTCCAGGTAATAAGACCGAAAACGATAATGAAAGCCATAGCTACACCGGGAATACCGGTCCAAATCATCTCAAGGCGATTATCATGTGCGAAAAATTTCGCCTTTCTGTCCTTTTTGTAATGAAATTTCCAGGCTGTAAGGAAAAGCATGGCATTCATAATAAAGAACATTATGGTTATCATCCATAAGTTCAGGTCCATAAGCCAGTCTACGTCCTTGCCATGCTCCGATGCGGAGTCAGGGAGGTAGGTATGGTATTTACCATAAAGCACTATGGTGCCAATAAAGAATACTATCATCCAAACCAGCATGAGGTTGGCATTCATTTTATTATCGGCAGGAGTTATTTCCTCTTCTCTTGTCTTGCGCAAAGAGCGAGTTAGATCGTACACCTTGGTTAGTTGCACAAGTGCAATTATGGCAAGTACTATAACCAGTATTATTAGCAGTTTCATATCTCTAAAACTTTATCTCGTGAGTCTGATGAGTATAAATAACAACAATTAAATCGAGTGGTTCTCGCTTTCGTTAAGATAAGGATGATTTATTGAAATCAATCTTGCTTTAGTAAGCGCTTTCATAAC
>JANOXJ010000251.1:0-35641 GCA_031418455.1 Flavobacteriales bacterium | reverse complement strand
GTTTGTAAATATTCTATTTGAAAATCACCAAAACTTGATACCGAAAGTTGATATGGAAGTTTGCCTCGCGCAAATTTTACATAGAAGTTTTCAGTGTAATAGTCAAAGGTTCCATAGTTATATACCATATCCCAGTTATGGCTGTTGCCATAATCTTCCAGCCTAATGGCGGTATGACCAAATATGCTATATAAATCTGGCCCGGGGCTGCAGGTAAGAATGGTTAGTCTGGCATCATTGCTAAGCGTATCTATGGCTGAGCATTGTGTGCTTGCTAAAAGAAAAATGGAAAGGAGAATGGAAAAATGTTTTTTCATTTGTTCAGAATGGTATAGAAAAAAAAAATTATACAGTTATTTCTCCATCATAAACAAATTGTGTGGGGCCTATGAGCCATATTTCTTCAAACTCGCCATTGCCCAAATTATTAAATGCAACTGAGAGTTTCCCTCCGCGCGTTTGCACGGTTACTTCCTTTATTTCCGGATGTTGGTATCCGTAGCTTAGCGCCACTGCAGTAACACCGGTGCCGCAACTTAATGTTTCATTTTCTACACCGCGCTCATATGTGCGCACGTGCAACACGCCATCTTTTTCTTCTACAAAATTTACATTTATACCAGCAACTTTAAAGCGTTCGCTGTATCTTATTTTATGGGCTTCAGATAGTATATCTATTTGGTCAATGTTGTTTTTATAAATAATGTAGTGTGGCGAACCAGTATGAATAATAAAGTCTTCTTCTTCTCTTTCTATGCCTAAAATGTTTTTCATTTTTATGCGCACCACCTCATCATCTGAAGTAAAATCATGCTTGGTGTCTATAGCTTTAAACTCGCCTTCATTGGCCACTAATCCAAGTTTCTGAGCATAGCGAACTGCGCAGCGGCTTCCATTTCCACAAAAACTTTGCGAGCCATCAGGATTAAAGAAATTCATATAAAAATCCGAGAAGCCTGTGCTTTCAATTAAAATGAGTCCATCGCTACCAATACCAAATTTGCGATCGCACAAATGCACTATTTGCTCTTTGGTAGGGTGGAATAGGCCATTGCGATTGTCCACAATGATAAAATCATTTCCAGTGCCTTGATATTTTGAAAATTGTATGCGCATAATTATTCATTGCAAATGTAAGTCTCATTCTATGGGCTGGTTTTCACTGCCCGCAATATTAGATTTTATGAATTTTAATTGCGCTACAATAATATAGCTTACAATGGACATAAGGGTCCAGGCTATTACTTTATGAAGGCTTACCATGGCCCATCCATCATGCTGGTGGGCATATTTCCATGCTCCAAAAAAGGTAGCAATATTTTCTGCAAGCCATATGAAAAAGCCAATAAGTAAAAAGGAAAGGGATACTGGCATAAACCTTTTGATTGTGGTAACGAAATGGACCTTGCTTTTATAAAATGCAATAAGCACCAGCGCCAGAAGCGGCCACCGTAAGTCCACCATAAAGTGGTGAGTATAGAAATTAAAATAAATACCAATGGCCAGTATCCAGGCCACTATTGATTTTGGCCAGCCTGATATGGAAAGTTGAAAATGACGCCATGCCTGACACATAAAACTGGCTACACTGGCATACATAAAGCCGCTATACAAGGGCACTCCTGCAATTTTCGAATAGGCAAATTCAGGATAACTCCATGAGCCCATGTTTACTTTAAAAATTTCCATGCTTACACCCAATAAATGAAATAGGGTAATAACAACCGCCTCGTCTTTCGTTTCCAACTTAGTTAGCACCATGGCTATTTGCACCACTATGCAGGCTATGAGCAAAAAATCGTATCGGGGCAATGGCCCCAATGCAATGAATTTGGACAATGCCAACAGGACAAAAATGGTAACCGGAAAAAGGCAGGATAGGGCATTCTTATAACCAAAAACCCATAATTCGCGGATAGAAATTTTCAAGAAATTGAATAAATGAAGTGGAAGGCCAAAGTATGGAACCTAACACAAGCAGTGTGATTCAATTAAGGTTTATTAACCAAATATATTTTTAAGTGAATGTAGACCTAAAATTACATGGTGGCCTTGGCTGCGGCTACTGTTTTTGGGGCATTGCCCACAAATATTTTATCTCCATTTATTACAACAGGTCTGCGCAAAAAGGTGTATTCTTCCAGTATGAATTTGCGATAATCTTTTTCGGTAAGCGTTTTTTCATTCAGACCAAGCTCACGGTATTTTAAAGCTCTGCGGCTAAACAACTCCTCATAAGTGCCAGCAAGTGCCTTCATCTCGTCCAATTGGCCTGGAGTTATTTTTTCGGTTTTTATATCTTGTTTTTCAAAGCCTTTGGCCTTTGCACCAAATTCATCAATAATTCCCTGACAGGTGCTGCACGTGGCTAAGTGATAAATTTTTTTCATGAGAAAATGGTCTTTTGTGTCTGAAATATTGTAGAAACTAAAGATTAGAACAAGGACAATGGTGAAAAGTTCAACTCGAGTTTAGAGAATTCAGTGGCCTCTAGCCGACTTTAAAGTTGCAAACGTGGCATATGAAGCGGAGCTAAAAGTTTATTTGTGCGAGCAGCAAGCAATTCAAGCATTGTTATATTTGAGCATGTTAAGTTAATTTAGCCGCCAATAGCAAAGAACTAAGTAGTAAAACAACTGAAATTGTAATACAATGGCAACTGATACAACCTCAACAACAAGCCCGGTAACTGCACCAAAAAGCAAACTGCGCGGATGGATTATTAAAATTGCCTTGTTGGTGTTAGTTATTTTTTCGGGGTATATCTATTGGTTTTATTACAATGCCTATAGCAAAGGCGATAGAATAGGAAAGGATATAAAAATAAGCACAAAGGGCAATATTTTTAAAACCACCGAAGGCTACCTTACAGAAGGATGCAGAGATATTATAAGCGCTCCTACCACATTCGTATTCTCAGTAATAGATGAGCAAGTGGAGGAGAAGCTCATTCAATTGCAACTTGACCCTAATGCATGCATACGCTTGCAATATGAAGAGTATCGCAAAACTTTGCCATGGCGTGGCGACAGTCATTACGTAATTGTAGGTGCTGAAAAACTTGAAGTAAAGCCTTAGAAGTTAAATCAAGGTTTTTAAACTTCAAATACTGAATAGATTTCTTTTTTGCGCAGTGAACGTAAAGCTTAGCGAATGATTAAAACACTGCCTTGTCTTTCTATAATGTTGTTGCGCTCTCCCCAAGCCACTATCTGATATTGGTATACTCCATCAGGCACATAGTATTCACCATTCTTACATGAGCCATCCCATGGCATACTCATGTCAGTGCTGGTGTATATTTTTTCGCCCCAGCGATTATATATTGACCATTCGAATTTGGCAATATCATGTCCTTCTACAAAAAGAAAATCATTTACTCCATCATTGTCGGGAGTAAAACAATTAGGAACGAATATGGCTCCCATTGGCTGATAGTCTTGGCTTATAGTGCGCGAGCAGCCAGGCTCCACGGTGGCTACCAATGTGGCCTGCCAGTCATTAGCAGTTAGAAATGTGTGCACTGGATTTAATTCTGATGAGGTAGTGCCATCGTTAAAAATCCATTCAATCACATCTGCATCGGGTGTAAGGTTTGTGAACTGCACTGTATTGTCATCCACATATTCTGCTATAAAACTTGGGTGCACATCCAGCACTGTTACATACACAGTGGTGCTTGCAGAATTGCCGCACTCATCATAAGCCATTAAAGGTATGGCTTGCGATGCGGTGGGATATACTGTGTATTGCGAGAAATTATTTTCAGGTGTTAAGTCCCATTCGTAAGTAATGTCTGTAACACCGCCTGTGGCTTGAGCATAGAAAGTAGCACTTTCTCCTAAGCAAATAATGGTATCGTTAGAAGCAACTAATACCACGGGCACTGCAGGCACTTCCACTAATACATCATCTACATCAGTATTGCCACACTGGTCAGTTACGGTTAGCACTACTATGCTATTGGCATCAGTCTGATAATTTACATTGGCCGAGCCACCCACTGCACCATCTGCATCTGTCCATTGGTAAGCATATGCACCTACACCACCTGTGGCACTTCCGCTAAGTATGCTTATGTCTATGCATGTTACCGACATGTCTTCACCTGCATATGCAAAAACAGGTACTGGCGGAACGTCTATTGTTAATTGGTCAGTGTCGGTATTGCCGCATTGGTCTATTACCACTACGGTTATGGCTTGGGTATTTGCAGCCTGGTAGTTTACAGTAGCATTCAGCCCTATTGTATTTATACCGTTAGACCATTGGTAGCTGTATGTACCCACACCTCCATTAGCTTGCACTGCAAGTGGCGACACATCAAGACAAGTAACACTAAGGTCGCTACCTGCATTAGCAGTTATAGGCACAGGTGGCACATCTATGGTTAACACATCGGTATTTGTATTGCCGCATTGGTCCGTTACCAACAATGTCACTGTTTGATTTTGATCCGTTTGGTAATTGATAGAAGCTTGTGTGCCAAGGTTGGTAAGCCCTGCGAGCCATTGGTAAGAGTATGTACCAACGCCACCATTTACTGTTGCTGTCAATGTTGAATTGTCGAGGCATGTTACCGTTAGGTTGTTGCCTGCATCTACTGCAATAGGCACTGGGGGCACATCTATATCTATATTGTCAGTAGTGGAGTTGCCGCATTGGTCAGTAACGGTTAATGTAAGTGCTCCATCATTATCTGTCACCACAGTATAAGTTTGTCCGCTTCCCACCACTACATTATTCAAATTCCAGGTGTAGCTATAGTTGCCCACGCCACCGGCTACATTAGCACTAACTGGTATAGCGTCTATACAAGTTATTGTTAGGTCGTTGCCTATGTCAGAGGTCATGGCTACTTGCGGCACTGCTATGCTTATTTCATCTGTGTCAGAGTTGCCACACTCATCTTGCACGGTTACGGCTACACTTACATCTTCGTCTGTTTGAAAGAGCAGTGTAGTTCCATTGCCTAGGTTGCCAGCTTGAGTAGACCATGAATAAGTGTAGGTTCCTACACCTCCTGTTACTGTTGGTTGCAGCAAATTTTCTTCTATACAAGTTACAGCCATGTCAGGTCCTAAGTTTGCTGTCATAGGCACCGGAGGGAAAGTCACATTAGCAAGGTCGCTAATAGATTCACCACAATCGTCAGTTACTGTAAGAATAATTTGAGTGGCATTATTAGTAGAATATGCAATGGATGAGCTGCTGCCAATTGGCACACCATTAGAAGTCCACGCATAATCATATGTGCCAAACCCACCACTTACGCTGGCACTCATATTTATATCGTCCAGACAGGTAAGTGCCTGGTCTGGCCCTATAGAGAGCAACAAAGGAGGATTGTCTATAAATACCACATTGGCCACGCCATTGTATGCAGCCACGCCACATGTATCGGTAACTGTAAAGTTGTAAGAGGTAGGAACACTTGGCGATACCGTGTATGTAGGGCTAGTAGGTCCGCTTTGCCATTGCACTACATAGTTGCCTAAGCCACCACTCACGTTAGGCGAAAGTGTTGCCTGCTGTCCACAATTTATAGGCACATCTGGGGTGTTCACATTCAATGCCGGCAAGTCAGATATTATTACATCCACATCTACATTTTGCCCGCAAGATGTAGCACCTAAAATGGTCACAGTAAGCGTTTCAGATCCTTCTAAAAATCCATCGGCAATGGCATCAATACCAATTACAAGTTGGCTTTGGTTTGCAGGAAAGGTGATTTGAGTTGGTATGGAATCATAATCAACTCCATAAATAGCTGTGCCGGTATATGATAATTGAAAAATTTGGGGAGTGGTTAGTTCAGGCACATTAAAAACAATATTGCCCGCTTGACATCCCTCATACAAACCACCACCGGGTGGCGACAGGTTAGGGGAGGTGAGTGTTGCAGATAGATTGCTACTTGTAAAACTATCGCTTTCTAAGAAAACAAATGAGTCATATCCTGTATCGCCTGCATCGGCTATGGCAATTTTTATATGGTAGCTTTGACCGCAAATAACATCGGCCGAAGCTGTAAGCACAGTAGTAAAGCCATCGCATTCTACCACGTTAGTATTGCCTACACTATTGTTGTTGTTTACATAATAAGTGGAATTGAGGCCGGAGTTTACGTTGTCAATAGTAACGGGTGTATTTGTGTTTGGGATAAGCGCAATGTTGGCAGCATTGTTCAGGTAGGGGCCTGTAATACCCGGTCCGCTTAGGAAAAATCCGAATGCATCGTTGTAACCACCATTTACAAATTCAGGATATTCTTCGCTGCCAAATACAAAATTGAATGAAATGCTACTACCTGTGGCCACAAAATCGAATTGCAACACTGCGGCATCATTCAGGGTATTACCACTTAGTTCCACAAGGTCAAGGTCTGAGGCTCCAAAACCAGAAGAGGGCCCTGCAGACGATGTGCCGCCAGAGTTGCCGGGGGTTTGGTCTATATTGCCTGTGCCTATTACTAAGCCAGAACTTAAATTAAGGTTGCAACCACCTGCGCAGTTAAAAGATCCTATTTGCTCAGGAGTACCGGAGAAATTTATGTTGGTTACAGTAACACCAGTACCTAGAAGCACGTTGGGCACGCCATCGGCTGCATTCACCGCATTGTTTACAGTTAATTGCGCGGAAATAGTGTTAACGCATAATAGCATAACACAAACAAAAGCAACATGAATGGTGAGGAAAAATCCGCGTTTCATTTTGGTCTAAATCAGAATAAAGGAACCCTATTTGAGCTCAGGCAATTTTTAAAGCACAGCTAAAATAAGCACATTTATCCAAATGTATAGACTTCGGAACAGGAAAAGTAGTTGCTTGAGGGTCTAAAATGCTCTAATTCAGGGCAAAATTCATTTCACCTTTTTTCATAAGACCATAGTGGTGAGCCAATCTTGCCAACAGGTCGCTAAAGGTTTTCATAGCCTGCTGTGTTTCTTCTGTTATTGGTTCTTTTTTCAGTCTTAGCAGGAGCATTCCGTAGAGGGCAGTAAGGCAGGTCTCCACATCGTTGGTAGGTTTGCCATCGCTGCGCTGCAGGTAGTCTTGTATGTTGGGCTGTGCTTTGCGGTAAAGGTCAAGGTATGTAGACTCTTTCAACACATTAATAAGCGTGTTGTGCAAATAATTGAGTTCGAAAAGTAGTTCGTGTATCTCGCTCAAATGGCCTCGCTGCTCTACCCTTTCGCTGCGCATTTTTCTAATCAGGTTTTCAAACCATTTTTTCTCTGGTCCAAATGCTTCCTCGTTGGGGCAATAGGTGTGTATGAATTCATCCAGCGCCTCTGTATCAAAATACACTGCGCGCACCAAATCTTCCATTTGCCACATGAAGATGATGTATTCAGATACGTTTTGTTTCAGTTTTTGGTCTGCCAGTGTCATTTTATTTCAGCTTCAGTTTTGAGCGAATGTTGTTGTTTTTATTAATGTCAGAAATTCTTAATTATAACGCTAAATTTCTTAAAAATTATTTGCCACCTTTTTCTACTTCGTATTCTGCATTGAGGCCTGCCACTACTTCAGAGGTAATGTCGTAGCCTTTGTTGCCATAGAGTATAAACTGAAATCCGCTTTGGTAGTTCACCACATAATCCAGTCCTTTTTCTTTAGCAAATTTTTCTACATAAGTATTTACACGTTTCATCAGTTCCTTTTGCAATTCTTCTTCCTGCTGCACTAGTGTGCCGTGTTCACGTTCTTCAATAGCTTGCATTTCTGTTTGCAAGCGCTGTAGTTCTTCAGCAGCAGTTTGCTGTTCTTCCGGGGTTAGTTTGTTTTTTTGCGCATATTCCTCCCAGGTTTGTAGTTCTTTCTGGCGCTTTGCATATTCAGCTTTTATTTTTTTCTCAGCAGCATCCATTCTTCCATTCAGCTGATTGGTTTTTTCTACTATGTATTTGTATTGTGCATTCAGTGTATCTCCATTTATATATGCCAGCACAGTAGGTTTTGGGCCACCCTCGCTCTGCAGCGCTGGGGCTACTTCTACTTGTTCGTTGCCCACGGTGGTTGTTCCTGCAGTTGGTTTTTTAAATAGCAGGTAGCCAACAGCAACAGAAAGAATTAAGCTTATGGCAAGAGAAATTTTTGAAAGCATATAATTTAATTAAGTATTTGAAATAGTTTTAAAAGCTGTGGCAAAATCAGCATGCATTTGCGAAAAACGTTTCATAGAATTTTCAAGCAACTCATCGGTACAAAGGGCTTTTACTTCTTCCAAACTATTTACGCTGTCCACGCTTATTTTATAGGTTTGCTTGTATTGCGCAGCCTCTAGTTCAATTATGTATTTTTCATTGTACTGAAAAATAGAAATTTTCAATTTAGGATGAGGTATTTGCGCAACAATCCGCATGTATATTTTATTGTAATTGAATAATAATTTTCTGGGCGAAAATAGACGGAAGAAATCTTTTTGTAATAGCGCAGTAGGGCTAACTTTTTAACGGTTTGGACACATTGGCTGCCATTCCTTTTAAAATTCTAATAAGAAAAAGAGACGCAATAGTGGCAGCCACCGCCACATAACCCACCTTTTCGTACCCGTAAATGGGGCTGTTTTTGTCGGCCTGGCTCACCATAGCTCCTGCCAGAGCTGCACTGCTGCCGCTGGCTAACGACATGCAAGCACTATTTAGACTCATAAAGCCTGCGCGGTGCTCGGGCGGCACCACTGCGCTTGTTATGGTATTAGCCGGAATCATGCGGCCTCCTATAAATATGAAGAAGAACGCAGCAATAATGAGTACCACCCAAAACGGCACTACCGATAAGTGAGTAATGATGAGCACTGGTATTATGGATAACAAAGCGAAAATGGTAAAAATGCGAAAGCGTCCAAGACTGTCCACCAAGCGCCCTATCATAAACCCACTAACCACGGTGGCTAAGCCTCCTACCAGGTATATGTATTTTACATCAGTTTGCTGCACACCCACATTGTTTACATAAAATGGAGTAAGAAAACTAATGACGGTAAACTGACCTAGCACCAGCAATATGGTAAACAGCAGAGCGGTGCGCTGCTGCGGAGTGGTAAATGCAAGTTTAATAGTATCGAACCTGTTGTGTCTGGCTCTGGCAGCAGCTAAGTGAGCTGTCATGCTTGGAATTATTTTATACCCCAATATCCAAACCGGAATGCTTATTAAGCTAACACCATAAAATGGAACATGCCAGTTGCCATCAAAAGCATCTACTAACATAAGGGAAATGGGAATACCTAAAATGGATGCTAATGAAAACGCTATTGTAACCACTGCCATGGCTTTGCCTCTGCGCTCCAGCGGTATAGTATCGCCTACTATGGAAAGCACTAATCCACCTAGTAGTCCGCCTGTAATACCCGTAAATATGCGTGTGCCAATAAACAGATAATAGTTAACCTCAGCACTGTCGGTAGTAGGAATAATGGCGCTGCTGAGTGTGCCTAACATGAAACCGAAATAGGCTGTCAGTAAGGCTTTTTTGCGGTCTAAATAATCTAAATAAAATACACCTAAGAATGAAGTGACGCCTGCAGCAAGTCCGTAGGATGATACAAGCAGACCGTATTTGCCAGGGCTTATGTCAAGTGATTTTTTGAGTATGTCGCCCATGGGCATCATAATCATAAAATCCACTATGTTGGTGAATTGAATGGCTGCAAGTACGGCAAGTAGCCATTTTTCGTTTTTTAATTGCATTTAGGTTGGGTTGGATTCACCTTGGTCTGCATTCATTCTATAACTAAGCGCACCACTTGGACACTTTGTTACCTGGTCAATAATTTGGTGAGTAGTAGCTTCGTCTGCAGTAATCCACGGTAGCACTCTTGGATGAAATACTGCGGGCAATCCTTTGGCACAATTGCCACAGTGGATGCACAAGTCAGGTTGCCATATAATGGTAACTTCTCCGTTGCTGTATTCTTTTTTCATGCTTGCAATGTTTTTAAGAGTTAAAAAAGTTTAGCATTTTTTATTTCTTCAAATACCTCTGCTCGCCATGGGTTGCGGTGCGGATAGTCAGAAGGTTTTACATAGTTTAGAATGAGGTTGAGCAACGCATTGCTAATAGTGCGCGGATGGTAAATGCTACAAGTTAAATCTACAGGCATAGCCCCAATAGTAGATTTTATTTCGGCAGCAGTACGGCCATATACTATGCGGTTGCACTCCAGTTTTATACCCAGGCTTATATACTCGTATAGTATGCGCTGGTATACACAATGCTCTCGGTTATTCTCATAGTCTATTCCTATTACATGCGCCTCTATGCTTTGGTCAGTTTTTACAGCTGTGCAAAAACCAACTAATTCTTCTTTCAGAAACAAGCCTGTTACAAAAAATTCATAGGGCATGTTTTTAATCATGAGTGATAAAGCATGCACATTTAACTTACCCAATCTAAAATCGGCCTTGTCGTATACATTGCTATATAAGTGTTGCATACGATCGCAATGTTTCAGAATTTCTTCTGCCGTCATAGGACGCACTGCCAACTGTTCAGATTTTTTAAAAGCTGCTTTTGCTTTTGTTCTGAACTTAGTATTGAGAGCAGCAAGGTAGTCGTCAAAAGATTTCCATTCAACCAACAGGGGCATAACCATGTTGTGGTCTACCTGAAAAGATGTAAATCCTCTGCGCGAAAGGGCCAATGGAAACTTATCGCTCGTTGGGTAAAAATCTTTAGCTACCATGGCACAAATTCTTTTGCCATTTTTCTTTTCATCTGCAGAAATATTCTGCATGGCGTCTAGTACCAATCGCGCTTTTTCTTCTTCAGATAGTGCATTGGCATATGAATTAGAAAAATAAAAACCGTGCTCGCCTGTGGCTAGCGCATTGCCGCATATGAGTATGTTGTGCACATGACCTCGCCTAATGAATTTTGCTAACTGATTTATCCATTTAAGCAATTGATTGCTATAAGCATCTGGGCTGGTTATAAAATGTGTTATTTGAAATGCAGCTATTCCTATAAATTCATTTTTACTGTTTTGAAACATTACAAATCTGAGTTCGAGACCGCTGTCGTGCGTATCCTCCAGGGCTGCTAAATAGCCCAGAGCCAGAAATGCATTTTTATTCTCAACAATATTGTTCCATTCTGCAGCTGGTATATCATGCACACTATTAAAGTGCAGAGCATAAAACTCCTGCTGATCCACTGCACTTCGTTTCCAAATGCATTTAAGGTCAGCTACTTTGCGAGGTTGGGCAGGAGCGTTAGTCATATATTTTACCAGAGGCCAAATCTAACAGACTAATATGAGCAAAAGTTCTTAATGCTTGTTATTCCTTTAGTTTTATGAGGATTTATCGCTTAAATCCTTCAACTACAATACATATTTGGCACCTATAATAATAATCTAATGCTAGAAATACCTTTTCATATAGTTCTTGTTTTTATTCTTACCACACTATTTACATTGGTGCTTTTTGCGTTAAGCATGCTTCAATCGGACAATGAAGTTGTAAGGAATAGAGCCAATATTATATCGCTCAGTTTGTTGTTGTGGTTAATATTCCAAAGCACCCTCTCGCTCAACAAGTGGTACATGGACAGAGTTTCCATACCTCCTCATATTACATTTCCCATAGCTGTGGCGCTTGTGGTATTGCTATCGGTATTTCTAAGCAAAAGAGGTAAACGATTTGAGGCGAGTTTGTCGTTAAAAACATTGACATGGATTCATATAGTGCGCTTACCAGTGGAGCTCGTTTTGCTATGGCTTTCGCAACATAAGCAAGTGCCTTTGAGCATGACATTTCATGGTTTTAATTTCGATATAGTATTTGGCATAACTGCGCCAATAATGGCGGTGCTTTATTTCAATAGAAAAATAATATCGAAATCGGTGCTATTAATTTGGAATGTATTAGGAATTATTTCATTGGCCACCATAGTGGTAATTGCTGCAGGTGCTGCGCCCACTGCCATGCAGCAATGGGATTTTCAAACTCCTAACTATGCAATTTCCCATTTCCCATTCATATGGCTACCATCGTTTATTGTGCCTATAGTATTGTTTGCGCACATTAAGGCAATAAGGCAACTTAGGCGCGCAGAATAACACGTTTTATTTTTTCAAAATCAATACAGGCCAGGCAGCATATAGCTAATAGCGGCAATGCAGCTATTCTGTAGCGCACTATGGACCCAAGCACAGGCACGCAATTGCCAATAATAGAAGCAAGTACTAATGCAAAAGAGAATGAGGCCAATAGCATGGTCCACGATTGTGCGTTTGGTTTTTTAAAGAAAAAAATGGTGACTAAAAGCATGATTGCATAACACAAATTTTCTAAGGCGAAAAGCGCGTACATCCACGATTTTATTTCCCACATGTAAGGGCGCAAATAGCTAAGCGCAAAGGCCTGCGGGTAGTGCAGCATAAAAGCGCTGTTGGAGGAAGAGTCTGGTATATAAATGGTACTTTGTGCATTGCGCAGAGCCGATGTGTTATAAAAGTCGGTTTTTTTTTTATTTAGAACATATATAAAATCGCCACCAATGAAAAAGTGGTTGGCATTTTGAGCCACTATAAAACAGAGTAATTGAGTTGCGGCAAATTTTATGAGCAGCTTGCTTGCACCGCTCAACTTTACTGCAATAAGAAAAACAATACCGGGTAACAGGGCGAATAGCACATACTCCTTTATGGCTGCCAGCAGGACACAACTCAGCGCTATTATCAAATAAGAAATCCAGTTTCTATAATTTTCAGTCCACAGCTTTAAGCCCCAAAAAAGAAAACCAACGCCTAGCATGGTAGGACCTTCTTTGAGCAAACCAGCACTCCAAAACACTACAGAAGGCAGCATGAAGCAGGCTATGAATAACCATTTGTGCTTGTGTGCAAAATCATGTTGAAATGCTTTGTAAAGCGCAGTAAACCCGATAAATGCTATGAATGACATAAACATCCAGTGTACATGATAGCTGCCAAAGGAGACAAATCCAATGATAACATTGAGCCGAATAATGGTTTGACAATCATTAGTAAGTCCATACCTGTATCCACTATGCCAACCCACAAGTTTGTCATAGATTATTTGATAGGCGAGGCTTGTGTCCTGCTGCCCAAGCATAAAACTCCAAAACACTTTACGGTTTTCGTTCCATTGTCCTTTTATGATGTTGGCATCATTAAAATATCTAAGAGCATCGCTTTCGTCAGCACCGCTGTAATGAAATGAATATACCCACCAAAGTGCTACACCTGCCATTAGCTTTATTACAAAGGCTAGCGTCACCCATTTTTTTTGAATATGAGTTACATGAAAAAACCGCCACCGATATACGATGGCGGTAAATACTATTGCATATAAAATCGGTATGAAGACTTGCGTCCACATTAGTTGCTGGTATCGGTATAGGTTTTTATTTGCGACTTTATGTTCCAGCCAAACACTATAAGCAATAAACCAAGCAAGGTGAATGAACCAATCCAATTTAGAGTAACACCTTTTTTATAAGATGCAGGTTCAAAACTCCACTCTATGGTGTGCTCGCCAGCCGGTACTTGTACACCACGCAATATGTAGTTAGCTCTAAAATATGGAACTTCGTTGTTGTCTATTTTACATGTCCAACCTTCTGGGTAGTATATCTCACTAAAAATAAGTGGGGCCTCCACAGTAGTACTTGCAGTGTATTTGTAATAATTAGTGCCATACTCAGTAAGTGTAGCTACCGATGTAGAATCCACTGCAGAAGCACTCTTGGCACTTTGTTTAAATTCTGTGTGCACTACAGCAGCGCTTGCTATGTCAGTGGTTGCTATTTTACTTATTTCCTCATCGGCACTCTCGGCTATTGTTATATCTTTTACAAACCAGGCATTGCCCATAGCATTTTTGTTTTCAATAGGAGGAGCTTCTGCTGAATACTTTACATACTTAGCGTTTAGCATATTTATCACTTTAGATGTAGCCAGCACACTGTCTACTTTAGGCATGCTGCGGCTTTGCAATGCATCGCTAAATGCAGTTATTTCAGGCGTCAGATAAAAGTCAATTATTTCCTGATAGCGTTTCAACTTGGCTGCGTGGTAGCCGCCAAGGCTTTTGTGAAAGTAGGGGATAGATGCATCGGTAAATACTCCGCGCGACCCAAGTAGCACACGGTAATTGCTATTTAGACTCAACGCTCCGAATTGAGCGGCCATAGCAGGTTTGCTTTTGTCTTTTACGTATTTATACGGGGCGGTATTCAAATATTTTTGTTCAAGCGCATCAGCCTCAGTTGTAAAATCCGGCACATTGTTTTTTTCTTTTTCCAATATGGCCATATCGCATTTGTCAGGGCTGTAAGGGAAGTATTTGTCACCGGTTTTTACGTAGTGCAGGTATTGACCCTCGCGTTTGTCTGCGTTCATATATCTTTCAGATGCTGTCCACATATCGCCCGTTACTATTAGGGCCACTACTGGGGCCAGCACAAACCATTTTAGTTTTTGGAGCGCTAATCCAACTAATACAAATGCGGCTAATACAAATAGCAATAAGCTTCTTTTACCATCTTCTTTATATATCTCCGAGCGCACGTTAATCAGGGAAGAGCGCATATCATCTATTTGATTAAGGGCATTAGCATTGTCTTTGTATTGCGACTCGTATTGGTCAAACATTTCTTTGTCACCTGCGCTCATCAACTCGCCTGAAGCGCTAGGAATAAGGCAAAGAGCACCTCCTACCACCAGCACTGCACCGGTGCCAATTAGAAGAAGTTTTCGCAGCTTTGCATTCAGTTCGGTTTTTAAAAGACCATCAATAAAAATAAATGCCAAAGCAGGTGCCATTACTTGCAACAAAACCAACATCATTTTATGGTCGCGAAATTTGTTGTAGTAAGGAAAGTCGAAAATGAAAAAGGTATTAAGCTTTGTAAGCTCTTTTACACTTAGCGCAATTACCAATAGTGTAAGAGCAAGAAAGGGCCATTTTAAATTGTCTTTGCTAAAAATTAGTGCCACTGCAAACAGGAACATAATGAATGCTCCAAAATAAAATGCACCACCTGAGAACTCCTGCTCGCCCCAGTAGCGGTTCATGTCGCCCACTTGCTCTCGCAATTTAGAGGGTACAGTTTGCAATACTTTTTTATCGTTCTTTATATAAGCAGAGTTGCCGCCTTTGGCATTAGGCAGAAAAACGCTGAACCATTCGCCAGATGCCATATTGTATTGCAAAATATAATCGGGTTTCAAACCTTCTTTGTCTGCATCATCTTTAGTAGCGCCCTCTGCTGTAATGGTCAAATCAGATTTGCCGCGTGTAGTAAGTTTACTGTACTCATAGGTAGTAAGTAAGCTGCCCAAATTGGGCAATATGCCTATAATGGTGGCGGCAATAAGAACAGCACTGGTTTTAAATGCATATACCCATTGCTTTTTTACCAAAAGATGTATGAACTCTGCCAAAGCCACTGCACCCAATAAAAATGCGAGGTAATAAGTCATTTGCAAATGCGATGCAGCCACATGCAGGCCAAAAAACAATGCGAAAACTGCAGCACCTAAAATCCATTTGCCGCGGTATGCAAGCAGCACTCCGCCCAGTGCAGGTGCCATGTAGGCAATGGCGTTTACTTTAGAAGTATGCCCTGCACCCAAGTACAATACATTTATAGTGCTTAGTCCAAATGCAATACCTGCAGCTATTCCAAGCCAAGGATTGATGCGTACACAAAGGCAAAAAATATAGAAGCCAAGCATGCACATGAAAAGTGTGCCCGATGCAGGGTATTGATAGAGTTTTATAAAAGCATCTATTTGCCTCAGTATGTTAGAAGGGTAGAGCACATTGGTTTGGTAGCCGGGCATACCGCCAAACATATTGTTAGACCAGAGTGCCTCTTGCCCATCGTGCATCAATCGATAGTCTACCAGCTCCTTACTCATGCCCATTACATGTTCTATGTCCGACTGTCTAAGGCTGTAGTCGGCATTTTCCATACTAAAGAATAGTTGGGCAATGATTAAAAAGATGATAACTGCCGCAGCATGTGGCGCTATTTTCAGAAGAATATTTTTCATACTGAATTAAGGTAAGGAATTGGTAAGGCGGTGAAGGTAAGAGGCAGAAGGGTGCTGAAAAAAAAATCAGTCTTTTATCTCAATATAGTCCACATAATCGCCCGCACCAGCTGTTTTGTGTGCAGAGCTGTTTTTTTCAATAGTTACTTCGCCCTCGTGGCGCTGCGGGCGCTGCTGATCTTGCATTTGTTGCATGCGCGCACGCATGGTTTGTTCGCTTTTCTTTAAAATGTAAGGCAACAGCAATCTGGCTAAAAGACGAATGGCCATGGAAATAACGAAAAACCAAAAAAGAATTCTTAGAACTCCGCTGAAAGACGCTTCTTGATACATGGACGCAAAGGTGAGAAGCAAAAGGTGCTTAGAAGAATTTTTTTTGTGAAAAGAATAAAAAAAATGGAAGAGGTTGAATCTTCCTTTTCATAATAAAATCTTAGATCACGTGGTCTTAATATTCTCATATGAGCCGAGACGACTAAACACCCCCCAATGAAAAGGAAAAAAAAATGGTCGGGATGACACGACTCGAACGTGCGACCACACGCCCCCCAGACGTGTACTCTACCAACTGAGCTACATCCCGATATAAACTCAACTACAAATTTTAAGGGGCGGCAAATGTAGTATTCTAAATCAAGTAGAGCAAAATGTTATTGTCCTGTAATTTTAAGTTTGAATGAATCTCCTTTTTTAGAACAGTATTTTTTCCCGCTATGGACCTGCAAACGGCCCATAATTAGGATAGTAGAGTAGCTTCCAAGTGGGCAGTTAAAATGTCTTTAGCGGTGGTCCACTTTATTTCAGGGTATCTATCGTTTTGGTATTGCTCTATTTTCACTTTGCCCTCCACCATGTCGCGCATGTATTGCATGCCTTGCCAGGCGGGGTATAGTTCGTTTTTACCAGGAGCCACTGTGCGCGCTATTTTTATTATTGCATTTATTAGGCCAGTGCCTCCGGCTCGCAATAGTTTGTATTTGGTGCCAGTTATTTCAGTCATTAGAGTTTGAAATTCGCGGGGTGTTTTTCTGTCTCCTGCTATTCTTAAATAACGTGGGGTGTTGTCATCCAGCGCCACTTTAGCAGTGTAGGATGCGGTATTGTCCATAGATGTGAAATCCATTCTCGTGTCGGCACTGCCCCAATGCAAAATGCGCTTTTGTTTAAAAAGCACTAACGGCATTTGCCCAGTAAGCATGTCGGCAAATGCACCATTGAATATGGTGGTGGCCGCTATTGGTGTGGTTTTTATGTATTCATGAAATGTTCTTCTCAAGTCCAAATTTCTGTTGCGGCCGGGTATAAGCGGAGTAAAATCCAATGAATAGTCAGAAGGAATAAAGCGCTTCACACCTGCACTTACAGCGGCATCCAGTAAGTTTTTTTGAGCTTCAATTATGCTGGAATCCAGCCCTGCCAAGGCAGATATTACACAATGCACACCAGAGCATGCTTCCTGAAGTTTTTCTACATCCTTAGTGTCAAATAAGTCAACCCTTATCACTTTGGCCCCCAATTGCTCCAGCTCTGTTGTTTTAGTATGGGCAGTATCATGCCTCACCAAGGCTCTAACGTTAGCGCCCTCGGCAATTAGCGACTTTACTATGCGCATTCCTAAGTTGCCATTGGCTCCTGATACAAGTATTGTTTTTTGCATAAATAGTATTGTTGTTCTAAGTTTGATTTATGACTTTCATTTACAAACTTCTATGTTCCAATGTTCATCCTTGGACTGCTTTCTTTCCAATATTTTCAAGGTGAACTCTTATTAATGTTGAATTTAGAGCATAAAAAAAGTCGCCAAATTTTTTATTTGACGACTTTCCAATTTTTTATTTTAAAAAAGGAGCAAATGATTATTCAATAATAACAGTTTCCTCCGTTGTAGTTTCTTCTTCAATTTTTATAATGCCATCGCCATTTAGGCTGCCTTTGAAAGCTTCTATGTCCAACACGGCAAATCCGGCCTGACCTTTTTTGTAAAACTCGCTAAAGTCGAAAGTAACCTTGCCGGTGCCATTGGTAACCTGCGTAGTATCAAAGCGCAATGCATTGGGTGGCGGAGGAATTTCGCTTGGGTTAGAATAAAGTCGTACGGTGGCGCCAGGTATTGGCTGCCCCTCATCATTTACTACCAGCACAGTAGCTATAGTCTGCTTGTCTTTTTTACAACTGTTTACCGCAATTGATGCTAAAAGCAACATAACGATAGTGAATATATAAGTCTGTTTCTTTTTCATTACGAAATTCTCTATGCGGTTTAAAGCGAGTCAAAGAAAAGCAATTTTAAGGCTTTGCCCATCATCTCCGCACCAAGTTTAAAAAAATAGTTGTTCAAATCTTAATGCAAAATTGGTGTGCAAAGAAGCAAATGGGTTGGTTTTGGTTAAAGTAAAGTGTGTAAAAACTAGTGTTTGCTGGGCTTTTGGCCATATTAAGACTAAAAGCAGCACGGTTTATTGAAGCACTACCACCTCCTCGGTAGTTTGCTCTTCTTCCACCTTGATGATGCCTTCGCCCTCAAGGTTGCCTTTAGACACAGAAATATCCAATACTGCAAAGCCTGCCTGCCCGCTTTTATAGTAGTCTGTAAAGTCGTAAGTGGCTTTGCCGCTGCCATCAGTGATTAGTTCTAGGTCGAATCGTTTTTCTCTTAGTGCGTTGCCATTGCTGTATAATCTTACAGTAGCGCCTGGCAAAGGCTGGCCAGCACTGTTTTTTACCAAAATAGTGGCCATTGTGGGAGAGGTTTTTTGGCATGAGGCCAAAAGGATAATGAATAAAGAGAAACTTAGTATAGACTTCATTTTTTTATGGTTTTTGAAATAATTACTTTCGCGCTTTCAAATTAATTTAGAAAACACCCCTTTCCGATGATGAAAAGACCAAGCCTTCTATTAATAGGTTGCGCAGCCATAGCACTAGTATTAAGCACAACCCAATGTAAAAACAGAAGCAAAACCAGAGAGGCAGCTGTAGCCCAAGCTCCTGTAGCTGAGTCTAAACCTGCAGCAGAACCTGCACCAACTGCACCTGCGCCAATACCTCCGGTATTATTAACCCCCGAGCAGGGCGCTAAAAATGCAAAAGTGGAAATAACAACGCCCTTTGGAGTAATGGTAGTAAAACTTTATGACGAAACGCCATGGCACCGCGACAATTTTCTGCAGCTGGTGGATAAGAAATATTATGATGGACTCATTTTTCATAGAGTGATAAAAGATTTTATGGTGCAAGGTGGCGACCCAAATAGCCGCAATGCACCGCCAAGTGTGCAGTTGGGATCAGGCGGTCCGGGTTATACCGTTCCCGGAGAGTTCAATCCTACACTTGTACATAAAAAAGGTGCCCTATGTGCTGCGCGCCAAGGCGATTTTGTAAACCCAAAACGCGAAAGCAGCGGAAGCCAGTTTTATATAGTACAAGGTACTAAAATGAACGACATGCAACTAGCCCAAATGGAAACACGAGTAGCTACAAAAATGCCAGGGTTTAAATACACCGATGAGCAAAAGAATATGTACAAAACCATAGGCGGCACTCCGGGTTTGGATATGGACTACACAGTGTTTGGCGAAGTGGTGGAGGGTTTAAATATTATAGACTCCATAGCTAATACCCCAAAAATGCCGGGCGACAGACCAGTTACAAATATTACAATGAGCATGACCCTCAAGAAGTAATATTAGATTAACTCAGATTATGCAATTGAAAATTCTGCTTTAAATATTTTTTTTTGAATTAGAGAATGAAAGATAAAATAGACACATACTTAGCGGAGGTAGAAGCCTTTGCCACCGAAGTGGCTCAAGAGGTAGAAGCTTTTCGTATAAAATATTTGGGCAGAAAAGGCTTGCTGAACGAACTCTTTGAAGAGTTTAAAACTGTAAGCAACGAGCAGAAAAAAGTGATGGGGCAGGAACTGAACAAGTTAAAAACTGCTCTGCAAACCAAACTGGAAGATCTGCAGCAGCAAACCTCCGGAGCGCAAATGGGTGTGGCCACGGGCGAAGACCTCACACGCCCTACTGGTGCTGTGCCATTGGGCACACGCCATCCATTGTCTATAGTGCGAGATGAAATACTCGAAATTTTTTCGCGCATAGGTTTTACAGTAGCCGATGGGCCTGAAATAGAAGATGACTGGCACGTTTTCAGTGGACTTAATTTTCCGCCTGAGCACCCAGCGCGCGACATGCAGGACACTTTTTTTGTAGAACAAAACGAAGAAGACCCGCTCAAAAATATGATACTACGCACCCACACCAGCAGTGTGCAGGTGCGTATGATGGAAAAGCAAAAGCCGCCCTTGCGCATAGTGATGCCCGGCAGAGTGTATAGAAACGAGGCCGTGAGCGCTCGTGCCCATTGCCAATTTCATCAGATAGAAGGATTGTATATTGACGAAGGTGTATCGTTTGCTGATATGAAACAAACCCTTCAACATTTTACGCAGGAGTTTTTTGGAAAAGCAAAAATCAGATTGCGTCCGTCTTATTTTCCATTTACCGAACCAAGTGCTGAAATGGATGTGTATTGGGGACTGAACTCTGAAGCCGATTATAGAATTACCAAAGGAACAGGATGGCTGGAAATAATGGGCTGCGGCATGGTAGACCCTAATGTGCTTTTGGCAAGTGGTATAGATCCTGAAAAATATTCAGGCTTTGCTTTTGGTATGGGCATAGAGCGCATTACTATGTTGCGCTATCAGGTAGACGACTTGCGTATGTTTTTCGAAAACGACTTGCGTTTCCTTCGTCAGTTCTAAATTTACCTAAAGCTTATTAATGCCTGGCTGTGAGCATTTGCGCTTGAGCGGCACTGTTTTATTTTTCTACTTGAGAAACAAATTGAATAGAATTAGCCCAATGTGTTTTTAACTGTGTACTTGGCAATGGCCACAGGAATGTTAGCCAGGTAGAGCAATAGATTCAAACGCTTGCGTTTAATGCGCAACTCTTCGCGGTACAATGCTATACTAAATGTTTTAGACAAACCTTGTGCATCGCAATTGGCTATAGTGAAATTTAATTTATGCGCCTTTACTTCCTCGTTGTATAGTTTTAAGTGCAAGTCATAGTCGGCCAAAACTTTTAACGATTGGTCAAATTGGAATTGCGCAAAAATGGATTTGTGATAAAACACACCTTGCTGATGCAAAGTGTTTTTATATACAAGCCTCGAGTCAAAAGTGTTTTCGTGCAATGAAGTCACAAAGCGGTTTTTTGCATCTTCATTTTTTACGTTGCCAAAAATAATTTTGCATCCGTTAGGCACATTCGTAAAAACCTTTTCCAATACATCATGCGAGGCAAGGTAATCGTCTGCTCCTAAAATATAAATCCAATCGCCTTTGCTTTTGGCCAGGCCTTTATTTATAGCCTCGTATACACCACTGTCGGGTTCGCTTATTTTATATGAAAGGCGGCCGTTGTACGATTTTACAATGTCCATACTACCATCAGTAGAGGCACCGTCTATTATAATGAGTTCTTTGTGAGCATTCGTTTGGCTTAGCACACTTTCAATAGCACGGCTCACCGTGGCTTTGCTGTTGTGCAACGGAATAATGATGCTTACAAAATTTTCAGCCATTGGTACAGATTAGGCTTGTATGCTATCCAACTGATTTATATCGGTTGTTTCTCGCACCTCTTCTTCATCGCATATTATAACACGGCAGTTGAATTTTTTCATAGTGGCATAGTCGTGCGATGCCATAACTACTGCTGTGCCTGCTCTGCTTATGGCAAGCAATAGATTTAATATTTCTAAACTGGTTTGAGGATCTAGATTGCCCGTAGGCTCATCGGCCAAAATTAAATGCGGAGTATTGAGAAGTGCGCGTGCAATGGCCACACGCTGCTGTTCGCCACCACTTAGCTCATGCGGCATTTTATATCCTTTGCCATCTAAGCCTACTAATTCTAGTACGCTTTCCATTCGGCTGCTCATAGCTTTCGCATCTGTCCAGCCGGTGGCGCGCATTACAAATTCCAGATTTTCGTTCACACTGCGGTCAGTAAGCAATTCAAAATCCTGAAATACTATACCAAGCTTTCTGCGCAAGTAAGGTATTTGAGCTCGTTTTATTTTAGTAAGGTCGAAGCCGCAGCACATGCCGCTGCCTTTAGAAAGAGGCAGAGCGGCATACAATGTTTTGAGCAAACTACTTTTGCCACTACCTGTTCTACCTACAAGGTATACAAACTCACCCGCCTTTACATGAAGATTTACATCTTTAAGTATTACGTTTTCCATCTGCCTTATTTCGGCATGTTCCAGGTGAATTACTAAATCGTTGTCAGACATAATGCAGGAGTAAGTGTGAGTCAAAAATGCATTAATGCTAGTGTGTATTGGTGCGTTTGAAAATTGTTTTTCAACAAGCTAAAAATGATGGCTGAATGGTGTGAATAATGCCTCATTCTTGCACATAACAAATAATTATCATGAATCAGACAGACATCATAAGTGGAATAGGGGTTACCTTCATTCTATTGGCCTTTGCCCTAACCACCTTTCATAAAATAACTGCCGATTCTAAAGTGTATTTTGTGCTAAACCTTATTGGGGGTTCCATGGCTTTTTGGGGAAGTATTTTGCTGGAGTCAGTGCCTTTTACCATTTTAGAAGCCATATGGACAGTGGTAGCAATAGTTGGTTTGGTGCGCTCTTATGCGCCTGCCAAGGTATAAATAAGTGGGTAAAAACCCTGCAAACTCTTGTTAAGTCGTCCTTTTACCGCTAATTCACAAATGTTGAAAACAGTGGTTCATTTCCGGTTAAGAACTACAGTGGCCATTAGAGTACAATTTGTAGTCTATTCTGTTATATTTCGGATTCAAATTGATTCGTTAGACAGTTTGAACGCACCAATAAAGGTTGGTGTATGAAAATGTAAAAGACCCACATTGGATAAATAATTCATTCGATTTTACTCACCTAACAAAGTAAAAAAGAAGTAGTAATTTATTTTTAGCAGTATGGAGTGACAACCTTTAGCATGCCACATTTTGGTTGATATGGAGTGCAATAAGAAAAGTTTGGCTTTTAATTTTTCGCAAGTCGGTTAAGGTTTAGGCACCAACACCAATGACTGAAGTTTTTGTATCGGATTGTGAGCTGATGCAAGACGCCCTCTAACCAGGGAGAAGTTTTAATTAAGAGTCGGTATTTTGGGTATACACGAAATGCAGTTAGAAGGATATACTACCTTTTTTAAAAACGTAAAATCTGCTATCTGAATAGTTTGGCGATGTGGGTTTTTTATTTTATGCCAAGTTGTGCAATTGAAAATTTCTAATGCATAATTTGGACTAATAAAAATTCATTACAACTTTTTATAGCATATCTAATTAGGGCAAACGCTGCCATATGCGGCTATAAACTGCAGCAAGTCGTCCATGTCCACTACACCATCTAAATCAAAATCGCCTGCGCACGACTCGTTAGTGCTAAAGGCACAACTACCATCGTCAGCCGTAGCAGCGGGATTGTAATTTATTGCGTTTGCATAGGTACATCCTAAAATTTCGTTAGTGGTATTTGCAAGATTGGAGCATATAGGAGTGGCATAAATGTCGTCATCAGCAAAGTTGATGCAATAGCCGCACATAGCCCTTTTTAAGAAACAGCAGCTAAGATTCATCCAAAATTGGCTAGGGTAAGTGCAGTGATTAGGCAACACTTGTGGGGCAGTATGAAGCTCTGTGCATTGGCCCGCATTTTTCTGATGCGCATGTATTAAGCTGGAGCCGGACACACCCAAAAAACCCTGACAAAAACAGGCTATTAACGAACCATAACCATATGGCACCACACAGTCGTTGCCATCATGAAAGGATATAATTGGAATGTTTGGGTTGTTGTCCAAATGCGCCAGATTTTGCATAGCGCCACAATGGTTTACAAGCGCCTTTACCTCATAGAGGTTGGGCAACGCATTGCCTGTGTCATTCAATCCGCCAGCCACTGCACTAAAGCCTGCCGGTATGTTTGTTTCAGCTTCGGTTTGGTCCCAAAATGTAGCATGCATTGCTGTTATGCTGCCTGCACTTTCGCCACCCATAAATATCCAGTTGGAATCTATTCCCCATTCCTCTTTGTTGTCATAGGCAAAGCGCATGGCTGCTCTGGCATCTTGCACAGCACAGTATATAGCTTTTTGCATATTGCTTCCAAAACAATTTATGCATAATACATTATCGCAATTCCATCCCACACGGTAGTTTATGTTGGCCACCACAAAACCTCTGCGGGCAAACTCTATGCTCTCGTAGCTTAGTTCGTTTTTATCACCACCTATAAATCCGCCACCGTGTATCATTAGTATAAAAGGGCGTTCTGCCAGGCCGTCTATCTGTTGGTCGGGGTAATAAACATCCATTACCAGGCTCACATTTTGATTAGTGAATTGGTGCAGGGCTACGCCATACTCTACGTTGTTTTGTATTACAATTTGCGCGCTATCAAATAGTGCGTTTTCAGAATAGCGTTCGGATATGCAGTGTTGTGCAAGCAAAGCACTGGAGCAGAATAAGAATAGTATTGATGAAAGTATTTTCACGTGTTGGTAGAATTTCTGATTAATAGGTAATTTCAAAAAACTAAACTCTTTCAAATGTAATAGCATTGAGTTGCGGAACGAATGAATTGTCACAAGATTTAGCACATGTAAATTTCGATAATGGATATTTTATTTAATAAATAGAATAAAAAAAATCAGTGCACATTTTTTAAAACAATGCGCACGGATTAATAATGTTCCTATTCGAAAAAATTTTATTTAATCTTATTTATCTGCTGATCACTTTTAGCATTAGCATCTTCTATCATTTTATCGCCTCTTGCTTCGGCATCTGTCACTAGTTTGTTTGCATTCTTTTCTGCTATGCCATAGGCCTTGTCGGCCTCTTCGTTGGTTTTGGCCACTGCTTTGTTATAGCCTTCATCAGCGGTTTTTTTAGCTTTGTCTGCTACTAGTTTTGCGGCTATTTTTTCTATTGGGTTTTTCACTTTGGCCAGTTGGTCGTCAGCTAGTTTGTATGCTTCGTCTTTTGCTTTTTGCGCTAATGCTTGTCCTTGTTTCTTTGCATTGTCGCGCTGTATAGCTGCTTCTGCCAATGCTTTATCTCGTGCAGCTTTTGCTTCATTCACCAATCTTTCTTTTTCTGCTTTTGCTTTTTCAAGTGCGTCATTTTTCAGGTCGGTTACTTGTTCTTTCACCTCTGCCTTTACTGCAGCTATTGCCTGCTCTTTCAAATCAGCCATGGCATTTTCGCCAAGTGCTTTGCTGGTTACACCCACTTTAGGGTCTTTCACTGTTCCTGTTATTAGGGCTATCACATTTACCTTGCTTCCTATGCTTAGGTTGCTACCTAGTTTTTTGTTCAGTTCTCCTATCCATGTGTTGGCTTGGTTTACAGCACCGCTTGGGAATTTGTCAAAGGGTATGTCCATATCCACATTGTAGTTGATGTCTTGGTCCAGTGTGGTGTAGCCTTGCACTTTCATGGGTATTCCATCTATCATTTTTACAGTAAATGGATCCACGTTTACAGTGCCATCTTTTATTTTGAACGACACGTTTACGTTGCTCACCGCTTGAGCTTGTTTTAATTTTTCTAAATTAATTTTATCAGCCAGGCGCACCAGTGGTTCAAAGTCTTTTATCATAACATCTTTGGTGCTAAGTCCACCCATGCCGTTTACTGTTTGGTTTATGGGCATCATGTCTTGCGACAAGTCGCACTTCATGTTAAACTTAGTTGTAAATCGGCCAGTGCATGCCTTGGCTATGGGCGCCATTTTGTCAATGGTATTAAATTGATTGGCGGCTTTGTTTATGTCCATGTCTTTAATGTCAAAGGTCATATCCATTTTAGGCTTGCTTAAATCTTGTGCATTGTAGTCGCCACTCATAAGTACAGAACCTTCCAGCACATTCATAAACAAATTGCGCATAGTAGCAATTTTGTTGCGCAGTGTTATGCCGCCTTTTACGTTGGTCATTTCATTTACATCATATATCATTTTATTAAAGCTGGCGTTCAGGTCAAAATCAATATTGCCGGGCAACTCAATGGGCGATATAGCGCTTGCCTCTGCTGTGGTTCCTTCTACCTGTGCGGCTGGCGCGGCAGTATCATCAGTCATAAATTCGTTTAGGTCCATTAGGTTGCTGCTAATATTAAAATTGCCTATTAGCAACGAATCTCTGAGTGCATATGCAAGGTAATTTTCAATTTTGCCTGCTGCCTGCAAATCGCTGCGGCCTATTTGCGCATTGAAGTTGCTTAGGTCAACAAATGCGGGCGAGAAATTGAAAAGGGCTGTATTCACTTGCAAGTCGTAAGGCATTGAATCGCTTTTGAATAACACGTTTTTAATGTCTATCATTCCTTTTGCATCAAAACTTTCGTAGTTGCCTTTTTCTACAGTGCTGTAGTTGCCTTTCATGGCCACATCTGCATTTATTTGTCCGTGCACATCATCGCCTTTTTCCAGCGGAATAAAATCTTTTACATTGTCCAAATCAACAAATGCTTTGCACATAAAATCTATAAAAGGATCGCTTTCAGGAGTGCGTAGTTTTAATGTCATGTCCACTGGATTTCCGGCCATTTCCAAATGAAATTTTTCTACATCCACTGTAGTATTATCCATCACATTCATGTCAGCCACTATAGCGGCTTTTACATTTATATTGTCTACACTTTTGGGCAGATCAGGATATTTAAAGCGTGCATTGTCAATGCCTAAATTTAGTCCTATGCCAGGCATGCTAGTGTCGTTGTATTTACCTCGCACGTAGCCGTCAAATGCAAGATTGCCACTGGCATCTACCCCTTTCACATCTTTAGCAAATTCTAAAGGAACCATGGAAAGGAATTGCTTGAAATCATTTTTTAATGCTTTGAAGGAAATGTCCATATCTATGTCTTCGCCCGGCATAGCCACCCAGCCTTGTGCACCAAGTTCCAATTCGTTTAATTTTATTTGATTGCCTGCAAGGGTGTATTTGGAGTTTTTCATATCCATTTCAATATCTGCCTGCATGTCGGTTTTCACCTCGTTTAAGTAGGTTATACCGTCAAACCAAAAGGTGGATTTATCGGCAGTGGTTTGGGTAATAAGCTTAAATACATCTTGCGTAAAATCGCCAGAGCCTGAGTGATTGAGCCCTTCAAATTTCATAACCATGGGCATGGTTAAGTCCTCATAATTTACTTTACCATTTTCAATAAAATATTCTTTGAGTTTCATTTTGAATCCGCCACTTGCCTCGGCTGGAGTTTCGGTTGTAGCAGCAGTGTCAGGCTTGGCTATATCATAATTGGCCAGTCCTTCTTTGGTTACTCGCACATCAAAAATGGGGTTTACAATTCCAATGCGTTTTATCTGAATTTCATCGCCAAAAAGACTTTTAATATCCACCACAGCCTCCAGGCTACCTATTTGCGCCAGGCGAACACTGTCAAACGGTGCGGTAGTATTGTCTACCGTAAAATCATCTATTGTAATTCTTAGATTAGGAAAGTTTTTTATAAGCGAAAGACCAACACCGCTCCAGTTTACACGCGCGTTTAAGTTGTCGTTGGCCGCCTGTTTTATAGCAGATTCAATTTTGCCTTTAAAAAGGAAAGGAGCAATAAGCAGCAGCAGAAACAGGATACCTATAGAAATGCCCGTCCATTTAAGAAATTTTTTCATTGTAGCTAAATCATTTAGAGATAGCACAAATAACGCAAAGAATTACACGCTAGTATCGGACAAGTTAGAGTAGTTTTTGACAAAGCGCACACCAATAGTTTTAATGGCTAATGCTACACTCTTGTGCTGCGTTGCAACAACAAGAAGTCGGCTAAAACCAATGCCGCCATAGCCTCTACTATGGGCACTGCGCGCGGCAGCACGCATGGGTCGTGGCGGCCTTTAGCCTCTAGTGTTACCACTTCGTTTTGCGTATTTATAGTTTGTTGTGGTTTGCTTATAGTGGAGGTGGGTTTAAAAGCTACTTTGAACACAATGTCATCGCCCGTAGAAATTCCTGCGGTAATACCATCGCTGGTCATGTTGTTGTCTGGCGAGTATTTAAGATTGTTTTCGCTTCCAAAAAGTTGGGTGCTGGCAAATCCTTCTAACATTTCAAAACCTTTGGTGGCATTTATACTAAGCATGGCATGTGCCAGCACAGCATCTAATTTGTCAAACACAGGTTCGCCCAGCCCTGCAGGAGCGCCCTTGCACACACATAGAATGGTGCCACCTACGCTGTCGCCTGCTGCCTTGGCTGCTTCTATGGTCTTTATCATTTCAAGCGCAATAGCTTCATCGGCACATCGCACTATGTTTTTTTCTCTTGTGCTTAAGTCAAGTTGTGTGTAGTGTTTTTTTACTTCTATATCTTTTACACTATGCACATATGCAGCTATGCTTATGCCGTGGTGGGCTAATAGCAACTGTGCAAAAGCACCACCCACCACGCGACAAGCTGTTTCGCGCGCGGAGCTGCGGCCACCGCCCTTGTAGTCGCGCAGGCCATATTTTTTTTCGTATACCCAATCGGCATGGCCGGGTCGGTATACATCTTTTAAGTGTTCGTAGTCTTTAGATTGTTGGTCGTTGTTTCTGATAATGAAACCAATGGGAGCACCAGTGGTTTTTCCTTCAAAAATTCCTGAAAGAATTTCCACCACATCTTCTTCTTTGCGTTGGGTGGTTATGTCGCTTTGGCCAGGCTTGCGCCTGTCTAGCTGGTGTTGTATAAAATTAATATCTACACTTAAGCCTGCAGGACATCCGTCTATAACACCGCCAATGGCCGCACCGTGCGACTCACCAAAGGTGGTTAGGCAAAATAAATTTCCGAATGAATTAGCTGGCATAGTGCAAAGTTAAAATTTATAAGCAAGTAATACTTGTAGCAAGCGCAATTGGAAGTCAAAACTATTTGAATCGAAAGAACCTTTTCTTCCTGTGTTTATGTTTTCGTAAGTTAATTGTCTATGTGAGTATAAAATGCGCGGAGTCATTTGTGTCCATATTTCAAAGCGGCTCTTTACCTGCACTCTGCACCCAAGTGTAAAGGTAGCACCAACAATGTAGCTGCGTGTATCAATTTTGCTAGGGTAAGGAGCATTGTCATAGTCTACCACTGCACGCGAATAATTTACAGTGTCGCCTTCGCTAAAAATAACAGAAGAACCAATGGTATCGCGCCTTGCTTTGTAGTATCTATTTGTTTCGTTTAGTATTCCATATCCAAATAAAAAGTCGACACCGTAATAGGGCGAAATGGTTTTTGAATAATTGCCCCACTCCTGACCAACACCTAAGATAAAATCATTGCTTTTTTGAAAACGTGATGAATAAATTAATAGGGAATCATTAGTGCCAACAAGATTTAACTGATCGTTGTTCTCATATACTTCAGGAATCCAGTTGGCTTGAAATACTAGTCTTTTGTAATCCTCTATTTGCCTTTTGTAGCTCAGGCCTATTTGCAAATAGTTGGGCGAGGCTGTCATTATAAATGTAAGAGGAACATTTAAATGCAGCCCAACTATGTTTTTTCTTTGCGTATTCAGCGAGTCCTTGCCCGCCTCATCGTAATACTGGGCACTCGAATGCAGCGCGCAAAGACAAAGCATGCCTGCTATCAAAATGTATGAAAGTTTGGTATTCAACATTTATTTTGAATGAAATTGAAAAAAATGTGTTGCACAACCTACTACTGAAATTAGTATTGCAGTCGCAGTGAAAATATTAATAAAGAACATAAAAGGGTTAGTAGGCGTGTGGCAAGAGCCGGCACCATTGCTCAAGGGCGGTGCAATGGCGCATTTGCCCATAATGGAAGATGCCTGGCTGGCCATAGAAAATGGCAGGTTTGCGGACTTTGGACTAATGCAAGATTGGCCAGGAATAAGCGATTGGCGCGATTTGGAGGTAATAGATGCCAGCGGCAAATATCTGCTGCCAAGTTGGTGCGACTCACACACGCATATTGTATTTGCCGGCACCCGCGAGGGCGAATTTGCTGATAGAATAAGCGGCCTAACTTATGAGGAAATTGCAGCACGTGGCGGTGGCATTTTAAATTCAGCTGCTAAACTACAAAAAGCAAGCGAGCAAGAATTGTATGATAGCGCATGGCTGCGGCTGCATGATATAATGATGATGGGCACCGGAGCAGTAGAAATAAAAAGTGGATACGGACTCACGTTGGACAGCGAACTTAAAATGCTTCGGGTAATAGCTAAGCTGAAAGCAAATCATCCGCTTACCATAAAGGCTACATTCTTAGGCGCACATGCTATACCTGCTGCTTATAAAGCCAACCCCAGTGCTTATGTGGATGTGATAGTGAACGAAATGGTGCCAGCCATTGCTGCGGAAGGCCTGGCAGAATTTATTGATGTGTTTTGCGAAAAAAATTATTTTACCGTAGACGACACTGATAGAATATTGGATGCAGGCAATAAATATGGCCTTGTGCCAAAAACTCATGTAAATCAGTTTAATTCCATTGGTGGGGTGCAGGTAAGCATAAAACACGAGGCGCTTACAGTGGATCATTTGGAAGTGCTTAGCGACAATGATTTGGAAGCATTAAAAAAATCTGACGCCATTAGTGTAGCATTACCCGGCTGCTCGTTGTTTATTAAAATTCCTTACACACCGGCAAGAAAAATAATAGATGCAGGATTGCCCCTGGCTCTGGCCACAGACTTCAATCCTGGCTCTAGTCCAAGTGGCAATATGAATTTAGTAAATAGTTTGGCTTGCATAAATATGAACATGACCATAACAGAAGTGGTTAATGCATCTACAATCAATGGAGCTTATGCAATGAATGTTCAGAATGAGTTAGGAACAATAAGTTTAGGTAAAAGGGCTAACTTTTTTATAACGCGCGATATGCCTTCTCTGGCTACCATGCCTTATAGCTTTGGGAATACTATGCAGCAGCATGTTTTTATAAATGGCATACGTCAATAGAGACTATTGAAAAAAAATCTTTTCTATATCATCTTAATAGCAGGACTTGTAATTTTTTACTGGTGGCGCTATAGAGTGCCCCCAAATGTGGCTTTTGAAACTGTGCAGGTGCAAGACATACTTGGCAATAATGTGAGTTTATCGCAAAGAATATCGGGGCCAACTGTGGTACATTTTTATGCCTCATGGTGCGGGCCTTGCCTGGCCGAAATGAGGGAATTAGCTGAGTTGATACCCAATACGGATTTAAAAAATTTCAACTACATTTTTGTAACTGACGATACGGTTGAAAAAATAGAAGCGATAAAGACAAGAATGCCCGCACAAATAGAGTTTTATAGAGTAAATTCGCTCAGGGACTTGAATATATATACCCTTCCCACAACCTATTTTATTAATACCAAAGGTGTGGTGGTAAAGGAGCAAGTTAATCCTTGCGATTGGGCTAATAGTAAATTTCAGGAAGACATATTTTTGCTCTCAAAATAAAATAATAAGGAATATATGGCCAAAGTGACCACCGTAATAGACGATACAGAAACAACCTTTGAATTGGGCGAGCATGGCGATACCATTTTAAATGGAGCTTTGGATGCCGGTGTAGATGCACCTTATAGCTGCAAAGGAGGAGTGTGTACCACTTGCATGGCTAAGTTAGTGGAAGGTACAGTAAGTATGGATGCTAACTATGCTCTTACAGACAAAGAAGTGAGCAATGGTTTTATACTTTGCTGTCAGGCTCACCCTACTTCCGATGTAGTAAAAATTACTTGGGATATATAGTTGGTAAAAGAATTTAATGGTGCTACTTTTGGAGTAAAAGCGTTTTCATGAGTAGCTTATTTTCTTATTGCATAGCATTATCAATCATTGCATTCACTCATGCTACACCCGCAGTGGATGCAGTATATGAAATACGCAAGGCTACCATATCATTCAAGTCTACTGCTCCTGAAGAGAATATTTCTGCCAAATCAACAGCACTAAGCGGTATACTCAATATAGAAGAGAACAGATTTGCTTTTTCTGTTTTGATTAGCTCATTTCAGGGATTTAATAGTGAGTTGCAACGCACTCATTTTATGGAAGACTTTATGGAGAATGAAAAATTTCCTAACGCATCTTTCAACGGAAAGCTTGTAGATAAATTTGATGCCACACTGGCTACTCAAAAAGTAAGAGCAAAGGGTCAGCTGGAAATTCATGGTGTTAAAAAGGAAAGAATAATTGAAGTAGAGATAACCAAATCTTCCAAAGGATATAATTTTAATTGTTCATTTAATTGCTTGCTGAAGGACCATGGCATACGTGTGCCGAAAGTGGTTTTTCAAAAAATTGCACAAACCATAAAAATAGATGTGAATGGCGAAATGGTTAAGCAATAAAATTTTCGCCAGTTTAATCTTGCTTGCGCTACAATGCCTTAATCTAGACATTATAGCTCAGAATCCTCTGATGAGTGTGCTGGAGGTAGAGGATTTAAATTCTGACCTAGAAATATACAGAATAGCTCAGGACGAGCAAGGCTACTTATGGCTGGCAAGCAACAAAGGCTTGCTCAAATATGATGGCAATAAGTACAGCACATTTTTTTTTCCAGACTCACTGGTAGATGCTAAGCCCACTGCCATAGCAGCAGACAATGAAAATGTATATGTTGGTTTTGATGAAGGCTATTTGTTTATTGTAAATAAGAAGACTAAAAATAGCGTTGGCTTCAATAAGATATCGGCCTCAGAAATTACCACTATTGAAGTAAGTGAAAAATCAGATGTGTGGGTGGGTACTAATGGCGATGGCTTATTCAGTATTGCAGGCAAGGAAGTTGTCCATTTTACCAGCACAAACTCATTATTGGCAGACAACTATGTACACGACATAGTTTTTTTAGCAGACAAAATTGTAGTAGCCACCGATTTAGGAATATCTATTACCACACATGGTTCCGGCACTATTAAATTCCAGACTGTAGATGCAGCCTTGGGGCTGTCAGATAATTTGGTATTATGCCTATTGCCCACAGCAGACAATAACGTAATAGCCGGTATGCAAAACGGATCGCTGAGTAAACTGAATATAGATAGCCGTGAAGTGTACAGATATGATTTATTTAATGCACAAAATAGCGCTGCAATAGAACATCTCTTCTATTATAAAAATGAAGTGCTGGCGCTGAGTGAAGCCAATGATGCCTTTTTAATAAATGAGACAAGCCAACTAGTTCAGCAGTTTGATTTGGTTAACACGAACCAATTAGAAGTGCACTATTTGGATATAGTGCTGGACAAGGAAGGGTTGGCAGTGTATTGCTCAGGCAAAGCGTGGTTAGACCTTGCTAATTTTTCTATACAGTTTATTCAGAATCACGATGGGCAGTCGTTTCAAAACATTACAAGTGTTATGTGCGACAGAGAAGGAAATTTATGGATGGCTAATTCGAAAGGGATTTTCAGACATCAAAATAAATTTTCGAATGCTCAATTAATAGAGGAATATTATTCTAAAAAAGAAACGGACCCTAAAATTGTAGACCTTTGGGAAGATGCACAAGGAAACATTTGGTTTGCAACGTTTGGCAGCGGCATAGGGGTAATCAATCCATTGACCAAAGAAACCAAAACAATAAATAAGAAACAAGGCTTGCTCAACGATAATGTGATGAGCATATCCGGCACCGATAGCAGTTATTGGATGGCTACATTAGGCGGAGCTTGCATGCTTTCATTTACTAATGGTAAATTGGAGTTTGTTAATTACAACGAAACAAGTGAGCTAGGTAGCGGATACATTTATACAGTCCATTGCGACAAGCAGGGCAGAGTATGGTTTGGCACAGATGGCAATGGATTGGTGTATTTAAAAAATGGAACATTTGTATTTCTAAATAGAAAATTTCCGGAATCGGGTAGGTCAGTAATTACAATGGCTGAGGATAACTTGGGCAACATTTGGTTTTACTCCTCAGACCATGGATTGCAGTGGACAGATGGCAAAGGGGTGTATCAATTTGATACAGGCGCACTTGCGGCCAATTTAGAAATATTTGCAATGCAGGAGGGCAGAGGCAACCAGATAGTATTGCTTACAAGTGCATGTGTTGCTCTTATTGAGGCAGAGAGTAAATCACTTTTTGTGGGATATAGAAAATTTGGACTGGAGGCAGATTATCTGAATGTGATAGCTCAAGATAAACTGGGTCAGGTATGGGCGGGCACTTCTGCGGAGCTTATAAGACTTTCGCAAGATTTAATTTTAAGTAAAAGCACACCGCGCGTTTATCTGGAAGGTGTGGATATTTTATTGCAACCAATAGATACCTCGTTGCATGAGTTTAAGTTTGATCAAAATCATTTTACTTTTCATTTCATATCCATTTGGTTGCAAGAGCCAGCTGATGTGAAGTATCAATACCAATTAATAGGGTTTGATAAAGAGTGGGTAAATACCAATGAAACCACCATAATATTTGCCCAACTACAACCGGGAAAATATACTTTTATGCTGCGCGCAATACAGAAGTATAACGAGTGGGATAATGCTCCCATTGTAACTTATTCATTTGAAATAATAAGACCCTATTGGCAGAGGGCGTGGTTTTATCTCTTGCTTTTAAGTGCATTGATTATTTTAGTTTGGGCAATACTTAAGATTAGACTGAACTCTATTCGCAAAAGAGAAGCATTAGCTCGAGAACGAATACAAAGCCAATTTGACACATTGCGCAACCAGGTAAATCCGCATTTCCTTTTTAATTCATTCAATACACTTATTTCTATTATTTCATCTGATAAGGATGGTGCAATAGATTATGTAGAAAAATTATCAGATTATTTCAGAATTGTATTGGAGCAGCGCGACAAGGAAGTAATCTCTATTAAGGAAGAGCTTGAGTTGGTTAATAATTACCTGTTTCTTCAAAAGAAACGATTTGGTGAAAATCTGCAGGTAGTTATAAATGTAAAAGAAGAATTTTATTCTGCACTGGTGCCACCACTTACTATTCAGCTATTGGTAGAAAATGCCATAAAGCACAATGTTATTTCAAAAGCAAAACCTCTAAGCATACATATAGAGGAAGAAAACAATTATTTGATAATAAGAAATAACCTGCAGGAAAAATTGACTAAAGAAGCAAGCACAGGTATAGGTATAGACAATATACAAAGCAGATATTCTATTCTGTTCAATAGGCAAATAATCATATCAAAAGACGCCACAAATTTCCAGGTAAAGCTACCACTTATTTTGGGTGCTTAAATTCCTATTGGCGCTTGGGTAGGCATATATTAGAATGAAGTTTCTATTTGGGGAATATTTTACCCCGTTCAACAAGTGTTAATCCTTGCTCAAATTGGAGGTGTCTGATTATCAGTAAGCTGCTAATAGCTTTGTAAGCGTTAACGGCAGTAATAGTAAGCTAAAACCGAAATGCTAACCGTGATTAAGCCGCACAATCGGAGATTCAATTTTTATAATTTTTTTATTGAGTATGCCCAAGAATAAAAAATGATTGAGTGTATACCATTTGGATTAACAACAATATCATATGTCAAAATATATCATAATAATTTTCATTTTCAATTTAACCTCCAACAC
>JANOXJ010000250.1:0-1529 GCA_031418455.1 Flavobacteriales bacterium | reverse complement strand
GACAAGCCCATGCTCCATTATTTATTATTATTTTACTTCCCGCAGTGGTGCTACCCAATACGCTTAAACAAGTATCAATTTGAAAAAATGTAGGAAAAGGAATACTGTCGGCACGCACCATACCATCGCGCTCTTGTGGTGAAATATCCTTTGACTTTTCTTTATTTGATAGAAATCCCTTTTGAAGCTTTATATATTCATCTGCGGCATCAGAATCATCTTTCATTAACACACCCAAATGATTCTCTGCTGCAGCCCCAACTGATAACCATGAATCTAACAAAGCAATATTATTACTCAATGCCCTTTCAGGTATTATGTTAGGATTTGTTGCACCAACCTCGATATGATTATAAAATGGCTCAGTACTTTCAATCCTTAGCGGATGACCAGGTGCACCATAAGCAGCTTGAAATTTGTAACCGGGAAGTAAGTCTAGATATATTCTATAGGTTACAGAACCCTGTATTAAAAAACCGCTATGTGTGGAATCTGCTGCATCAGCAATTGATGATACGTAATATTTTTCTACTATAATACCCTCTAAACCACCTTGAGAGTGCAGTGAAAATGAAAGCATGCATGAAACTAAGGTAATTAATATAGAAGATTTCATTGCGCAATATTATGCTGCGCAATCAGTGCCATTTATTATTGCTACCTTATTATTTACTCAAGAAAATGAAGTCTTTTTTTAATTTAAAATTAACCTCCTATTCAATTATAAACACACATAAATTTATGCTATTCTGCTAGTTACTTGCAATTGTACTTTCTGATAGCCTAATTGTAACGCTCGCTTAAACTGGCTTAACATTGGAGAAACATATCTTAGTGATTAACTAAACATATTGCACGGTGTTATCAAATTAGTTGGCAAACAATTAAGTATTTATTTCTTAACACATCCTCACACATAAAAAAAAATCCAGGATAAATCCTGGATTTCTTATACTTCAAATTAACTTCATTTTTCAATAATTAATCTACTCAAATTTACTTTCTCGCCATCTACTACTTCCACCAAGTATATGCCGCTAGCTAAGATCTGACGGAACTCTAATCGAACATTCAAAGCAGTGTCTACTGAGTACCTGTTGTTAAATACAACTTTTCCTGAGTAGTCTATTACCTTTATAAATACTTCATTAGATTCTACATTGTTCAAATTCAAATAAACCGCTTCGCCATTGCTTGGATTAGGATAAATATTAGCTATAAAACTATTTTCCATTTCCTTTTGAGCAGATACAGTGTTTTCATTCGCATCATTCGTTGGCATAGCGGTGCCACCTACATTTATTACTCTGGCCATGCCATAATTGCCTGGTCCAAAAGAAAAATTGGGTCGCATTCTTACCTGATACCAATGACCACCACCTAAAATTCCTGGAACCGAATTCAAATTTATAGTAGAAGAAGATCCTGGTGAGGTAGCGAAGAATGGCATGCCAATAGGAGCTCCACCACAACTGGCAAGTTCTATAAACTCAAACGTATAATTCTGCGCACTGCAAACAAATGGTTTG
>JANOXJ010000249.1:0-3588 GCA_031418455.1 Flavobacteriales bacterium | reverse complement strand
TTAATGCAGGAAGTTATGGCGCAGCTATTGCAAACCAAGGTGCTGATGCGTTAGAAACAAAACTGTGGTGGGATGCTAACTAAGCCCATCTAATCTTATTTTATAAAAACAAAGCCTCCTAATTGGGAGGCTTTGTTTTTTATCCCAGATTAAGCAATAAAAGGCTCGCTAAGAGCCGAACTATTGATTTAGCTGGGGTTATCCCGATTTAACAGCCTGTTTTAATCGCTTGTAAAGGCGATCAAATACAGATACTTAATCGTTTGCTCATTTCTAATGAGCAATTTGGGTTAATACTATTTTGAAAAATAGATTTTTTTATTTTCGAATGAGAAGACCTTCGGAGTATGAGTGAAATTTTTATTAGTCTACACGCTCTTTAAAAACGTATACTTCCTCATTGTCGCGTTTCATATAATAAGTTTCGCGGGCAAATTTCTCTAACGATTTTTGACTACTGGTAAGTTCAGCAAGCGATTTTAATTCTTTGGTATTGATCCTTTCCAGTTCTTCCACTTCAGCGCGCAAAGCATTTACTTCTTGTTTACTGCGAATGATATAAAACAAATCAATATCATTGAACAAACAAATCCACAACAGAAAAAAGCCTGTGGCTAAAATGTATTTGTTGCGAAGAAACTTTGGAACGCGCTTTTTCATAATTCAAAAGTGGACGGTAGGTGGTACGCTCTTAAAAGTATTTCAGTAGATTTTTCACAATTTGGAGTTTATGAATCTGATTACAATTTGGCAGCATTCTTGGGTACAGCGCAAAGTCAGCTTTTATTTTTATCGTGGTAATGGTTTGGTTTTTAGTGCGGTAGAGTGGGGTGTTACATTTAACACTTCTGTAATGCAAGCCTTTGCTTCTTTTGCAGTCGAATAAAAAACAACAATTTAAATAAATATGAAAAAAGGAATTTTGATTTTTAGCATGGCACTTCTAGCGGTATGCAGCGCTAGCGCGCAGAAGGAAGGCAAAAAAGAGAAGGGCAAAAAGGACAAGGGCAAAGGCCAGGCGGCAGTGGCCGTGGCACAAGTACTTGCAAATCATAAAGACAGTGTATCTTATGCTATGGGCGTATCCTTGGCAGAGACTATTAAGAAAAGCGGAGTTACAGATATAAATCAAGATGTATTTGTAAACGCAATAACCTCGCAGCTCAACGGCAATGCTACCATGAATGCTATGGCTGCCGACCAGCTTATAAAAGCAGAACAGAAAAAAATATCTGACCAAAAAAGCGAACAGGCAAAAAAAGCAGGTCAGGATTATTTGGCTGCCAATAAAACCAAACCAGGTGTGGTTACTACCGCCACTGGCTTGCAGTATAAAGTAACACAGGAAGGCACTGGCACCGCGCCATTGGCTACCGATAAGGTAACTGTGCACTACCATGGTTTACTTATAGATGGTACTGTGTTCGACAGTTCTATAGACCGTGGTCAGCCTGCTACATTTGGTCTAAATCAGGTTATTCCGGGTTGGACAGAAGGTTTGCAAACCATGAAAGAAGGTGGCAAAACTACTTTTTATATCCCTTACGATTTAGCTTATGGTGCTCGCGGACAGGGCAAAATTGGCCCATTTAGCACATTGATTTTTGATGTGGAATTGATAAAAGTAGAAAAGGTAGAAGCTCCCAAGCCAAGTGTGGAGGTTAATCGCCCGGGACAAAAAGAAGATATGGATGATTTACCAGTAGCACCTCCAGTGGGCAATAAGGGTGGCGATGAGCCAATGACTATTTGCCAAAAGCAACCTGTATATCCGGGTGGCGAGGCAGGTTTGATGGCCTATCTTTCTAAAAACATTGTGTATCCGGTATCTGCCAAAGAAGCTAAAAAGCAGGGCACTGTTTTTATAGAGTTTGTGGTGGAAAGAGATGGAACCACAAGTGGTCATAAAATAGTTCGCGACAATACTGGGGCGCCAGAACTAGGCAAAGAAGCATTGCGTGTGACTAAAACCCTTAAAGGTTTTGAGTGCGGCATGGATGGCGGCAAGCCAGTACGAGTAAAGTATAATTTACCTGTGAAATTTGCACTTTAATTTCATTCAGATAAAACAAAAAACGCCTCGAACTCGAGGCGTTTTTTTTGTATTCAAAAAAAAATATTTCAAAAACGTCTTGTAAAGCCTAGGTGAGCACCTGCATAGGCTTGTCTGAAATTCCAGTTGCCTAGCATGGATAGGGTAATACCTGAGTATTTTCCAAAAAGAACTCCAACATCAATTTGTGCAGGCAAGCCAATGGTGACAGCGGTAAGGTAGCGGTAGCCGCCATAGTCCTTATCATCGCAGTACATTCTTACATTGAATCCAAAGCCCAGTGTGCCCGTTACATACCAGTGTTTGCCGCCCCAGCCATCGCCCCACATTACGGCCAGTTCCGTAAGGTTGTTTTTGCGAAAGGTGCAAGTGTCGTTAGCCACTTCTATCAGCTCTTGTGAGTAGGCTATTCTGGCTTGTGTCATCATAGTTTCGCCACGCATGGCTGCGCTGGCGCAGGCTTGCCACGACACATTGTCTGCCGTATTGAGTCCACCGCTTAAAGTAGCCCAGTGCTTGCCCAGCAGCGGGTTATCAGTGTATTGGGCAAAGCCTTGCATGTAAGCCAAGGTTAATAGAACTATTGAAATTAAACGCATATTGTAGTTTGTTTAGTACATAATTATTGTGCTTCATAAGCTTCCAGCACCTCATCCACAGGCTGCCAAAGCTCTATTTTATTGCCATCAAGGTCCAATATCCAGGCAAATTTGCCGTATTCGAATGTTTGTGTATCGCCAACTACTTGCACACCTTCAGCCTTAAGTCGGGCAATTAGAGCATCTAAATCGGCCACCCTAAAGTTGAACATAAATTGGCTTGGGCTTGGGTCAAAATAATCGGTATTTTCCGCAAAAAGACTGAATTCGGTTCGGCCAATTACCCCTGGTTTTTGGCGCTCGCGCCATTTAAAAGTGCTCCAGCTGTTAGCGCCAAAGCGGGTGCCTAAGTGCTTGTCGTACCACGCTGCCGTGGCTTTAGTGTCTTTGGTTTTGAAAAACACACCACCAAATCCGGCTACTTTTACTTTATCCGATGCATCTATAGGCGCTGTGCGGTCCAGCACTTGCGAGGGCTTCAGGGTATCAGCATACATCTGCCATTTCACTATTTGGTCATCTGTTACGCTGCATTTTATGGCCATAGGAATGCTAAATGAATTGTCTATGGTTTTATTGCCCGCACTAACCAAGGCAGTCCCAAAGGCCATAACGGCAGTTCCCGCCTCATGAATTTCAGTAAAATGGAGCTGATAATCAGGAAAATGGGCAAAATGTGCTTGCCATGCTTCTAAGGCTGCGGCTTTACCCTTGTAGGAAGTGTTTTCAGGGTTGGTAAACACATGTTCGTTTGCCATGCAAAGGCCCATTGCATCTATGTTTTGGGTGTTTATTCCCTTTACAAATTGGTTAAAAATATCGGTAGGTGTTGCCATGTTCTGCCTTGGATTTGGAAGGACTAATAAAGGACAATTAATGTTGCGTAAAAGCAAGGGCTTAAATATTTTTGAACCATTGTATTGAAATAGAATGTGG
>JANOXJ010000248.1:0-2084 GCA_031418455.1 Flavobacteriales bacterium | reverse complement strand
TTGCTCTTCGGTAAGCCCGGCAAGTATTTGCAGCGATTCCTCCGTTTGGCGTTTGAACCCGTTTATAAGATCTGTATCAGGTACAAGTTGCACATAACGATCGAAGTAATTGTTGAGCGGAGCAGGTTTTAAAATCATATTACAATTAAATTGATGCGGTGCAAATTAGCAAATGTGTGTTCAACAGGATGAGCAATTTTCTATAAAACTAAAAGCAGGTAGGATACCTGCTTTTTAATTCTATTTGAAATTTTTATTCTTCAGTTACAAATTCTTCTTCTTCTCCAGCTTCATTACTTCGCCTATTCTAAACACGCGCACTATAGGCAACTTCCATGATATGCTGGCTTCTTTTCCCCAACGGATATAACCACCATTGTCTTTTACATAAAATAGATTCCAGTCAAAGCCAACAGTGCCTATTAATACTTCTATACCTACTGAAATATATTTAAGGCTATTGGTGTAGCGTGGCGAAGTTGCCGGTAGCGCATTGTACAAATCAGATTGAGGATTTCGTTCTTGATAAGATGCATAAGTAGTATCGGCACCTGCATTGTAAAATGCCAACTGACCAAAATTCATTTTGCCCATTCCAAAATTAACAATGGCTGCATAAAATGACGTGGCTTGTGATAAACCTTGGGAGTCGCCATAAGGGATGAAACTGCTTTTAGCAAACCATGTAATTAAATCTGCGCCAATTTTACCACCATACCTAGTGGAATTTTTGTAGTAGCCATCCATTCTCATATTGCCATAATCCGCAGAGGCACGTTGTAAATTATCATAATCTTTTATAGGATCTCTAAATGGCATATCGCCTTTAGAGAAACTAGCATCCATATACAATGTACCAAATCTAAAGCCACCTACAAGGCCATAAAACGCGCTCTTGCCCGTGGAGTAAGACTCATTGCCTGTGATATACTCTGGCCCCAAAAAAACATAAGGTCGCACATCAAAAATACTTACCGAGCCCTCAGTAAAAGTGGTGCGCACGGTAGCGGTATATGTAAGCTCTTGTGTGTTTGGGCTTACGTACCTACTTGTTACTTGTTCATCTGTTATATCTTGTCGGTAGTGCACACCGTCTGCTGTAAACATATAAGGATTTAAAAGCATTCTGCCTGGTTTTATTCCTATTGTAATGGAAGGATACCACTGCGATGACTTAATCATATTGGCTTTATTAAAATTGGCAGTAGCTATGCCAGTATACTTTGCCTTTACTACTAACGGCCCTATGGTAACTCCTACTCCAGCGCTTATATAACCTCCTAAACCAAGGGTTTCAAGGGTTCTATCTTCGCTTTGCTCCTCATATTTTATTGTGTTTTGCATTTTGTTGGTTTGCACCCCAAGTCCAAAAAATGGCGCTATATCAAACACATTACTTTTAAAAATGGGATAAAACATTTGCATACCACCATAAACTATATTTCCATTCGTCTGCACAGTCTTTAGTGAATCGGTATAGGTGCCTTGCCCGTTCATATACCCCATAGAGAAAATTCCTGCCAAATCCAGATTTCTGCCTACCCACATCCCTTCTGTACCATAGTCGTTGCGCAATTTCACATCGCCTATTTCTACACCCAATGAACTCATATTTCTCATTTTCCACTCCATATTTTCAATCTGACTTTTGCTAGGTGTGGCAGCACTCTTTTGCGCAATGACTGTGCTACTAAAAATTAAAATACCAATCAATAATAGAGAAGGTTTAAGATAATGTTTCATTATGGCTAGTGCTTTTGAGGTTATTCTTTTTCTTTACCGAACAAAAGTAGATTTCTGAATTTGCCATTGTAATAGGGCATTTACCCTAGATTATAGTTAATGAAAATGAAAGGGCTAGTTTCAATAAGCACATCTATGCGAAAGCTTTTATCTATACCAATTGCTAAACGCTAGTTGTGTGCTCAAAAATAAAATTGGCTTTTGGAGAACAATTTTCAGAAATTAATTTTACTTTCACACCACGTTAAGCCCCCCCCAACGTCAATTCAGTTTCGAGTTCGGTTCAATCGGGTTCGAGGTTTGAAAAATGAAGTGGTATTTTTTTTTATAGTTCAAGTGGT
>JANOXJ010000247.1:0-1767 GCA_031418455.1 Flavobacteriales bacterium | reverse complement strand
AATTATGTAGAAATAGGCATTAACACACTGCGCATTGTAAGCGTGCTTATAGACGACAGGCCTACGGATTTTGATGTGTGGAATCCGTACATGTTTACCTTTGAAGGGCATGCTAAACATATAAGCCTACGCGTAGGCTTTAGCCAAAACCGCGAGGAAATATCGGAACTGCCCACACCAGCTAATGGCAAAGTATTTACAAAAAACGATACACTGCGCACCGATTGGCGCTTTGGACTGGGCTACGGTTTTGCTTTACACAAACGATGGACTGTAAAGTTGGGAGCAGATTTTATAATGTACCGCGAACTACAGAGTATGAATACTGAATACATAAATGAGGACAACGAAAGAGTAACCACCACGCGCGAAATGGATACAAAAGCCAATGGCGTGGCACCGTTTATTCACTTTCAGTATTATATTACTCCACGTATTAGTTTGGGCACAGAGCTTAGCTACCGCATTACAAGCGCAAAAACCAGCGATGTGGATACCAATAATTTGAGCGAACAAACATTTGAGCGCTCATTTGAGACTAAGAAAAACTTTGTAATGGCACCCACAGCACTGTATTTGTGCGCCAGATTTTAAATTTAATTTTTTTCATTTGTATAGATTCTTCTTTTATTCATGAATGTAACGGGTAAAATATTTATTGCAACGGCCATAGTGATAGCCACCTTTGAGGCCTGTAAGCCTGATCCGGAGCTAACTGCGCGTGTGCCTATACTGCCGGCTGAGCCGTATGCGTATGACACGCCTGCTTCGCAATCTTTTTTTAATCCCTATGGCGACAGTGTTATAAACAACGATGTGGCCACCCTTGGCCGTGTGCTTTTTTACGACACACAATTGTCTAAAAACAATCGCACCAGTTGTGGCACATGCCACATGCAGGCGCATGGCTTTGCTGACAGAACGCAGTGGAGCGTTGGTTTTGCTAATGGCCTTACAGGTCGCAATACGCAAACCATTGTAAACACCGGCACGCAGGTAGGTTTCTTTTGGGACCTGCGCGAGTCTACGCTAGATCATATGGTACTGCAGCCCATAGCCAACCACGTGGAAATGGGAGTGCCCGATACACTGTATATGGAAGAAAAAATTAGACGAACTGAATTTTATGCACCTCTTTTTCAAAAAGCTTTTGGCAGCACAGAAGTGAATACACGAAAAATTGGATTGGCCTTAGCACAGTTTGTAAAATCAATCATAAGCGTGAGTGCTAAGTTTGACAAAGGCAGGCTTCTCGTTGACCCAACTTCATCTATTGGCAATGCAGCCAATCATATAGATTTTCCAAACTATACTGAGCAAGAAAATTTTGGCAAAGAAATATTCTTTCTGAAATTTCCGTGCAGCACTTGTCATGGTGGAGTTAATCTGGATGGCAGTCTTTCCAGCCCGCACAATATAGGATTGGAGTTTGACTATAGTGATAATGGTATGGAAGGCACAGAGCCACTCAGTGGCAATCCGCGCGATGGTTTTTTTAAGACACCCTCGTTGCGCAACATAGCCCTTACAGCACCGTACATGCACGATGGTCGTTTTCAAACATTAGAGCAAGTGGTGGAGTTTTACAACAGTGGTATACAGCCGCATCCGCAGTTGTCGCAAACTTTGCGCAAGCACAGCGATGGTGGCCTTTTTGAGTTTGGCCCTCCCGTGCCGGAAGAGGAAGAACCTGCTGGTACCCGCCCGTTGCGCATGTTTATGACCAGCGAGGAGAAAAATGCACTTGTGGCATTTCTCCAAACACTT
>JANOXJ010000246.1:0-20977 GCA_031418455.1 Flavobacteriales bacterium | reverse complement strand
GTATCGTTCACAACAGCCCAGTACTTTGCTTATAAACCATGCCATGCTGCATGCGCGCAACAGAGGAATTAAATATTGGAACTGGGAATCATCGCCCAGCAAAGAAAGTGGAGTATACAAATTCAAAAAGAAATGGGGCTCTATAGATGGCTCGTATAAAATATTTGTACACCCCATGCGCAATGAGGAATATTTCCGCCAGCAAGGAATAAAAGGAATTAGTGAGCGCTTTCCATATTACTTTGTATTTCCATTTAACGTACTGCAACCATTATGAAAAAAATAGCATTGATAGGCGTTAATTACGCAGCTTCTTTGGCAATGGATATTGCAAAGAGCAAAGGAGAAATTCATTCATTCCATTTTTTTGATGATAATGCTGCTAAACGCAACAAGCATTTTTTTGATACAGAGGTAATAGGTAATGTGAATGATTTTATAAAACAAAAAGAGCATTACATAGGAGCGGTGGTATGCATAGGCGACAAGCATTTAGCGGCCAAAGAAAATATTTGCGACCGCTTGCGAGGCGAAGGAATAGCACTATTAAATTTTATAAGCTCACAAGTGCACTCGCTTAACCCCACAGCTATAGGTACAGGCTGCATTATAGGTGCTGGTGTATACCTTGGGCAGCGCTCCAAGGTAGATGATGACTGTATAATATGGGCCAATGCCACACTGGAGCATGATGTAAAGCTAGGACACACATGCTATGTGGGCCCCGGTGCAGTGCTTTCAGGCTGCGTGGAAGTAGGCGCATATACCATGATAGGGAGCAATGCCACCATATTGCCCGAAATAAAAATAGGCGAACATTGCAAAATTGGAGCCGGTGCTGTAGTAACTAAAAATGTGCCCGATGGTGCTACTGTGGTTGGAGTGCCCGCTAAAAATATTTAATCATGAAAATCTCTATTGTTGTTCCTGTATATTTTGAAAGTAGCCTGGTAAATACCGCTCATGAGCGCATACATGCCGAGGTGAAAAAGAATTTTCAGGAATTCGAAATCATATTTGTAGATGACGGTAGCACCGATGACACATTTGTGCATCTAACGCAACTGGCTGCAGAAAATGCACATGTGAAAGTAATAAAATTCAGTGCCAATGCCGGCTCGCACATGGCTATACGCGCAGGCCTTGCATATGCTACTGGCGATGCCGCATGCTTTATTGCCTGCGACATGCAAGAACCTCCACACCTGATACATGAAATGTACCAGGCACTTCAATCGCCTTATGAAATAGTGTGGGCAGTGCGCAACACTCGCAAAGACCCACCAATGTCTGTTTTGTTTAGCAATACATTTTACTTTTTTGCAAGACGCATTGTTTCTAAAAACATTCCGCCATCTGGTGCCAGCATGTTCCTAATAAGCCGCAAAGTGCTTGATGCATTAAAACAATACGATGAGCGTAACCTAACGCTTGAAGGGCTTTTTGCCACCATGGGCTTTAGAAGCAATTACATAAAATACGAGCGCGAACAACGCTTAGAAGGAAAAAGTAAATGGACACTGGGCAAAAAAATAAAATTGTTTATTGACTTTTTTGTAGCGTATTCTTATTTCCCCATTCGCTTTGTGAGCGTTATGGGAATTCTATTTGCATTAGCAGGTTTCCTATATGCTGCATACATAATGGTGCGCTATTTAATTTATGATGACCTTAGTCCGGGCTGGCCTGCGCTTATATCTATTATTCTTATTGGCTTTGGTATTACCAATATATCATTAGGCATAATAGCTGAGTACCTCTGGCGCACACTGGACGAAGCACGCAAAAGACCAAAGTATATAATTGAACATAAATTGAATTTATAGGTTCATTGTGGCACATGAGCAGTAACTCCAACACATCAGTTCGCAGGGAATGGCTCTTTGTTATTCTGGCTGGATTTTTTGTTACCAATGCAGTAACAGCCGAGCTAATTTCCAACAAGCTTATAGATGTGCCTCTTACGTTCAATCTATTTGGTAGTCAAGTGGGGCCGTTTACAACAGTTATTGGAGTAGTGCTTTGGCCTGTTATTTTTATTGTCACCGATTTGGTGAATGAATTTTATGGTTTTAAAGCCATTAGAAAACTATCGTGGATTACCTCTGCACTTATTGCCTACTGTTTCTTCATAGTCATATTTGCTATGAGTATTCCGGCCAATACCTCCATTACTTCTGCTACCGCCACCGATTTTGAATTTAATAAAGTATTTGGCCAAAGCAGATATGTAATAGTTGGTAGCATAGTAGCATTTATGTTTTCGCAAGTGCTTGATGCCACATTATTTGCGTGGATAAAAAAGAAAACCGGCAACAAAATGATATGGCTGCGCAGTACAGGCAGCACGGTAGTTTCGCAACTCTTCGACTCGTATATAGTGCTTTACATTGGCTTCATTTTGCCAGGCACAGTGCCGCTTTCAGCATTTTGGGAAATAGCTCCTACCAATTACTTTTTAAAATTGGTAATTGCCATTTCTCTTACCCCTGTTATTTATTTAGGACATTTTATAATAAGAAAATATTTGCATAACACGGCTGCAGAAGCTACTAATTAAACAGCTTTCAGCGCTTCTATTCTTGTGACACCCTTGGCATAGCTGCCGCTAATTATTTCTCTCATGCGCAAATAATCCTGGTAGCTATTCACAAAGTCTAATCCTGTGGTGTCTACTATTACTATTCTTCTGTCTTTGTGTTGACGTATAAATTCCAAATACTGATGTTGAATTTGCTCCAAATAAACATCGGTTATTTTTTGCTCATACTCTCTGCCACGCTTGCGTATGTTGGCCTGTAGCTGCTCCACACTCAAATATAAGTACACCATCAAATCGGGTTTTGGGCAAGCAGTTTCTACTATATCATACAGTTTTAAAAACAACTCGTACTCATCAGCATTCAAATTATTTTTCGCAAAAATCTGGCACTTGCCAATGAAATAATCGCTAATGATGACGGGTGAAAACAAATCTTGCGTTTTCAGCTCGCGCTTTAGCTGCGAAAATCTTTCCGACAAAAAACTTAACTCCACAGGAAACGAATACCTGTCAGGATTATCATAAAACTTTGGAAGAAAAGGATTATCTGCAAATTCTTCTAAAATAAGTTTTGCATTCACCTCAGCCGCAAGCCTTGCCGCAAGCGATGTTTTGCCTGCGCCTATATTTCCTTCTATGGCTATGTACTTATACATACGTGGTGTTATGCCTGCTTTATTAAAAGTCTGTTTGAGCTATTAAATTTTGAACTTGCGAATCTATTGAAGGCGCTTTATGGTCAATTAATTTTACTTTTAACCAAATATCACCAATTTATTGCACACATTGCCTTGGCTACAATATGGGGACTTAATTTGGCACTCCTAATTAATCAGTTTATTTTTTCAGACCCTGATACATGATTTGTTTTGCTATAGACCAAGGTAACACTTATACCAAAGTTGCATTTTTTGACAATGGAAAAATGCTACACCAAGCAGCGCTGGAAGACGGCACTATGCTAAATGATTTAATAGCACTAATTGAAAAATACGTACCAGAAAATGGCATTTTAAGCTCCGTTAGAGCATCAGTGGCTGAGCTGCACTCGGCCTTGGAACGGTGGTGCCCAACTGTACTGCTAGGGCCTGCTACTCCATTGCCATATTTTATAGACTACGCCACTCCTATCACCCTTGGCTCCGACCGCAAAGCCAATGCAGCCGCTGCCCTGAGTGAATTTGGACCCGCTAATACTCTTGTAGTGGATTGTGGCACTTGCATTACTTATACAGTGGTGTCTGAAGGTAAATTGCATGGTGGCGCCATATCGCCCGGAATGAAAATGCGCTACAGAGCCCTGCACGATTTTACCGGAAAATTGCCCTTGGTGGCGCCAAAAGGCACATTGCCTGATGCTTTGGGCAAAAGCTCTGAAGACAGCATAAGAGCTGGAGTAGAGCTGGCGATGGTGTTGGAAATGGACCAAATGATAGCCACCTATTGTAGTCAATTTGCCCAATTAAACGTAGTATTGACAGGCGGTGCAAATCAATACTTTGTACAACATCTTAAAAGCCCCATTTTTGCGCGCCCATTTTACACACTTATAGGATTGCATGAAATATTACTTTTTCAACTTAAATAACCTCTTGCGCTGCATGGCTATTGCATGCACCGTATTGCTGTGGCAAAGTACGGTAGCTCAAAACATTAATAGTACCTACAGCCGCTTTGGAATAGGTCAGCTAAGCCCAGCGGCCAATGTTAAGTGTCTTGGCATGGGCGGTGTGCAGAGTGCGCTTGCCGATGGTGGTGCAATAAATTTGTACAACCCTGCCTCCTATTCTTTTTTAGATAATACCATGTATCAGGTTTCTGGTCAGGTTAATTTTCTAAATGCTAAAACATCTTCTCAGTCGCTTAAATATAAAAATGCCAATTTGGGCGAAATAGCAATAGCCTTTCGCAAACCAACCTCCAAATGGGGTTTTGCAGCAGGCCTTCATACCTACAGTGCTATAGGGTATGCGCATAACAATGTGCAGGCAATAAACGATAGCTTAAAAGCTAACTTTAAATACACAGGTGAGGGCGGTATTAATGAAGCCACCATTGGTATGTCAAGAATTTTTGTTGTAAAAAACATTCGTTATATAACCGACACGGTAACAAAGAAGGAGGACACACTCAATTATTCTCAGTTGCTGAGCATAGGCACCAATATGAATTATTTATTTGGCAACCTTTCGCAAATTAATTCTGTTGAGTATAATGATATCCGCTATTTGGGGTCCAGAGTTACTAAAAACACCTTTGCACAGGGCATACTTTTTCAAGGCGGCTTGCTTTATCAAGTGCCTCTAAAGTTAGTGTTAGATAAGAAAAAACTGGTGAGTGCCAGTTATGTGCAGCTGGGCGCCACGTACACCATGGGTTATGGCATTAGGGCCAAACTAAGTGAGGTAAATGAAAGCACCTATTATGGCACTAACAGTGCATTGATTATCAATGACACCTCTTACACAGATTTATCACAAAAAGGTAATTTGACCATACCACAAAAAATGACTGTGGGTATAGCTTACAAAAAAAGCAAAGCAAAATCGGGTTCTATTATTGTTTCGGCAGACTACACATTGCAAAACTGGAGCAACTATAAAAATACCGCAGGCAATGACAGCTATACCAACAACTACTTTAATGCATCTGCAATAACCAGCATAGGATTTGAATACCGCCCCAGTACTGCTATGGCAGACAACCTGGCGCACCGCATGCAATATCGCTTTGGTGCCAAATATGCCGACACACAACTTGTGCTGAACAACAAGCAAATAATGCAAAAATCTATATCAGCCGGTATAAGTATACCGCTTATGAAAGGAGATAGCAAACTACACCTTAGCACCGAATACAGCATTTTTGGCACTACCGAAAATAATTTAGTGCAGGAAAATCAGTTAAACTTTTGGTTAGCATTTTCATTTGCACCGCTTAGAAACAAAGAGCGTTGGTTTTATATTTATCAATACGACTAAAATTTGTTGCCAAAGCATTCAATAACACGTTCACTTATTTTTATTTGCATAGCTATATGCAGTCTTAATTCCTGCAAAAACGAAATATCGGAAATACGCGCTCTTACTGATGCTTCCAATATGCCTATACAAACAAGTTATAATGCAGAATACACTTTTACGGAAAAAGGAAAATTAAAAAACAAACTTATTGCCGCTCAAATTGACCAGTACCAAGGCGAGAAAGATTATATAGAAGCCAACAACGGATTCACCATGATTTTCTTTGACTCGCTGCAACAGGAAGAAGCCAAACTAACAGCATTGCACGGTACCTATAGCTCTACCGAAAAAAAACTGGTAGCATGGGAAAAAGTAGAATTGTACAATAAAGATGGCGAACGCCTGGAAACTGAAGAGCTTATATATAAACAAGACAGCGCAAAAATTTATACAGACAAATACGTCACCATATCGCTTGCCAATGGCAGCGTAATACACGGCAAGGGGCTCGTAAGCAACGACTCATTTACCAAATACAGAATTATAAAGCCAAGTGGCGAACTTTATCTGGACGATAAAAAACAATAACCCAATGGTTCAACTCAACAAATTTTTCATCCGTTTTTGGCTCACCTTTGCCATAGCCGCTTTTGTATATGCTTGCTACATGGTATACGCCAAAGGTTGGGAGGCTGCTTCCGGCAATTTTGTAATACCACTAATAGCCATAGTGTGGTGGGCTGTAAGGCGCTATATGTCGGCCAGAATAGAAAAAAGCTTTATTGAAAGGCAAGAACGCGAAAACCGCCCGCGCAACCCATAAATAGCCTATATACCAAGGCGTTAGACCATTACTATTTAACATTAGGCTGCATTTCTTATTTTCGCAGCGCTTTAATCAATTTCCTTTACCGCCAATACTAATTTATTTTTCACATATCGCTCTGCGATAACCGTCATTATATGAAAAAACAGTGCATAAAAGTTATGTTGCCCAGCTACAATGAGGAGCTAAATCTACCTGCGTTGTTGTTAAAATTAGAAAGCACCAAAATAGAATTTGGGCTGAACTTGGAGGTGCTTGTAGTAAATGATGGCAGCAAGGACGGCACAGCTGATATGGCGCGCAATTTTAAAGGCGACATAGTGGTAAACTTGTTGGACTTGCAGCCTAACAGAGGCTTAGCAGGCGCCATGCGCGAAGGATTTAAAGAGGCCATAAAAAACATGGATGACAACGACATTCTTATAGCACTGGATGCAGATGATAGTCACAACCCAGGCCTTATGAACCGAATGATTGGTCAGATACGAGAAGGAAGTGATGTTGTTATTGCCTCGCGCTACAGGCCGGGCTCGCGTATTGTAGGCCTCACCAAATTCAGAGAATTTTTGAGCAGCGGAGCGGGTTATCTTTTCAGAATATTTACACCCATTCGCGGAGTAAGAGACTACACCTGCGGATACAGAGCATATAAAGTGAACTTGCTTAACAAAGCGCACCAGCACTATGGCGAGCAGTTCATTCAACAACAAGGTTTTGGATGCATGGCCGAAATACTTTTAAAACTTAGAAGATTCAATCCCATCATACACGAAGTGCCATTTATACTGCGCTATGATCTGAAAAAAGGTAGCAGCAAAATGAATGTGATGAAAACAGTGAAACAAACTCTTGGACTTATATTCGGAAGCAACAAGTAACATATGTTATTACGTATTTCACTTACCATTTTTGTTTTACTTGCTTTGGCTATTGGCACACGCATGTATCGCCTGGCCTACAATGGTCTCAACTCTGACGAAACGGTAACCCTATGCGTGATAAATGGATTTAAGGCAACTGGTGGACATGACTTAAAAGTGGTGGACGAATTGCCTACATCATTTACACGTGATGATATACGCCATCGTAAAACTTACCGAAATGTGGTGAATGCCACTATACGCGACAATGGCAACAGCCTTGCATACAATCTTTTTCTGTCTTGGTGGACCAAGGTGTTTGGCAACACCAATTATTCCATTAGGTTTCTTTCACTTGTTTTTGGTGTGCTTACTGTAATACTCGGTTATTATTTCGCACGCCAACTTTTTAGTGAGCGCACTGCTATGATAGCGGGGGTTATACTCTGCCTTCATCCGCTTATGATAGAGTACAGCCAGCTTGCACGAGCATTAGTGCCGGCCACTTTCTTTGGGCTTCTTTGCACCTATTCGCTATACCAAGTAGCAGTAAGTAAAAGACATCTTTGGTTGCACATTCCATTATATGTTATTGGTGTTACCATGTCCATGCTATCGCACTACCTAGTGCTGCCTGTGCTGTTGTCGCACGCACTGCTGGTACTATTTTTTCATAGTCACAAAAAAGCACTTGTGCAGTATGCCATAATGGGTGTGGCTATAGTTGGCCTGTTTTCTATATGGTTATTCAACGGAGGTTTAGAGGGTCTTAGCTGGATGAACAAACAAAATGAAGAATTTGTGCGCGATGCTATAAACCAGAATGCACAAAATGTGAAACCTAACCTGGGAATAGCTGCTTATAGATTTGGACTTAATACAGTTAAAATATTTGGCAGCGAATTCCAAACTATGGCATTTCCTCAAGTGCTCATTTTTGGATATCTATTATTCCCCGCAGTTATTTTATTTTTTGGTCTAAGAAATATTCGCAAGTCAGAATACTTCCGCCAGGCCATGTTTGTGCTATTCCCCATTGCCATGTATTTTGTATTCACATTGTTTATGGCATTCAACTCAGGGCACACCACCGCATTCGATTCAAGATATATTTGCTTTGTTTTGCCCATGGCATCTATCATACTTGCTTTTGGTTTTGACAGAATGCTGGAAGGCTCAGTTTGGATAAAAAGATTGGCTTATGCTGGCATGGCCGGTCTAACTGCCGTAATGGTAGTAAGTGCGTTTCCACACTTAGTATTTCAGGTAAATAAAAAAGGCGGTGATCCATTCCCCTACCACCATGCGGCAGATATGGTGGAAAAAAGATTTAGTGAAGGCGACCTGGTGCTATATAACAACACCAAGGATGCTTTGCTTACAAATTTGTACATAAACAAAAAAGTAGATATTCTGCAACATGTGGACACTACTCTTGGACCCAATCAAATGATAATTAAGAAGGACAATGTGCCCATAGCAGAGTATGAATATACACCAAAAAGATAATTGAAAAAGAAACTCCTTTTCATATTTGGCACGCGCCCTGAGGCCATAAAAATGGCACCACTGATCAAAGCATTTGAAAAGCACGATGCGTTTGATGTTGTAGTATGCGTAACAGCGCAGCACCGCCAAATGCTTGACCAGGTGCTAAGTTTTTTTAGCATTACCCCGCATTATGATCTCAACTTAATGCGCCCCAACCAATCATTGAGCACCCTAACAGCGAATGCTGTTACAGAGTTAGAACCCGTAATGAAAGCTGTTCAACCCGATGTGGTTTTTCTGCAGGGCGACACCACTACAGTATTGGCAGGTGCTTTGGCTGCATTTTATGCTAAAGCAAAAATTGCCCATATTGAGGCCGGATTGCGCAGTGGCGACAAGCACTCCCCATTTCCTGAAGAAATGAACCGTGTGATTACTACGCGCATGACCGACTTTCATTTTGCTCCCACACCACTTGCCGCAAAAAATTTGCAAGAGGAAGGAATTAAAGACCACATATACATGGTGGGCAATACCGTAATAGATGCGCTTAAACTTGCTTTAACCATTGTAGAAAAAGACAACGATATCTACCTAAAATATTTTGACAAAATTGATTTTACTAAGCGCGTAATTCTTGTTACCTGCCATCGCAGAGAAAGTTTTGGTGAGCCATTTAAACAAATATGTGAAGCCATATTGCACATTGCTAAAACTTACCATGATGTAGAATTGGTGTACCCTGTGCATCTAAATCCAAACATAAAAGAAGTAGCAGACAGAACACTTATAGCGCCTAACATAAAACTTATAGATCCTTTGGACTACCCCTACTTAGTATGGCTAATGAACAAAAGCTATATAGTGCTAACCGATAGTGGCGGTATACAAGAAGAAGCACCCTCGCTTGGCAAGCCTGTGCTTGTAATGCGCGAGGTAACAGAACGTACAGAGGGTGTTGATGCAGGCACCGCCAAACTTGTGGGAACAAACAAAGAAGTAATTATAGATGCCATAAAAAACTTGCTAGATAAGCCAGAGGCTTACCTGCAGATGAGTAAAGCTGTAAACCCATACGGACAAGGCGATACAAGCGAGCAAGTGGTGGAGGTACTCTCCCGATTAGTCTAACCGATATACAGGATATCTGTAAGCACTTGGCTCGTAGTATGCAGAATGTTTGTATACCCAATAGAGCTGATTCCAATGATTGTTTTTTAATGTAGCATCTGTTGCAAGAGCATCGTCAAATTGTTTTTTCAAAGCCTTATCGTTTGCCAATAAATCAGCAGCTATATCTTCAAATACATAATCGCTAAACCATTCCTTTTGCTGCAAAACGGAGTCGAAAAAATTCCATGCAAAAAAACTATCCTCGCACTGCGGCTCCAACACAGTAATTATATACCGCACAGTTGGCTGTTTGGTATCTATCAAATAATCTCCTTTGTACATTTGAATGTTTCGCTTTTCGCTCTTTATTTTTATTTGTGTGTGGTAATAATGCCCCTCGTATGGACGCTCGCCTGATTTGTAATCTTCAATGTAATATGCAGTAACTTGCATTAGTGTATCTCTAGTAATCTGTGTCATTCGCACACCATTCCATTTTAATCGCTCTATTGCCTCGGTCCATGCTTGTGGCACGATGTAGTATTTCGGAATTGCTATTTCATCAGCTCCTTTGTAGGTGCTGTAAAAAGGTATACTCCGTTGCCATGGTTGTGCCTTGTCGTAAAACAATCTTTCACCAGTGCCTATATCAGCAGGTTTGGTGCAAGCAGCATATCCGTTAAATAATATGGTTTGCTTTTGTGTGGTATCTAATTCAAAATTTAGAAATAAGCTTTTGCGCTTCATCCAATCATCATCAGCTTTATTTTTTATGGTCACCAATTGCGTGGCATTGGCATCCATATACTGCAGCATAGCTACCAAAAATTTATAAGTAGCCTCTACCCTACTGGCATAGGGCTTTAGCATATGTGTTTCTGTAGTAAAACCTATGCAATTAAACAATGCTGCATATCCTGTAGCAAAGCGCGGTGTTTCCAAAAACTCGTGCAGGCCAGTGTCAGGAGTGCGCCCCATAGTGTGCACATAAGGGCACATTTCCTCGCCTTTTTCTAACATAGATTGGTATAGAGCAGGCTCCATTTTTTCCTTTAAAAAACTCCCCATCTCACCGCCCAGCTTGTTGCTTTGTGTAGTAATAAGGGTAATGGTGTATGGATAATCTGCACCATTGCTTACATGAGTATCTACTAATACATTTGGTTTTATTCTGCCAAAAATTTGATTAAAAGATTGGGCATTTCGACTATCACATTTTACAAAATCGCGATTGAGATCCAAATTGCGTGCATTGCCTCTAAAGCCGTATTCAGCTGGGCCATTTTGATTGGCGCGGCTATGGCTTCCACGGTTTAGCGCCCCATCCACATTATACATAGGCACCACACACACAATGGTGCTGTCTAGTAATTTAGACAATGGCGAATTGCTATCCAACACTTCGGTGCACAACATTATACAAGCATCTACCCCATCCGGCTCGCCAGGATGTATGGCGTTATTTATGAGTAAAATACTTTTTTTTCTGTCAAACAATTCAGGATAGAAAAGGCCATCTTTATTGATAACAAACAAATGAAGCGGCTTACCTATATCCGTAGTGCCTACTTCCAAAAGCGCGGCTTGGTTGTGAATAATATCTAATTTTTCGTAAGCAGCTATGCACTCTTGCCACGTCTTAGTAGTGTTAGCACTAAATGGAATATGCTGCGCCCACATTGAGCTACATAGCCCATTAAAAAATGCTAACAGTAAGCAAAAGCGTGTTTGAAAATTATGCATAAAAAAAATTTCGACTAAGGTGTAAAAAAAAGAGGACTTTTGGCCTGAAATTTTCAGATAAAAAAAGCAACATAAACTTGTAATAATAGTTTAAGAGATATAAACGCAAAGTAGAATAAAAATGGACTTCGCACCCGACATAAACACGCAGCCTGCCAAAGGTCAAATACTGTTGGCAGAGCCATTTCTAAACGACCCATACTTCAAACGTACGGTAATCTTTTTGTGCGAGCACAATCAGGAGGGCTCTTTTGGCTTTGTCCTGAACAACTATATAGATGTGGATTTGGAGCAAATAATGGAGAATATGCCCAACTTTGACGGTCGTATAAGCATAGGCGGACCGGTAAGGAACAGCAATCTGTACTACATACATACATTAGGCAGTCAGATAGAAGAAAGCGTAGAAATAATACCGGGAGTGTACATGGGCGGCAATTTTGACCAATTAAAAACCATGCTCATATCTGGCACAATTACCAAAGACCAGGTGAGGTTTTTTGTAGGCTATAGCGGCTGGTCGCCTGAGCAGCTGGAAAATGAAATAAAAGGCAAATCGTGGTTTGTGACCACGGTACCTAAAGAATTGGTAATGAATAGCGATATGAGCGACCTGTGGAAAACCATTTTGCGCAGCATGGGCAAAAAAGGCCAATTAATAGCCAATATGCCCGAAGATCCATCGTTAAACTAGGCATTATTCAATAAAAACAGTCATATTTAGCCATTCTGACAAAATTTCAGAATGGCTTTTTTTATGCCAAAGAGCGAAATAATTAGCTCGGGGTTTTTGCTAAGACCGAAATAGCCCTGCGGAATTATATTTTTTTGATATTTTAAGCAGCAACGCCCACATTACAAACTCCAAACCGCTAAAGCCTGAATTAAACACTTGACCTTCAACATAAACAACTGCTCTAAAGCACCAGTGCGTCCATATTGTTTAGGATACCGGCAACTGCAAAACTGTGGCTTGCAAACTTTAGAAAGGGTTAAAAACAGCTTTTCGGGCTTTGTTTACACCTTAATTTTCAATTATTTACAGCAAAATACATGTTTGATAATATTTTTTTTCGAAGGATGCTATAACATCTGCAAAGCGGATGTATTATTGCAACCCCAAATTTTTGGGTTATCCAACAAAAGCTACGTGCCATGAACCGCATTAAAGAATTAGAAAAAAGACTTACTACAGTAAAAGAATTGCCAGCATTCAATGCCGGTGACAGCATAACTGTTAGTTATAAAATTGTTGAAGGAACCAAAGAGCGTATCCAGGAGTTTGCCGGTGTAGTAATACAGCGCAGAGGTACTGGCACTACAGAAACTTTTACAGTTCGCAAAATAAGCGGTGGTGTAGGAGTAGAAAGAATTTTCCCTATCGCTTCTCCTTTTATTGAGAGCATAGTGGTTACAAAACGCGGTAAAGTGCGTAGAGCACGTATTTTCTTCTTGCGCGAGCGCACAGGAAAAGCAAGCCGTATTCAAGAAAAGAAACGTTTTGGAGCTGCTGCAGCGCCTGCTACAGCACAATAATATTTTTTCGGTTGATTTATTTCAAATCAGAATGGGCGGACCTAGTAAAGGTTCGCCCTTTTTTGCTTTAGGAAATATTTGAATTACGTTTTCTAATTCCGTAGCCCGTCATGTTATTTCAGATAATTGATTACGCCTTGGCGGCCAGCATTTATCAATAGATTTTTCTCTTTAGCCGAAAGGTGTTTTACCTTAGGCCCTATAGCACAATCGGATATGGACACCGTGCGCTGCCAGTCGGCCTCAGTCAAATTTATTCTATTCAGATTTTCTTTGGTGATGTAGTAAAATGCTTTCATAAAATCGCCCGTATTGGTAATGGGCTGATAAGCCAAGTTGCGCGCTTTAAGATCTTCAGCTATTTGCTCATCGCTGTCAATGCGCAAGCCAAGTGTGCGCGCAGGCATTTCAGTATCAAAATAATTAATTATAAAATTGGCCGTAAAACCACCATCTACACATAAGTGATGCTGCGGCCCCATAGTGGCATAAGGCACCACTTGCCCCGCAGAATCTATTACCACTGGCTCGTAATAAAGCGGCACAGCCATACTGGCGCGCACCGCATCGGCTATGCGCATATGAGGGTATGTGCCTGCCTCAAAATACAATGTGCACTGATGGTTGATACTGGTGGCCGCCACTACCAATTCTTTAAAATTAGCATCTTGGGCTGCTAAAGATTTAAGCTGTGCAAAGGTGAGGTCCTTATTTCCAGTCTTTAGCGCTATGTTGCCTTCCAGCCATTCCAAAAACGCATCGCCCTTGTACCACCCTAGCCTCTTTTTCATCCGATAAAAACCACCTATGGCGCCCAAGCTGCCATCATTAAAATCGGCAAAATTGGTTTGGCCTACGAGTTCGAAAATCTCGTTGGGTGTATACCCCAAACTATAGAAACATGCAGTAATGGCGCCACTGGAAGTGCCAGCCACCTTGGATACTGCGTTCAATAAATTTCTTTCGTTTAACTCCATAAGCCCACCACAATAGGCTATGCCACGAATGCCTGCGCCTTCAAAAACCAAATTATGAATAGGAAGCGAGTCGTGCAATGGCTGCGCACACCATGCCTTTGCAAAAAACAAAAAGCTGAGTACAAAAAAATATTTCATTTAATAAAACGGCTTAATAGGTTGTTGTAAAATTGATGAATTAGACTTCATTTGTGGTGCAAGGTTTAGCGGATAAAATAATGTTGAATACTTGAGCTAAAAGCAAAGCACAATCATTAGGCCAAGGCGCTAATAACAAAAAAACAAATGAGGTATTGTATAAAAATAACAGGAAAAGTGCAAGGTGTATTTTTTAGAAAATTTGCTAAAGAAAAAGCCGATGAACTAAAAGTGACAGGCATAGTAAAAAACCTGAATGACGGCTCAGTGTATGCTGAAGCCGAAGGAGGCAATATGGCCACACAAATGTTTTTGGACTGGTGCGGCATAGGCTCGCCCCAAGCTGTAGTAACATCAGTAGATGTGGAGATGAAAGAAAAAATAGGATATACCGAATTTATAATACTCAAATAACAGGCATTGGCTAAGCCCACGCGCCCTCTATCTTGCGCCCCCTATGGCCATTACAGTTGACCAATTTTACACCCTTCTGCTGGAAGAAATAATAGAGCACAAAGAGCTTCAAGGATACTATCGTTTTTTGAGCGAACCTAAAAAAGAACTTTGGCGCAAAGCCTATTTCTGCCAACGCCTGCAGTATATAGAAAAATATGCAGCAGGCCGCAATGACATATGGGACATAGGCTGTGGCTATGGAACCACGGCCATTTTTCTGGCACTTAATGGCTATAAGGTGCATGGCTCCACATTGGAATATTATTTTAAAGAAATTCCGCAACGCATAGCCTATTGGAGCAAGCATGGCGATGTAAGCCAATTTACCTACGACTATGCTGACCTATACGAGTCTAAAGTAACAGCGCAGTACGATGCTATAATAGTGCAAGACACTATACACCATACCGAACCAATAGAACAAGCACTAAAAATTATGCGCAACGCACTATTGCCAAAAGGTATAATAATAGCGGTAGAAGAGAATGGCAAAAACATAATACAACGACTAAAGCTGTATAAGCAACGCGGCAACAAACGCATAATAGAAATACATGACGAGAAGCTGAACAAAAAAATATTGCTTGGCAACGAAAATATACGACCACTGAAAGAATGGAAACGCCTATTTGCCGAAGCAGGATTGCCCATAGACGAAAGCAGCGTGGAATACGTGCGCGTGTTGCCCAACTTTATATTTGGAAATAAATACACCACCAGCATAGAACGCGAGCAAAAACTATGGCGCAGCAATGCCCTGCTCAGAGACTACTTTTTCTTTGGGGTGAGTTTTGTGGGGGGAGCAAATGAGTTCAAGTAAACTCCATAAATTAATAGCATTATTTAAAAAATATGAAATCCATGAGGTTTCAATTTTCGCAATATTCATTCTCATTATTTCAATAATTACTGGTATCCCAAAAATTCTTATTAGCGAGCCTTTTGGTTTTCATTTTATTCGGCAGACTGATTGTCTTGCATTTGTGAAGGGTTATACGTTTAACCAATATTCATTTTTCAAACCAGCTATTCTAAACATCACTAGCATAAACGGAAACGCTGCAAGTGAATTCCCTATTATTTATTACATAACCGCTTTATTCTCTAACTCACTTTTACCCCCGTACATTTTACTACGCATAATTAATTTTAGCCTATTCATACTTGGAATATTTTCCGTCTTTAAGTTACTGCAGCAAGTATTAAAAAATTTGTTATGGAGCCTGGCCATAATTCTACTTCTAATTTCTTCTACTGTTCTAATTTTCTATTCTGTCAATTATTTACCCGATATACCAGCATTTGGATTGTGTATTTGGGCATGCTCCATTTTTTTTGCTGATATTTTTATTGCACCTAAAAGCAAGAATAAAATATTAATGACATTTATATTAGTAACACTATCCGGACTTATAAAAGCAACATTCATATTTTATCCATTTTGCTTTATTTGTATTGTCTTAATCAATAAAGAACACGTATTCAATTTCAAAAAATTCATTTCTAATTCTTATTTCATAGGTGGTCTTGTGTCTATCACAACCATACTTCTATGGTATACCTATGCAAAAAATTACAACACTCAAAACTTGAGCAGCTATTTTGTAATAAATACTTCACCGATTTGGAATTTAGAGGCAAGTCAAATTAAGGACACGTATAACTACATATATGAGTATTGGAAAGGCAGCTATTACTATGCTTCGAGCATTCATATATTTTTCCTTTCTGCCATTTTCGTTTTGATTTTCGGCAGGAAAATAAATCCGAAAATTTGGAATTTATCTATATTGCTTCTTGCGGTGATGCTGCTTTATTCATTTCTCTTCTTTGAAAGATTTAAAGACCATGATTACTATTTTATTGCTCTCATTCCTGGTATTATCTTTATATTGATCTCAACTATTTATCTAATTGAACATACTCCTTTCATTAATAATTATATTAGAATAACAGCTTATTCTGTCATCCTTATCATTGGCATATTAGGTTTTAATTATAGTAGAAATAAATTACCGTTGCGATTAGTGAATTATGAAAGCGATATTTGGCAAGTTTCATCAAGATTATCTAATTTCTCATCAAAACTAGATTCTTTGGACATAGACCCCAAGGCTACTATAGCAGTGTATGGCGATCCTACCATGAACGGCAGTCTTTATTTTTTAAACCATCGCGGAATAACGATTTCAAACCAGAGCTTTATAAAACAACACTATTCATTGAATGAATTGGCTGCAATTGACTACTATATTGTATTAGATAGTGCAGGATTAAATGCTACTCCATTACCTGTTTTTGCCAAGTATTATGACCAGCTAGGAAACTATCCTATTTATAGGAATTCATTGGTGAAATAATTTGATCAATACGCCTTGATTTGTCTTTGTAAATAGTTTCTCTTAAAACTATTTCGCCATAAGTTAATTGGCTATTAATAGAATCTTTACCTATTAATCTACCTAAAAGGTCATAATAATTAATTGCATCAATATCAGCACGTGTTGATGTATTTAAATTTTCAATTTCGGTGGAGAAACATCCTTCTGAAAAATTCAAATCTTGAAAATAATCTCCCGAAACTACATGTGTATGAAGAGCGACTAAAATATCTGATTGACCATTAACAATTGATTCATAATCTCCAACTGACAAAAGACTACCGTTTGCATTAACTATAGAATTATTGAACTTATCACTTCCCGAATCACCATATGTTGGGGCACCAATAAAAAAATCAAATTGGAAATAATAAACTACGGCATCAAATGCGCCAGCACCAGCGCCATTTGTGCTTGCTGTTATTACAGCTGTATCTCCAACATAATCAATATCAGTATAGAAAAAATCAGACTTAGGACTCTCTGTAAAGTAGTAAATTTCATCACCAGACGTGTCTAAAACAAAATAAAAACCATGGCTATACAGGTCGCCTATTCTTGAACCACAAACACTAATTTCATCCCCTTGAACACTCAGTGAATTACCCTTAGCCGTGAGACCATCTATCAATTTATCATATTGCCAAATAGCAATACCATTGAGATTCAAATCCATGACTCGTAAGATATTTTGATTATTTAAGTGCTCCCAATTTGCAAGCACTACAATGTCATTTTCGCTATCAATCTCCACATCCACAAACTCATCATCACCCACTCCGCCATAAGTCCATTCGGTAATTATGTTGCCGTCATTGTCTATATGTAGCAAGTAACCATCGCTGCCGCCATTGCCAAGGCTATATGTTTTGCCACATATTAAATATCCTCCTTCTGGGTGAGCTATAATTTTGTATGCAAAATCCCAGTCGGTGCCGCCATAGGTATGCTGCCAAATAATTTCGCCTGTGGCATCTACTTTATATACCAATGCATCATAAGCGCCTGCACCAAAACTATTGGTGTATCCACACAACAATAAATTGCCCTCGGCATCCTCCACCAAACTATAGCCCCACTCCACCTCAATGCCGCCCAAACTTTTGCTCCACATGCAATTCAATTCTTCATCTATGCGGAGCAAATAAAAGTTGGTATTGTTTTGCACATCGCTACCTGTGGTGCCTATAATAGCATAGCCACCGGCAGCGCACTCTATTATTTGCCTACCCTCCTCATAATACGGCCCGCCATAAGTGCGAACAATGGCGGTATCCTGCTGGGAGAAGCAAACGCTATGAAAAAGGAGGGAAACGAGAAATAAAGAATATCCAATATTCAACTTTAAATAACCAATATCCAAGTAGTTCAATTTCAATTTATAAATCTTCATCGTTTGGTAACCTTCATTTTTCTGATTGATGATTCATTTTTGCTGTTCTAATGTTCACTCAAAAAACAAGTAAAGTAAAAAGTAAAGAATATCCAACATTCAACTTTATCTCGGCTGAGCCGAGACCAATATCCAAGTGGTTCAATATCAATTTATAAATCTTCATTGTTTGGTAATCTTCATTTTTTTGATTGTTGATTCACTTTTGCTGTTCTAATGCTGGCGGAAAATATTCGTACCAATTGATCACATTCTTCAAACAGCACATGTGCAGTGGCCCCTGGTAGATAATTCTTCTTTATCAATATCTTCAGATTGTTGCGTGATTCTCTCAGTTCTTTTAAACACACTTTCATTTTATGAATGAAGTCCGTTAGCGATTCTGCTGCCTGAGCTTCTCCATAATTAAGCGCTGGAGATGTGCCTGAACGTAAAAGTTGCGCACCTAAATGATTAGCTCCTTTAGAATTTGGCAAACACTCCACAAAATCAATTGTCATGACAGAAAAATCAATTAGTCGTTCCTCTAAATCATATTTTGTTAGCCCATCGCTAACTATATTCTCTGTTTTTAGATTTTCCATTGTTGCCTTAAGTTGGATATTTAAAGTTGAAAATTGAATGTTGGATATTTTCAATTTATAATTCAATATAACTTTAATAATGCATTTTACTTTATCGCTTCTCTTATTCTACAAAGTCTTTCCAGCATTCCCTCAAGCAAATCTAAACGAAGCATATTGGCGCCATCGCTTTTGGCTACTGCAGGGTTAGGATGGGTTTCTATAAATAGTCCATCGGCACCTACGGCTATGGCTGCGCGCGCTATGGTCTCTATCATATCTGGCCTGCCTCCTGTTACACCGCTTGTTTGGTTGGGCTGCTGCAGGCTGTGGGTGCAGTCCATTATAGTGGGTGCATAGTGGCGCATAGTAGGTATACTTCTATAGTCTACCACCAAATCCTGGTAGCCAAAGGTGGTGCCGCGCTCTGTAAGCCACACATTGCTGTTGCCGGTTTCCCGCACTTTTTTTACTGCGTGCTCCATACTTTCTGCCGACAAAAACTGACCCTTTTTAATATTTACAAACTTGCCTGTGTCGCCTGCGGCCTGCAACAAGTCAGTTTGTCGGCATAAAAATGCAGGAATTTGCAACACATCTACATAGCGCGCAGCAAGGGCTGCCTCTGGTGCAGTGTGTATGTCTGTCACTACGGGCAGGTTTAGTTTTTCACCTACTTTCTTCAGAAGCTCCAATGCATTTTCGTCACCTATGCCCGTAAAACTGTCGCTACGCGAGCGGTTAGCCTTGCGGTACGAAGCTTTAAATATGTAAGGTATTTGCAGTTTGTCGGTAATGGCTTTTACTTTTTCGGCCACTTCAAAAACGAGGTCTTCGCTTTCTACAACACATGGTCCGGCTAGCAGAAAAAAATTGCCGCTGCCTGTGTGTTTCACTTTTGGTAAATTGGTAAGCATGGGGCGAATATCCAAATTAATCATTTATAAAATTTGAAATTCTTTGCGCATTTCATATTCTAAGTACAAATATGAATTTTCCCCAGTTTTTTTTTGTCTTAATAACGGATTTATTTTGCTATGTGGTGTTTTCACTAGGCCACAGATTTTCAAATACCTATTCTTTAATTTTCATTAATGCTTATACAAAAAAAACTTTTCAACTTTTTATGGAATTCAAAACTTTTGTGCATCTTAGCAAAGTCTAAAGTGACAATTTTTTAGGAAAAAGCATTTATCGGTTCATTGCGTGTAAAAGAGTCGAAACTTTACGAGAGCGATGGAACAGAAGGATGGGCCTTGTTTATACAAGGTGTGTCCTCTCTGGTTTTTCAAATCTCTCGTGGCATTCGATACGCCCTACTTGGTTTGATTTATCAGCAGAGGCACACCCTGTGTAGGCAAAGAAGAAAGGCGACTGAGACTAATAAAAACATTGCGTGTACCTCCGCGAGTATGTAGCGGAATTAATTTAAATAAATGCATACATGACAAACTACCTTAACCAGAGCCGCAACTCCAATGAAGTGGGCCGCTCAACAAAAACTACTGTTGAATGTGCTACTGCAAAACACCACCTGCGAGGGCGAGGTGTTTTGAAAATCTGTTTGATGTTTCTATTTACTATAAGCACTTATGTGGGCCGTGGCCAATGCACTTACAACCCCAACTGGACTTTTGAAAATGAAACATGTCTTGACTATAATGATGGATTTATTTGCTGTGCTCCTTCGCCCGGACCGCTTAGCAACTATACTTGTTCCATAGCTCCAGTAGCTGGTACACAAGTAGGTCATTGCTTTTTCAATTTGGCACCAGGCACCTACACTGTTACAATTACAGAGACAGCTACACAGTGTCAAACGCCAAGCACATTCACGATTGTAGCTAATAATTATCCAGCTATCGTAATTAACCCTAACCCAACCCCTAGTTGTGGTAACAATGGAATAGCGTGTGTTAACATCACTGGTGGTTCTGGTTCGTTTAATATTGATTGGTTTACCGATCAAAATCTAACTAACTATATAAGCAGCGG
>JANOXJ010000245.1:0-18137 GCA_031418455.1 Flavobacteriales bacterium | reverse complement strand
CACCACAAGAGCGCGATGGTATGGTGCGTGCCGACAGTATTCCTTTTCCTACATTTTTTCAAATTGATACTTGTTTAAGCGTATTGGGTAGCACCACTGCGGGAAGTAAAATAATAATAAATAATGGAGCATGGGCTTGTCTTGGCAAAGGCTCCGTAGGTGCGGACCCTATGGCCACTAACACGATACTTATAGCACAGCTTACCACTGCCGGTGAATTGTCATTTGAACTAAATATAATGATTGGTGCACCCGATGGCACTTCGCAGCGGTATGTAGCAAGAAATCCTTCTGCTAAGGAATTTAGCAACGAGGATTTAATTCTTGCGAAAAGCACAAAAAAGAAAAAGAAGAAAGAAAAAAAAGCAAAAAGAAATATCGAAAACATCACTGAACGAAACCAGAAGCAATTATGAAAAAATTATTTTTGTTAGTTATAGCGGGCATTTTAACAATCCAAGCGAATTCACAATTAGGATTGCAGGGAATAATTGTAGAAACATATTATATATCTGATGCTGCAGATTCGGCTGATGCTGCTAATAATTTTGCAAGTTATCCATTGGCAGTTGGCTCAACTACGTATAGGGTTTATGCAGACTTATTACCAGGTTATAAGTTGATTCAAATCTTTGGAACACAAAATCATCCTTTGACAATAGCTACAACGACCTCATTTTATAATGATCCCAATTATGGATTTAGTGTGTATCAGGGAACTAGTGTGAACAATACTAAAAAGCGCACTACATTAATAGATTCATATATCTCTATGGGCGGAGTGGCTAATGGATTGATGGGTGTTTTAAAAGAAGAAGATACAGATGGAACTATTGGAAACATTCATGGATTATTATTAAACAACGATCCCCTTGCAGGCTCGCCCATTGTAGGCGTTGGTGGTTTGGATGGCTTGATGCCCGGCACTGCCATATTGCCTAACGTGTTAGGTATAACAAACGAGTTGGATATTTTTGATCAAACAGCAGGTGCGAATTTTACAACCACTGGTGGTGCTATAGCCGTGCTAGGCGGCATTGAGGGAATCACTTCTAATAATCAAGTATTGATTGGTCAGTTCACCACTGATGGTGAGTTTACATTTAGTTTGAATTTGCAAATAGCCACTCCAACACCTGGGCAAAGTCAAATATTTGTGGCGGGCTTGCCTCAGTCTGGCGAAAATTATGAACCAACTTTGAATTACCCTGCAACCATCATTGAGTCACCTCCCGGATTAGAAGCAGTTCTTGTAGAGAAATATTATATTGCTGATGCTGAAGACGAAGCAAATGCTGCAGCAAATGGAGCTAATTATCCTTTAAATGAAGGAACAACAACTTATAGAGTCTATGCCAATTTGCTACCTGGCTATAAAGTGAATCAACTATTCGGAAACAATAATCATGCATTGGAAGTAAGCACTACTACCTCATTTTATAATGATCCGTTGAATGGCTTTGATGTATACGAAGGAACAAGTATTGAAAGCACACAAACTAATACTACTCTTATTGACTCTTATTTAACTTTAGGAGGTGTTGCAAGTGGCCTTTCGGGTGTACCTAAAAATGAAGATGTGGATGGCACTATTGGTAATTTGCAAGGTATACTTAATAATGATAATGTAAATGCAGGCATCCCAATTACAGGTGCTAATGGTAAAGATGGCCTTATGTCAGGCAACGCTGCGTTGCCTTCCATATCAGGTTTTACAAATGAGTTGGAAGCATTAGACCAAACACCTGGTGTAGGATTTACTTCAGTTAATGGAGCAATTTCTAGTTTGAGCGGTGTTCAAGGAGTTACATCATCTAATCATGTTTTACTCGGACAATTCACTACCGATGGAGTGTTTAGTTTTAAACTAAATCTGAAACTGTATACTCCTTTGCCTGGCGAAGTGCAAACATATGTGGCGGAAAACCCTCAAATAGGAGAAATATTAGATACAACACTTGTTTACACATCGGATGCCCCAGTGGCATCGCCAAATGGTTTAGAAGGAATAATAGTAGAGAAGTATTATGTAAGCGATGCTAATGATCTGGAAAACTCAACTACCAATGGTGCAGCGTATCCTCTTAATGAAGGTTCTGTAACTTATAGAGTTTTTGCAGACTTACTACCGGGATATAAAGTGCAACAATTATTTGGCAATGCAAATCATGAATTGCATGTGGAAACAAGTACTTCTTTCTACAACGATGCGCTTAACGGATTTGCAACGTTTAATGCAACAAGCCTGGCCAACACTCAGGCTAATACCACATTGATAGATTCTTATATTACACTTGGTGGTGTGGCCGATGGATTGTTGGGGGTATTGAAAGCCGATGATACAGATGGTACTATTGGCAATAGCAGTGGTGTTCTTGTTAATAACGACCCATATGCAGGAACTCCAATAACCGGAGTAAATGGTTTAGACGGATTAATGCCTGGTGCTACAATTATTCCTGAGTTAAATGGAATATCCAATGAGTTGCAAGTTCTTGACCAAACTCCAGGTTCTATTCTTAGTATCAATGGAGGTTCTATTGCTATCATGGAAGGAGTAGAGGGTGCTACTTTGGAGAATAGAGTATTGTTAGGTCAATTTACTACTGATGGTGATTTTAGTTTTGATTTAAACCTGTCGCTTTTAACACCAGTGCCAAATGAGGTTCAATCATTTGTTGCATCAAACCCACAAACCGGTGAAATTGTTGAAACCAGTTTATCGTATGCAATAGATGCACCAGTGGTATCGCCACCTGGTTTAGAAGGCATTGTAGTGGAAAAATATTATGTTTCTGATTTAGCAGATTCATTAAATGCTTCTAATAATTCATCCACTTCACCGCTTAATGTAGGTTCAGTTACTTATAGAGTATATGCGAATCTATTACCAAATTACAAAGTGAGTCATTTGTTCGGAAGTGCTTCGCATCCATTAGAATTGTCTACCACCTCTACATTCTATAATGATCCAACAAATGGTTTTGTTACATATGAAGGCACAAGTGTGGCAAATACGCAAGCAAATACTACTCTAATAGATTCTTACCTGGCAATGGGTGGTGTGGCAGAAGGTTTAGTAGCTGCATTAAAAACGGAAGATACCGATGGAACTATTGGCAATACTCAAGGAATATTACAAAATGATGATGAGTATGCAGGCATACCAATTATGGGTACAAATGGGGCAGATGGTCTAATGCCTGGTATTCCTATTACACCATTTTTATCTGGTTTTACCAATGAGCTTGAAATTTTAGATCAAACATCAGGAAGTGGGTTTAGCACATCTAATGGCACTGTATATGCATTGGATGGAGCTTCTGGTGTTACACCGTCAAATCACGTTTTATTAGGCCAGTTTACAACCAAAGGAACCCTGAGTTTTAATTTCAATTTAGTGTTGTTCACACCAGTGATTGGCGAAACTCAAACCTTTGTGGCTTCAAATCCAGTTTCGGGTGAAGTGTTGGACACTACTTTGTCTTATACATCTCCCCCCTATACTGTTTCGGTTTTTGAATCGGATTCGTTTACTGCAAATAATTTTAGAATATACCCCAACCCATGTGCAGATGAGTTAACGCTAGTTCAAAATAGAAATGAGAGTGGTAAATCTAAAATTACAATTGTGGATATGACGGGTCAAGTTGTTTATGAAAATTATTGTTATAGCGTTATGCAAAAAATAGATACCGCATCATTGTCCAAGGGTATCTATACTATTCGACTTGAAAATGAAATAAGCAGCAATGCGCTTAAGTTTATAAAGCAATAATTTAAGGCAATTTACATCAGTTATGAAACGGATTATACTTTGTTTTTGGCTTCTGACAATTGCATATTTAATGCATGGACAAGGAAAGCTTAAAGGCAAAGTGACTGATTCAAAAGGTGAACCGCTTATAGGCGTTTTAGTGCGGCCGTTGGAGAATGAAAAGGTATATTCTCTTACTGATATTGATGGAAATTTTGAAATTGCATTAACTGATGCTAAGCCTTACACTGTGGTTTTTGAAATGGTATCATTCGCCAAACTTTCAGAAACTATTATTTTAAAAAATAATGAAGTTATAACAAAAGATTTTACACTTCTTGAAGATTCTGAAACAGTTGGCGAGGTAGTAATTACATCTAAAGCTATTAAATCTTCAGATTCTTATATGGAGAAAATGAAGATAAACTCTACCTTAACAATAGACTACATTTCTTCTGAAACTATAAAGAAAACAGGTGATGCTAATGTAGTGAATGCAATAGCCAGAGTTTCTGGTGTTTCTACTAATGGTGGATTAATTACCGTAAGAGGTATTGGTGACAGATATGTGCGCACTAACTTAAATGGTTCAAGAATTCCAACACTCGATCCACTTACTAACAATATTAAGCTTGATATTTTTCCCTCTAGTTTGATAGATAATATTGTGATTACTAAAACTGCTAGCCCGGAATTGACAGGTGAATGGGCTGGTGCTTATATTTCTGTGGAAACAAAGGATTATCCTGAAAAATTATTGATAAATATAGAATCACAATTTGGATATAATTCTCAAACAACGGGCAAAGATTTTGTTACATCTGACAGAAGTAATACTGATTGGCTTGGTTTTGATGGCGGCCTTCGTTCAAGAGGTAACACCCCTATTTACCAACCTAATTTAAATCCTACAACATATCAAGAGTTGGTCGCGCTAGGATTAAAGGATTATTATAATCAATTAGGAATACAAGGCTGGGTAGATGGTAGCCAAGAGTCTGCTATTAATTTTAAATTAGGGCTTGTTCAGCTTGGGCTTCTACCCGCAGGATTAATGAACGATGAGTCTGCTTATCAGAATGCTTTGAATAGATATAACCAAGAGTATAAAAAAATAGCTTTTGATAAACTTAATCCAGAAGGAACCAGCTATAATAATCAGTTTGCAAATAATTGGAATGTGAAGTATAGAAAGGCTCCGCTTAGTTTTTCTCAGAATTTTGGAATTGGTAATCAAAGCACTCTTTTAGGCAAACAATTCGGATATTTTATAGGATTTCGTTATGGGTCAAGTGTTCGATACGATCCCAACGGCATATCGCAAAGAGTAGGTGATGCTACTTTGGGATACCCTTATGAAATTCAAGATGTGGCTCAGATCAGTAGAGAAACTAATGCGTGGAGTGCTTTAGTAAATCTCGCATATAAGCTTAACGATAACAATAAAGTTTCTTTGCTTTTCATGCCAAATTTTATTGGCAATAATGACGTAGCAAGCTATCAATCACTAAGGCTTCCAGAGGAATATCAGGATATAGATGTAGCCAAAAATATTTTTTATGAGCAACGCAAACAGCTTATTTATCAAGTGGCTTCGCAGCATTATATACCTGCAGCGAGCGTTAAAATAGATTTTAATACATCATATACCTCAGGGGCTAGCCTAGCTCCTGATTTTAAAGCAACACAATATATGTATGTAATGCAGTTTGATACCATTCAGTCGTATCAATTTTCTCCCACAGCAGGTGATGGAATAAGAAGATATTACAGATACTTGACAGAAAATTTGCTTGATTCCCGTTTGGGTTTTGAAATTCCGGTAAATAAAAAGGATCTAAAGAAAGAATTGGCAAAAATAAAATTTGGTGTTGCCACAAATCGGATTTTTCGTAAGTCGGACAACAATGAATATAGAGTAATGCTTGGCAACAATCCTTTCTCAAGCACACTCACTAATGATGATTTGGATGCATTCCTAACCGAAGATAAATTTATTATTAGAAATGGCCTCATTGATTATCAATATCAAGATTTTGATTATTTGCGTAATCATTCTTTTGGGCATTCCAATGTGAATGCGGCCTATGCTATGGTAAATTTTGATATGAGTAAAAATTTGCGATTTTCTGGAGGCATAAGAGGTGAGCATACGGATATTTTTACTGATATTGATGAATATCACCGACTAGAATATGAACGCAACGATCCGCGTAGAGAAAATGTGGGTGGATTTCCAAATGTAAATGCTGCTGAGATTAAGAAATGGAATGTATTGCCAAGTGTAAGCTTAATTTATAAAATAGAAAAGGAGCAAAAGGGCAGATCCAATATTAGAGTGAACTACAGCAATACCATTGCTCGGCCTAGTATACGCGAGCTTAGCGATGCTGCTTTGTACGACAATGAATTTAGAACATTGGTATATGGAAATTCAGATTTAAAGATGGTAAACGTTACTAATTATGATTTCAGATACGAAACATATTTTGATAAAGGCGACAACATTACTGTTAGTTTATTCTATAAAACTTTTGAAAACCATATAGAATTAGGGTTTGGAAGTTCAGGTATTACCTGGGAGAATATACCAAATTCTAATGTCAAAGGAATAGAACTTGAAGGTAAGAAAGTATTGACCAAATCATTAACCTTTAATGCCAACCTAACTTTAGTAAAATCAGAAGCGCAGTTTGTAAGAAGAGATTTTCAAGTGGTGGAAGGAATTAAGGAATATTCAATTATTGACACAGTTTACAGACCCATGTATGGTCAGGCACCATATTTAGTAAATGCAATTTTGAGTTATAAATCTGATTCACTTGGTATTGTAGCTACAGCCAGTTATAATGTTCAAGGTCCAAGACTTGTTATTGCTGGTGCTGTTGGCAGCAGGCCGGATGTATATGAACTTCCAAGAAATTCTATCGATATTAAAATAAGTAAAACATTAGGCAAACATTTTACAGCAAGTTTAACCATGCGCGATTTGCTTAATGCTCCTGTAAGACGGTCATATAAATTGCCCGATAGATGGGAAGATTTTGATAATTTTAGATATGGCACTAACTACTTATTTGGTCTTGCTTATAAATATTGAAAATGAACTTGTTTTTTCAAACTATATTAGTTATTGTAATGATGATATTTTCATCTGCCCATGTCATGGGCCAATTAGAAAAAGTAATTGTTGAACGTTATTACCTCAGTGATGCAAGTGATGCAAGTGATGAGACCGGTGGTGGTTTGGCCGAAGGTTCAGTTACATATAGAATTTTTGTTGATTTAGCTCCTGGCACTGAGTTAAAATCCATTTATGGCGATGCTGGTCATCCATTTATAATTAACAGTACCAACACATTTTTCAATAACGTATCAGATGGTCAATCATTCGCAAAAGACTTTATTAAGAATAGGTATTTAGAAAATACAGTAGCACTAGATACTTGGTTAACCATAGGTCAAACAGCTAAGAAACAGGGTGAGTTAGCCTACTACGGAATACTTAAAGAGCAAGATACAAATGGAAGTTTTATAGGTGGCACTAACAATGATGGAGGAAGTGCTCAAGTGGCTGATGGCCTGTTAATTAATAGTGATGTTACTATTGGTCTACCGCTTACCACATCAGACGGGATGGATACATCCAGTTTCAATCCAACAGGATGGTTTTCTAATGGTGTATTAAATTTTTCCAATGGATTGGACAGTACAATTTTTGGCTCCATAGTGCAGGGTAACCAATTTCAAAGTGAGAATTTTTTGTTGTCGTGTGCTGGTGTCTTTGGCCAAGTGGCAGATAGTAATCAAATAATAATAGCTCAGCTAACCACCCAAGGAGAACTAAGTTTTGTATTAAACCTTGAAGTGGAATATAGCATAGATGGTGTTCCTACTATTGTGAAATATGTTGGAACAAATTCCATCAATGGGCCCAATGAAGTTTATAGCCCTTTTCTTAAATATCCGCTGCTTTGTGGATGCGACAATCCTGAATATTTAGAATTTGATCCTACAGTTGCATGTTATCTTGAAGGGTCGTGTCTCACTCCATTTGTTATTGGTTGCATGGATACATTAGCATGTAATTATAATCCATTGGCAAATTTTCAAGTTGACGAATTATGTTGTTATCCTGGTTTGTGCAACAATAGAAATATTGAAGATGTTTGCCCACAATTGAAAGGTAATTCGTTTGATTTTTCTCTATTTCCAAATCCTGCTTCTGAATCTGTTACCTTAAATGTCATAAGTGGAGTTCAAACTTCTATAGAATATTTTTTATATAACTATCATGGCATGGTTATGCAAAATGAGTATATACAATCAGCGCCACTCAACTACAGCATTGGGTTAGAGCTAAGTAATTTGAATCCTGGAATTTACCAAGTGAGGGTGGTAACAGAAATAGGCGAACAAAACAAATTATTTGTGAAGTTATGATACCAAAAAGGATGCACATAATGCTATATATGATTATTTTTTTATTTGCAATAGTTGGGTGCAATAAGGAAGTGTCTAATGAGATAGTAAAGGAGTATGGAAGTGTTACAGATTTGGATGGTAACTTATATCTAACTGTGAAAATTGGCGAACAATGGTGGATGGCAGAAAATCTTGCAGTTACTAAATTTAATGATGGCACACCGCTAACTTTTATTGGCTTGAATGAGAATGATACAGTTTGGTCTAATGCTACAGAGCCTGCATATACATATATAAACGATTCCATTTTTGGTAATTTGTATAATGGCAAGGTGGTATTAAGTGAAAAAGATATTGCGCCTCAAGGGTGGCATATACCTACTGACGAAGATTGGAAGATACTTGAGAAAACCATTGGAATGGTGGATTCGGAACTGAATCAAACGGGTTGGAGAGGTGAAGCTGAAGCAGAAATATTAACTTCAAAAAATTCTTTTGGTTGGCCAACAGGTGGTGTTTTGTTCGGGAGCGACTTGTATGGTTTTAATGCACTTCCAGCTGGATGCAGAGTATTCAATGGTGTTACCAATATTTATAGCAATACTGCTTTTTGGTGGTCGCGCTCCACAGCAGAAAATGATATTTGGTATAGGTACATAGATTTAAATGAGAAGCGCATTTTCAGACACTTTACTTTTCCTAAATATGGGATGAGTATTCGATGCGTAAAAGATTGAATGTAATTTCTATGAAAAAGCTGATATTTATATTTCTAGTATTTCCGTGTTTAAGTTATTCACAAGATTCTACATCTCGCTGGTCATTGGGGCTAGCAGCAAGTACAGATTTGTGCTATAGATGGCTCACTGTGCAAGATGAGTTAAGTGCAATGAAGGATGTATTTGATTCACTTGAGCGTCCTAAGTTTGGCTATGGCATTGGTGGTATATTGGGTTATTCTATTAATTCAAAAAATTCTATTCAAGCAGGGTTGGGGTTTTCTAATAAGGGTTATGCCATTGATACTCTTATAGAAGCAAGAATGTATGACATTGTATATAACTATAATTATATTGAAATTCCTTTTAAGTACATTCGAAAAATAAAGGAAGTCAATAATTTCCATCCATTCTTTTCTATAGGTATTAATACAGATATATTTCTTTCTCAAAAATCTAATTATCGCCTTTTTGGTCTAAATGGAAGAAATTCCTTTAACGATAATAATTCAATATCTAAGGCTATAGTTGGAACATCTGTTTCAATCGGCTTTCAAAAAATCATACAATCAAACTTCATTTTCCAGTTTGAGATCAACATGCGTCAATGGGTTAATCCATTAGTTCAAAATCCTTCATCGCGTTACTTAAATAGTGCAGGATTTTCTTTCGCATTTATGCGCAAATTTTAATTGTCTTAATGATTATCTAACACAAGGGGTGTGCCTATGCGTGTATGTTAATGGAAGTGTATTTAAAACGGTCTTTTGCATAGTACTGGACCGCATTCTTAAAGAATGGATAAAGTTTAATTGATTATGAAATTGAATTAGAAAAGCAGATTTGTCGCATGAAATTCATTCATAACATTTATCTAATTTCTTAATTAACCAAAACAATTTTTACAAAATGAAAAAGAACAAAAGTTTTTTGAATGTAGTCGCATCTGTTGCGATTGCTTTAGGTCTGTTTAATTCTGCAAATGCTCAAACCAATTTAGGAGCAGATTGCGGTTGTCCTGCTGTAGGTTCTCGCACTGTGGTAAACGTTACTTCATTGCCAGGCTACACTGCAGTGTCTGGTACGTTCGGTGGTGAGCTAACTGCGGGTGCTACTTTCACTTGCGATAAGATTTATATCTTAGATGCTAAAATTTATATCCCATCCGGACAGACTTTGACTATAGCACCAGGTACTCTTATAAAAGGAGCACCTAATGGTATACCTGCAGAAGCGACAGCTTTAGTTATAGAGCGCGGTGGAAAAATTATTGCTCCTGGCACTGAGTCTTGCCCAATAGTTTTTACTGCACAAGCCGACAATCTTGATGGCTCTTATCCTATTTCTACTACCGGTCAGTGGGGCGGTATTGTGCTATTGGGTATAGCATCTAATAATTTGTCTTTTGCTGCCAATGGTCCTTATGTGGCTGGTGCAGGTAACGGTAAATTAGCTGTAGGTGATGGCTTAGGTGTGGTGGAAGGTTTTGCTACCTCTAATATACAAGATCGTTTTGGCGTGCTACAATCTGGTGTAGTGGCAGGCGAAACTATAGGCGCTTTTGATGATAATGATAATTCTGGTATCATGCGTTATCTATCTATCCGACATAGCGGTGCCATACTTGCTGTTGGTAACGAAATAAATGGTCTTACATTGGCTTCGGTTGGTCGTGGTACTACAATAGAGCATATCGAGATTGTATCTTGCGGTGATGACAATATTGAGTTGTTTGGCGGCACTGTTAACTTAAAATATGTTACTTGCCTATTTGGTAACGATGATATGTTGGACTACGATTTAGGTTGGAAAGGTAAAGTTCAATTCTTCTTCGGAATGAAATCTGTTACAACTTCAAGTGTAGATTCTGACAATGGTATTGAAGCTGATTCAGATGACCAAAAGTCAAATAACTCTCCTCGCACACATCCTGTAATCTATAATGCAACATTCGTTGGTAATGCTAAACCAACTGGCACTTCTGATAATAGCGCACTTGCTGGTATCAATGCTAAAGAATTAACTGAAGGTGAAATATATAATTCAATATTCGCTAATTTCCGCAATGGTCTAAATTTGGTTAAGTCGTTAAGTGGCACTCGCGCATTTGCTGCAGGTGGCGAATCTTGGCACAACTGGACAAACAGTCCAAGCACACCTACAACTCCAACAGCTACTACAGGCAACGGTACACAATCTTTTAAAGTTGTATGCAACACTTTTGTTGGTGTGACTAACCCACTTACTAATGGTGCAAGTAGCGCAGCTCCTGGCACTGCTATTACTTCTGGTGCTGATTTTGTTCAGTTTACTACTACAGATAAAAACGATATAGTAGTAGGAAACACACTACCAGGTTTTGACTATAGCTTTACAGTGAACACTACTACTAACGCAGTTACTGTTCAAAACGATGTTACTCCAAATCCTGCTCTTTCTGTATCTGGTTGCCCAGTAGCACCATTCGATGGTTTCTTCGAACCAGCTGATTACCGCGGTGCATTCTCTTCAGAGTATGGCGAAAATTGGTTGACTAACTGGACATATTCTCAAGTTTTAAATGCTACTAAAGGAGTTAATGCATGTCCAACTGACTTGAATAAAGATGGCTCTACTGACATCAATGACTTCTTAATCTTCGCTCCTGCATTTGGTACTACTTGCAACTAAAAACAAATTGGGCTAAATCAATCGAATAGTTTCTAACTAATCGATTAATCAACCTAAAAAAAATAATTTATACTAATGAAAAAAATAAAATTCATATTAGCTGGTTGCCTCTTAGCTTGTGCTTCAGGTATGCTTGCTCAAGGTTTGGAGGGAATAGTAGTAGAGAAATACTACCAGACCAATGCTGCTGATGCTGCTGAGGCAACGGCAAATGGTTCTGTTACTCCACTTACTGTTGGTTCTACAGTTTACAGAGTTTATGTTGATATGGCTGCAGGTTATAAGTTCTCTCAAATATATGGTAGCCCATCACACAATTTAACTGTGAATTCTACGGCCAATTTTTACAACGACCCATCATATGGTGTTTCTTTAAATGCTGGTACTATTTCAGCTCTTAATATTGTAAAAGAAACAGCTATGATAGATTCATGGTTCACTACAGGTTTTGCCTCTAATGGTAAAGTAGGTGTGCTTAAAACTGAAGATAGCAATGGAACTGTTGGAAATACCAGTGGTGTACTTACTAATAATCCTGGTGATTGTTACGGACTGCCAATAGTAGGCGCTGGTGCACAAGACGGAATGATTGTAAGTGCCGCGGCAAATGCAATAACTCCAAACCCGCTTGGTCTAGGTTCAGCGCTCAATGCTATAAATCAAACTGCGGGCAACTCCATCACTATTGCTAATGGTGGTATTGCCGCACTTGGTGGTATTGTTGGTGCCACTGCATCTAACATGGTGTTGATTGGTCAATTTACAACTAGCGGACAGTTTAGCTTTGCACTAAATGTTCAGCTTGTAAATATTAGCACTGGTTTGGCTGAAAACTATGTAGCTTCAGCTCCTATTGCTGGTGAATTAACTCATCCGTCACTTACTTATGTGCCAAACACACCACCTGTAGTGAGCATAACTGCTCCTGCAAATAATGCTACATTAGCACCAGGAAGCACTACTATAACTGCAAACGCATCTGATTTGGGCGGCTCAGTTTCTAGTGTTGAGTTTTTTGTAGATGGTGTTTCTATTGGTATTGATAATGCAGGTCCTTTTTCAATTTCATATACGGCTACATTAGGAGTTCATACTATTTATGTCATTGCTAAAGACAATGATTGTGCTACCACCACGTCCACTACTATCAACATAAATGTAGTAGCAGTGGTATCAGGTGGCAACGACAACTTTGCAGGAGCTCAAACAGTTTCACTTGCAGGTGCATCTTATCCGTCTGGCGCTTGCTTTAATGGCACGCTTGTGGGTGCTACAGTATCTTCAGAAGGCACTGCTGCTAGCGTTTTACCAGCAGGTGGTCAAGATAAGTGGTATAAAATTGTAGCTACAAGTTCAGCTATTCGTGTAACTTCTACTACCAGTTCTATGAATGTGGTGCTTGAATTGCATAATGCAGCAGGCGCTCAAATAGATGTTGAGAACGATGTTGCAGGAATTGGTGGTGAGAATATGACCACTACAGGTTTAACACCAGGTCAAACTTATTATGTGGCTATCCGCTCTTATGATGGTGTTCTTGGAACATTTGGTATTTGTGTGCAAGTGTTATCAGCTAGTCAATGCAACAATGGTTCTGGTATTTACAGCCTTTGTGGTAATTTCAAACCAAAATGGACAGGAGCTTCTTCTTATGTTACCAACTTTACACCAGTACTTCCAACTCCTGGTTCTGTTACTTCTATTACAACTACAGGTCAATTTATACTTTCTCAAGCTTCATTAGCATTGCGTTATGGTGGTATATATGATGTTACAGTAGATGCTACTTACAACTTGTTAGATGGCGCTGGCAATCCTGAAACAGTTGTAGTAACAGGTGTTTCAGTTTGCAACGTTTCCATAGCTAACCATGCAAGTGTAGAAGTAAGTGCTACACAGCGTTGCCCTTCTACTTTGCTTAAAGGTAGCGTTATGCAAGGCAAGCCTTTCGTTTGTGGCGCTCTAAACTTCACGGTTGAATTTATTGAATTAACCAGTTGTACAGGTACTCAACTGGGATTACCTATCAATGCTACTACTACAGGTGCATCATCCTCTATCAATTTATCTTTGGTATCAGGTGTGCTTGGCGGAGGACATTGGTATCAGGTAAGCTGGAGACCTAACTTTAGCTACGGAGCAGGAACATTTGGCAATCCGCAAGTTATATATGTGGGAGGAAGTTCTATGGATATAGGTGACGTTGAGGCGAATCTATTCAACGACAAAGTTGACGATGCGGATAATTTTGATGCCTTTATATATCCTAATCCAACCAATGGCACTTTAGTTAATTTGAGTATTAACAGTCATGATGCTAATGAGGTATTCATTAGAATAATGGACTACACAGGCAAAGTAATCTATAATAATAAATACATGGTAGACTCAATATTGAATACGCAAGTGCAGTTCGAGCAGAGTCTGGCCAGCGGTATATACTTGGTTGAGTTTGTGGCTGGTGACACGGTTGTTTCCAGCAAGTTAATGGTTGAGAAATAATTTATTTTTGATAGGAATAAAATTTAAAACTGAAAACCAAGTAGAGCCCTGCAATTTTTGTTGCAGGGCTTTTTTATTGCCAGATATTTTTATAAAATATTCTTGTGGGATAAGAAATCATGTATACAGAACAGGTTGTTACCTATTTGTTTATAAAATGAATAGCTGGTTCTTTGGTCTGCTTATTATTTGAAATGACAAATAAATATTACTGAATTAGCTTTGTAGCTATGATTTTCAATTAGACGCACTCTCACAGTGCCTTATTCATTGATTAATTAAGGCTAATGCTGTTGGAAAGGCTTGTTAAATAAAGGAATTACTAAAATAAAACAACTTTGGAATCAAAGAATATTGTGTATTTTACAATAAGGGGTTTATTGTATTATTTACAATAAGTCTACCTTCGTTCTTTCTTAACCAAAATTTTCTTTATCAATGAAAAAACAATTTTTACTTTTTATCGCATTATTTAGCATGAGCATGGCTCAGGCGTTTAATGTTACATTCTCTGTGGAGATGGCAGGAGCACCTGCTTTTATTACTCCATATGTGAGTGGCTCTTTTAATGGTTGGTGTGGCAACTGTAATGCTATGACAGATGCTAACACAGATGGTATTTGGGAGGCTACAATAGATATTCCTGCTGGCCCTTTCGAATATAAGTTTACTACAGACAATTGGGCTGGGCAAGAGTTCCTTACTCCAGGTTCTTCGTGTACAGTTACCAATTCTGGTTTTACAAATCGCGCCTACACTGTAGTGGGTGATGTTGTATTGCCACAGGTATGCTGGCAACTTTGCACTACTTGTTCAGCTGGTCCTTCTACTTATCCGGTTACATTCCGTGTAGACATGTCGCAGCAAACGGGCTTTACAATTCCAGAGGTGAATGGCAATTTTAATGGATGGTGCGGCAATTGTAGCCCTATGACAGATGTCGATATGGATGGCATTTGGGAGGCTACTTTAAACCTTGCGGCTGGCAACTATGAGTATAAGTACTCTTGGGGCGCTTGGACAGGTCAAGAAACCTTAGTTCCGGGCAGCTCTTGCACAGTAACTAATAGTGGTTTTACTAATCGCACGCTTACTGTTGGTGCTGCTCCTATGACTTTGCCGATTGTATGTTATGGTTTTTGCACAGATTGTGCTTCGGTTCAACCTTATTACAATGTTACTTTTAGAGTAGATATGAATCAGCAGTCTGGTTTTACTACTCCTGAAGTAAACGGTTCTTTCAACGGATGGTGCGGTAGCTGCAGTGCAATGGCTGACGTAAATGCTGATGGTGTTTGGGAAGTAACAATCCCATTGCAAGCAGGTAGCTATGAGTACAAATATTCATGGGGTGGTTGGTCTGGCCAAGAGAGTTTGACTGCAGGCAGTGCTTGCACGGTTACTAATGGTGGTTTCACTAATCGTACGCTAACGGTGGGCGCTGCTAATATGACTTTACCAGTTGTTTGTTATGGCAGCTGCTCTGCATGTGCGCTTATTACATATCCTATTACATTTAAAGTAGATATGAATAACGAAACTGGATTTACAATTCCAGAAGTAAATGGTTCTTTTAATGGTTGGTGCGGTAACTGCAACGCTATGACAGATGCTAATGCTGATGGCGTATGGGAAGTTACTCTAAACTTGGCTCCTGGTTCATATGAGTACAAATACTCTTGGGGCAGCTGGGCTGGTGAAGAGTCATTGACCCCTGGCAGCTCATGCACAGTAACAAATAGTGGCTTTACAAATCGCACACTTACTGTAGGTAATGAGGCACAAGTGCTTTCTCCAGTTTGTTACAACACATGTGCTGCTTGTTCTGCACCTACTTATCCTGTTACCTTCCGTGTGGACATGAACAATGAGACAGGCTTTACAATTCCTGAAGTAAATGGTACTTTCAACGGATGGTGCGGTGGTTGTGCTGCAATGACTGATGCTAATAGCGATGGCGTTTGGGATATTACAATAAACTTGGCAGCTGGTACATATGAATTCAAATATGCTCACGACAGCTGGGCTGGTGCCGAAAGCTTGACTCCTGGTAGTCCTTGCACGGTTACTAACTTTGGTTTTACCAATCGTACGCTTACAGTTACTAACTCAGCCCAAATAATGCCTATAGTATGTTATGGTAGCTGTTCTACATGTGCTGCTCCTCCTGCAAATATTACTTTCCGTGTAAACATGGCAGAGCAATTTGGCTTCACCATTCCTGAGCTAAACGGCAGTTTCAATGGCTGGTGCGGTAACTGTACCCAAATGACAGATGCTAACAATGATGGAATATGGCAGGTAACAGTAGCTCTAATGCCTGGTACATACGAGTATAAATTCTCACACGATACTTGGTCTGGCGAAGAAACCTTGACTCCAGGTAGCCCATGCACAATGACAACTAGCGGATTTACGAACCGTGTGTTAACTGTTGGTAGCGCTAACCAGGTTTTGGATGTTGTATGTTGGGGCTCTTGCTCTAACTGTGCACCTGCTGTGGTGGCTAACGATAACGTTTCAAAAGCAAAGAATGTATCTATTCCAGGTACATCTTACCCTGCAGGCAATTGCTATAATAATACATTGGTAGGAGCTACGGTGTCGTTGCAAGGCAACCCTGCAAACGTAACTGTAAGTGGCGGACAAGATGTGTGGTACAAAATTGTAGCCCCATCATCTGCACTTCGTGTTACTACTACTACAAGCTCCATGGACCTTGTTTTGGAATTACGCTCTTCAGCCATGACCCAAGTAGATATGGCTAACAGCGTATCAGGTATAGGTGGTGAAATTATGACTACAACAGGTCTTACGCCTGGTGCAGCATATTACATAGCAGTGCGTTCATACAATGGCACTGTAGGCACATTCTCTGTATGTGTTCAGTCATTTACAGAAAGCTATTGCAACGATGGCAGCGGTACTTACAACTTGTGTTCTAATTTCAAACCTAAGTGGGTAGGAGCTACATCTTATGTGTTCAATTTCACTCCGGTGTCACCAACTCCTGGTTCAGCTACCACTGCTTCTTCATCTGGTCAAATTTCACTTTCGAGTGCAGCGCTTAACTTACGCTATGGTGGAATATATGATGTTACTATAGATGCTGTATACAACCTACCGGAAGGCGAGGTAGTAACAATACCTGGTTCATCTGTATGCAGTGTTACTATTGCAAACCACGCAAGCGTGGAGCCAAAATCTACACAGTGGTGCCCTTCTACTTTGCTCAAAGGCTCAGTATTACAAGGCAAACCTTTTGTGTGTGGAGCTAATAATTTCACAGTAGAGTTTACTCCAGTGAGCGATTGTGCAGGTACTACCAACACAGGTCTTTCTTTTGAAGCTACTACACTTGGTTCTACTGCTAACTTAAACCTTAGCGGTGTGGCTGGTTTGGTTAACAATACCTACTACAAAGTACGTTTCAGACCAAACTTTGCATATGGCGCAGGTAACTTTAGCACACCACGCTATATCTTCATTGGCGGTTCAGCTTTAGATGCAAACAATGTATTTGCTGACCTGGACAGTGAGAAGGATGAGATGATAGAAGTAGAAGCTTCAGTTTATCCTAACCCAAGCAAAGGCGATATGATTAATTTGAATATCACCAATGTTACATCTAACGAAGTATTCGTGCGTGTAATGGATAGCATGGGTAAAATAGTGTACACAAACAGATTCTCTGTAGAAGGCGCATTAAATACAGTAATAATATTCAATGAGAAATTAGCCAACGGACTTTACCTTGTAGAGTTTGTAGATGGCAACAACGTTATCAGCGAGAAGTTGATTGTTGAATAACAATTGAATGTTTGGTTATAGAAAAAACACCTTGCCATTGGCAAGGTGTTTTTTTTTTATCCCAGATTAAGCAATAGAAGGCTCGCTAAGAGCCGAACTATTGATTTAGCTGGGGTTATCCCGATTTAGCAGCCTGTTTTAATCGCTTGTAAAGGCGATCAAATACAGATACTTAATCGTTTGCTCATTTCTAATGAGCAATTTGGGTTAATACTATTTCGAAAATAAAAAAATCTATTTTTCAAAATAGTATT
>JANOXJ010000244.1:0-8332 GCA_031418455.1 Flavobacteriales bacterium | reverse complement strand
GAAGTGGCTATAACTTTTGCACCTCTATCATGTCCATCTTGACCCATTTTGGCAACGAGTATGCGCGGCCTGCGGCCGGCAAGTGCAGCAAAATCATCGCTCTTCTTGCGAGCCATTTCAAAATCTTTGTCCATGCTTGATTCACTTTTATAAACACCACTCACACTCCGAATGCTTGCTGTGTAGCGGCCAAATTCCTTTTCCATAGCTGACGAAATTTCGCCAAGAGATGCACGCTTGCGCGCGGCATCTATGGCCAGTGCGAGTAAATTATGCCTCATCAGGCCTTCGGCCACCTTCTCCTGAGGAGAAGGAGAGTCAACCGCATTGGTTGCAAAATTTATTTCACCCTCTTCTTCTGTTTCCATTTTGCACGCTATTGTAATAGCATTTAGTGCTTGTTGAACTTCTTCTTCATTTCTATTCGAACGCAATTTATTCAATCGTTCTATTTGCGATAAGCGTACACTTTGATTATCCACTTCACGCACTTCCACTTCATTTTTTTCTTCTACTTCAAATATGTTTACGCCTATTATTTTGTCGCGTCCACTGTCTATGCGTGCTTGTTTGCGCGCAGCAGCTTCTTCTATGCGAAGCTTTGGCAAACCCGCTTCTATGGCCTTGGTCATGCCGCCCATCTCTTCCACTTCTTGTATAAGGGCCCATGCTTTTTCTGCAATATCATGCGTTAGTTTTTCTACATAATGCGAGCCAGCCCATGGGTCTATTGCTTTGCAAATGTCTGTTTCGTTTTGCAAAAACAACTGCGTGTTACGCGCTATGCGTGCGCTAAAATCAGTGGGCAGTGCAATGGCTTCATCCAGTGCATTGGTGTGCAACGATTGTGTGCCACCAAAGGCAGCAGCCAAAGCTTCAATACAAGTGCGTGCCACATTGTTGAACGGATCTTGCTTAGTAAGACTCCAACCGCTTGTTTGGCAGTGTGTGCGCAGCGCAAGGCTTTTATTGTTTTTGGGGTCAAATTGTTTTATCAGTTTTGCCCATAGCATTCTGGCTGCACGCATCTTTGCTATCTCTTCAAAATGGTTCATGCCTATGGCCCAAAAGAAAGAAAGCCGTGGCGCAAAATCATCTATACTCATGCCTGCTGCAATGCCTGCGCGCACATATTCCAGTCCATCAGCAAGTGTGTATGCAAGCTCTAAATCGAGTGTGGCACCAGCTTCTTGCATATGATAGCCGCTTATGCTAATTGGATTAAACTTTGGCATGTGTTGCGAACAGTAGGAGAAAATATCGCTAACTATGCGCATGCTTGGCGTGGGCGGATATATGTACGTGTTGCGCACCATGAACTCTTTCAAAATATCGTTCTGAATGGTGCCTTGCAATTGCTCAGGTTTTACACCTTGCTCTTCGGCTGCTACTATATAAAATGCAAGAATGGGAATTACTGCACCATTCATGGTCATGCTCACACTCATTTGATCCAACGGTATTTGGTCAAACAATAGTTTCATGTCCAGTATGGAATCTATAGCCACACCGGCTTTTCCTACATCGCCTACCACGCGCTCGTGGTCACTATCGTACCCGCGGTGTGTAGCCAAATCGAAAGCAACACTCAATCCTTTTTGTCCTGCTGCAAGATTTTTGCGGTAAAAAGCATTGCTCTCTTCTGCTGTGCTAAAGCCTGCATACTGCCTAATGGTCCAAGGGCGTATGGTATACATGCTGGCATATGGCCCGCGCAAGAATGGGGCACTTCCTGCACCAAATTTTTCATGGTCAAATGCTATTGCAGTTGATTTAAACTTAGGGGCAGGTATGTTGGAGAAGTTGACACGCATAATGATAGAACAAGGATAAGATGGATTAAAAGGATTTTAAGGATTTATTTCGTTTAAACTCATTGTCAAAATGTTTGCGTTTTATTTCAGGTTTCTTGCCAAAATTGAGAAGCAACCCCACTTCTACTTCTGTTGCTTTAAGATAGTTGATGAGTTGATATTCGTCTGCCTCGCACAATGATTCAGAGGCCTTCAATTCAATAATCACACAGTCCTCCACAAAAATATCGGCAAAATATTGGCCCACTTTTAATTCATTATAATGAACCTCGATTGGTTGTTGTTGCCTTACCACAAGGCCCATTTGCTTTAGCTCATGTACCAATGCATTTTCATACACTTTTTCAAGAAAGCCATAGCCAAGTGAATTATATACCTGGTAATAGCCTTTCAATATTTTTTCAGTTAGTTCTGAATGCTTCATAGTAAATCCTATTAATCTATCTCATCCTTGTTCCATTTCCGAAAATTCTTTCCAGGTCTTCTCTATCAATTGCTTTGTAATTTCTTCTATGTAATATGAACCCTCTGCAGCATGTGTAGCCGCGGACAGATAACTTTCTTCCATTAGCAAATGCTGAATATTTCTTGCCAATCGCAACGAGTTTTCATTTTGTGCAGCAAAGCCCGCATCAAACGGAGTTACGCCCACAGCATCAGCTCCACCTAATATGGCACTCATAGCCTGTGTAGTTCCTCTGAGCAAATTGGTATGTGCATCCTCCTTGGTTTGTGTGCTCATAGAAGTTTCGGCATACACCATGGTATTTGTGCTGCAGGCATGTGTGGGTTTGTATTGTTCCACTATTGTAGCCCACATTATTCTAAAGGCTTTTAGCTTGGCTATTTCCACAAAATATGACGAGCCTATGGAAAATGTGAACTGAATCATTGCGCTTGCATCGTCTATGGCTATTCCGTTTTCGGTTAAATGTTCTAATACTTTATTTCCTTTGTTAAGTGCATGAGTCAGTTGCTGCACGGCATTTTGCCCCTGCATATCTAGGCTAATGGTTTCTACCACCACCGTTTTAAATAAACTGAAATGCGATGACGAAAATTTAGCAAGCGCCACCAACTCATCATTCTCTGGCATGCCTTGGTTAGCTTGGTATATTACCGAGCCACGCAGTGTGCGCGTATCAAGATTTTTTTGTTGGGCTAACTCTACATACCACGTAATTAATAGCAAAGGCTTATCGCTTCTAAAATGTAAAGCTATGTACTCAATTAATATATCCTTCAAAACCAATTGCAGGTCTTCTTTGCTATCAATATCAGCATCTATAGCTATAGAATTAGCACCACCTTGCAGGGCCTCCAAAATGAACCTGTTTGCTTCTTTTAAATCATTGCACCTTATGGCCTGGTTGATAAGCCAACTGCCTGTTGTATTTTTTTTAATATCTGCCGCAGCTGTTGGTGCATTATTATTATCAGAAGCTACTAGGTATGGCTCTAAGGTAAGTCCATTCGTATCTGTCCATACAAGTGTGTCGTAGGGTTTTTCGCCCAATTCTTTTTGCACAAGTTTTTTCCACTCTTCCATGCTGGAAGGAGGAAATTCGGAAAAATTGAGTTTTGGATTCATCGCTTCAAAACTAAACAGCAAGAGGCTAAGAAAATGTTCTAAACTAAAAAGGCTAATTACACCCTTCAAAAACCTTAGAACCAGCAAAGAAAAATACCACCAGCCACACCAATCCTTTTATAAGAAAAAATAAAAAACCAGCTAGGCCAAGGCGTTTGAGCCATGTTTTTTTGCTAGGTGCAGCATTTTTATCCGGTTGTTCTAAAGGTGTGCTCATGTGTGGTGGCAATGGTAGGCATTTGGGCTAAAACCAATTACTCAACTCAATTTTATCTTTTGTAAGCCGACAAAGAGTCCAATAATTCCCAATTCCAATCATATGCTTTGCAATTATTAAAATCTAAATCAGTATTTTTAAGCGAAACAAGTTCTACGTGTTTTTTATATGCATGAATTAAAACATCTTCGGCATCAAGAGCACCTATAACCCCCTTATCCTGATACAATACCGAAACCTGATGACCAAAATGAATAACAGATCCTCGCTTTAACGTATCAGATTCAATCAAATATTTCAAAACACCTTTAGGACCGATATAACCCAGATTGTAACCCATTCTTCTAATACCATAAATAGCAAGCTCAGCGCAATCCACAGCCATTCTATTGTCAGTTTGATGACCATAACAATCTTGTCTCATTGGCGGCAAAACAAATGGCACATTTATTAGCTCTTCCAAAAAACCTGTGTAGGAATCTTCTGACCTCACAACCACCTGAACCAAATCACCATTAAGATAAGGTAACTGAGATGGGAGAAAAATACTGTCTGGACTAATGTTTGACTCAAGAAAAAAGTGAGTTCCTAAACCTAATGCAAGAGCTGCCAAATCAGATGTAACTAATGCAGGAGATGTAATGATTATAGCAGTGCTTCCCTTGGTTTGATCATAATCAGAATACGAAAATTGATATTTCCATAGCTTTCTACCCTTAATAATATGCACTGAGTCCAGATCTATAGTATCTGAAATATTCAAACAAATGGTTTTATAAATACTAGATCTTTTTGTACCAAATGATTGACCAACGAGACTACCAACCCAAAAAATACAAATCACTAAAACAAGCGCCTTTATTTTTGGTTCCTTCATAAATTTCTAAAATAGTAATGGTTATTGCACAAGAATTTCCATGATAAAAATGGTGCGAGACAACCACGTCCTCGCTATTCGCATACAAATTATATTCATTCAGTTCATCGAATGGCTTGTCAGAAAATGTTAAAGTATCAGACGACACCAATTCAACAGAATTTTGATTATCCGAATCTATTTCGAAATATTCAACGAGTACTTTTTTAAGCCTTCCGTTTTCATAAAATTCATCACTATTGCTTCTGTTACCATTCACAAGTCTTAATGCACCAAAGTAATTTTTTATCGGCTGCAGTACTATGATGTTTTCAGCCTGTCTTTTTTTTGAATAGCCCATCCAAAAAGTGAGAGGATTTGCATCGAGAATATTTTTTAAATCCTTACTACCCTTATCATTTTCAATGTTGTTTAGAATCTTGTTGTTAACACATAAATCACCCATAATTTTGGAATTCTTTACATTATTAACTGAATATTTAAATAACAACGGAGGCAAATTATAAAATTGAAAAGCACTAAACTCCTTATGATAAATACCAAATTCAGTTGTTTTTTCAAAATCCATCCATTGTAAACTGCAACTATCGCCCGCCTGCAAAATTGAAGTTGCATCAATATCCACGGTCAATTTATTAGACGGATTTACTGCCCAATTAGATGCAGCAGTAAAATCATAAAAAAATTGCCGTTCGCTGTAAATAGCATAGTATGATTTGCTAAACGCCCAATCTTGAAAAGAACATCGATAATCATACTCTACGGTTAAATCAAATTTTTCGCCCTTTAAAAAATTCATTTTAGTAAAATACCAAATTCTGTTACACAGACTATTACCCGCTATAACCCACTCTCTGCCCGCATCCAAAGTTGTCATATGCAATGGCGCACTTACACTATTAAATCCTAGATCATATCTAGATAAATTATTCAGCAATTCCTTATCCTTCCGAAAACAAATATTTAATGCTTTAATGGTATCTCGTCCATCAGCAGAAGGCTCTTCCAAGAGATGACTAATATCCTGGAAATCGATAGGAAAACCATAAATAATAGAATCAGACTCTATTGCTTCTATCGAATAAGTTACAGAAACATGGGCGTAATCTCCATTAATTATGATAGACAATTTCTCATTATTAATACTAGCTGATTTAATTTTTAAAAACTGAGGAAAACCTGTTCTGACTGATGCTCCCGCATCTATAGGACCTCCATTAGCATTAGCAGTATCAGAAAATACTATATGAAAAAAGCAACAAAATATTAAAGCAAAAGACTTGTAAGACATAGTGGAGCATTTTATTCAAAAATAGCGTTTTAATTACCTTTTTTCTAACATCCTAAAAAAAGTAAACTTCTGCTAAATACTTGATATGCCATAAGGGAAGTATTTTTCCTTTCTTTGCCACAATAGAATTATTAGAAAAAAAACAGTATGAAGAAAATACTCGTAGCCAACCGTGGTGAAATAGCCTTGCGTGTAATGCGCTCTGCCAAAGAGATGGGCATAAGCACCGTGGCTGTATTTAGCGAGGCCGACCGCAATGCACCATTTGTAAAATATGCTGATGAGGCGGTGTGTATAGGCCCTGCGCCTTCCAACCAAAGCTATTTGCGTGGCGAAAAAATAATAGCCGTATGCAAACAACTGGGCGTAGATGGTATACATCCCGGCTACGGCTTTCTTTCGGAAAATGCAGACTTTGCAAGAGAGGTAAAAAAGGCAGGAATAACACTTATAGGCCCCACACCTGAGGCTATGGAAATAATGGGCGACAAACTATCGGCTAAGGCAGCCGCGCGCAAATACAACATACCTATGGTGCCCGGCACCGAGGGTGCCGTGCGCGATGTGGCCGAAGCCAAGCGCACAGCTTTAGAAGTGGGCTTGCCCATACTTATAAAAGCCAGCGCAGGTGGTGGTGGCAAAGGCATGCGCATAGTGGAAAATATAGAAGAACTGGAAGAGCAAATGAAGCGCGCCATAAGCGAGGCAGAAAGCGCCTTTGGCGATGGCGCAGTATTTATAGAGCGCTATGTGGCGGGCCCTAGGCATATAGAAATTCAAGTGCTGGCCGACACGCATGGCAATGTGGTGTACCTGTTTGAACGCGAATGCAGCATACAACGCAGGCACCAAAAGGTGGTAGAAGAAGCCCCCAGCGCGGTGCTTACACCTGAGCTGCGCAAAGCCATGGGCGAAAGTGCAGTAAATGTGGCTCGCTCATGCAACTACGTGGGCGCAGGTACAGTAGAGTTTTTGGTAGACGAAAAACTGAATTTCTACTTCCTTGAAATGAATACTCGCTTGCAAGTGGAACACCCAGTGAGCGAAATGATAACGGGCATAGATCTGGTGAAGGAACAAATAAAAGTTGCTCGTGGTGAAAAACTTTCTTTTACACAAGACGACTTAAAAATAAATGGCCACTCGTTAGAAGTGCGTGTATATGCTGAAGACCCTGCCAACAACTTTTTGCCCGATATAGGCAGGTTGGTTACCTACCGCAAACCCAGCGGTCCAGGCGTTCGTGTGGACGATGGTTTTGAAGAAGGTATGGACATACCCATCTATTACGACCCTATGATAGCCAAACTGATAACACACGGCAAAGACCGCCAAGAGGCCATACAGCGCATGGTGCGCGCCATTGACGATTTTCATATTACAGGCTGCGAAACCACCTTGCCATTTTGCCGCTGGGCTATACAGCATGAGGCTTTTGTAAGCGGCAATTTTGATACACACTTTGTAAAAAAATATTTTACGCCAGAGGTGTTAAAAACTGAAAATGAAAACGAAATGGAAATAGCCGCAATGGCAGCCGTGCACGCTTACCTCAGTAGCAATGCCTCTGCCCCATCCATAGTTAGTAGTTCACAAAAAAGAAGCCGCTGGAAAACAAGTAGGCTGAATTAGCATTATCTTTCGGATAGAAAATAACGGAACAGATTTTGACTAAATCTCGTTATTACGCGTTGAAGTGCTAACACAACTTGAATATAAGACTTAAATATTTACTTTTTACGATCCTGCTTTCGCAGGCAGGTAATGCCTTTTGTCAAAATCAAAATGGTATAGGCTACACAGTACTAGATACTTTGTACGATGAGTATACCACCAGCATATGGTATGTAAGTGGCACAGATACTATGGTGAAGGCCACATTAGCATATGTAGATATAAACGCCACACCAAAAAATAAACACCGCAACAAAGAATACTCGCGCCTGCAGGCCAAAGTGGTAAAAGTGTACCCCTATGCACGCGCAGCAGGCGATGTAATGAAGATGTACGAAACTCTTTGCCAAACGGTGACAGACGAGCGCGAAAGAGCACGCCTGCTAGACCAGGCGGAAGATGAAATGAAACTTCAATTTGAAGCCGATTTGCGCAACCTTACAATAAGCGAAGGTGTAATTCTTATAAAGCTTATAGACCGCCAAACAGGCAACAGTAGTTTTAAACTGGTGCAAGATTTAAAAGGAAAATTTTCGGCATTTATGTGGCAAAGTGTTGCACGTCTTTTTGGTCATAATCTTAAAAGTGAGTACGACCCAGAAGGTGAAGATGTGTGGATAGAAAACACATGCCTTATGATAGAAAATGGCACCATTCTGGTGCGCCTGCGCGAGGTAGATCCTTTTGGTATGAAAAAGGTAGCTTATAAATAATCTCTTTTTTTTTTCAGAATTAGTTTTACCTAACCGCTCTGGTTAGCTGCGTTAATACACGTATTATTCTTCTCTCTTAAATAGCGGCAATCCTGTGCTTTTAGCAATTTCTTCAGCGCCTGCATTTCCTTCTGCGCTAAAAGGCCAAACGAACA
>JANOXJ010000243.1:0-2351 GCA_031418455.1 Flavobacteriales bacterium | reverse complement strand
CCAAGGCTGGAGCAGTGGCTCAACCAAAATATGCACGGAAAAATGAATTATATGGCCAATCATTTTGATAAAAGATTGGACCCTCGACTGCTTGTGCCAGGCGCTAAATCGGTTGTTTCATTGTTGTTCAATTATTTTCCTAAGGCCACTGCACAGCACAATGAGGATGAACTGAAAATTTCTAAATATGCCTGGGGCGAGGATTACCACAAGGTGGTTAAAGACAAATTGAAATTGCTTTCGCAGTTTATTAAAGACACTATAGGCGATGTTTCAGGACGTGCTTTTGTTGATAGCGCGCCTGTGCTTGACAAAGTTTGGGCTGCTAAAAGTGGACTTGGCTGGGTTGGTAAAAATTCTAATTTGATAAATAAGCAGCAAGGTTCATTTTTCTTTATAGCAGAACTTATATTGGATTTAAAATTGGATGCTGATGGCCCCATGAAGGACTACTGTGGTACTTGCACAGCCTGCATAGATGCTTGCCCAACCGAGGCTATTATAAAGCCTTATGTGGTAGATGGTAGCAAATGCATTTCTTACTTTACTATAGAGCTGAGGGAGTCTATTCCCGATGATTATAAGAACAAACTGGATAACTGGATTTTTGGTTGCGATGTTTGTCAGGATGTATGTCCATGGAATAAATTTTCAAAACCAAACAATGAGGTAAGATTTTCCCCCAAACAAAATGTTTTAGACATGTCGGCTAACGACTGGATGGAAATAACAGAGGATGTCTTTGCCCTTTATTTGAAAGATTCGCCTCTGAATCGCACGGGCCTGGAAGGAATGAAAAGGAATGTAAAGGCCGCTGCGGGATTGTAGAAGGAATCCAATATGCTCCAAATTAGATGGTTTGTCTTAATGGGTGCTTAACGGAATGACAAAAGGCAGCTGTAACCTCCGTAATCATTGGGGAAAATAAAATTTGATGAGGAATAACCAGATAATAAAGATGTAAATAATTCTTAAAATTATATAACACCACACAACAATTAACGTAACTATGATGTTATATTAGCATTAACACTGACCTTTTAAACATTAAAAGCTATGATGATTAATTATGTAAACGCCATAGAAGTATGGTTTAACAAAAAGTTTGGATGGTTCTTTACTAACGGCTCAAAAAAACTTCCTTGAAAATGTATTAATCAAGCAGTTGTGCAGGTGATTTGAAAACTAAACAATTGCTAAGGACTATAGAAAACGACTGCTTTTAAAGCGGTCGTTTTCTTTTTTATATCAACGGTATTTTATTTTTATTTCTAAAGATTGCAATGCATTAATGTGATTGCCTTGCGTAGCCATATGCTTTGTGTTATCTGTTTAATGCTTAAAATGCCTTGTGCCTGTTAGATACATGGACACACCATTAGCATTACAATAGTCTATAGACAGCTGGTCTTTGATACTGCCTCCTGGCTGCACCACTGCTGTTATACCAGCCTCATGTGCAATTTGCACACAATCTGGAAAAGGGAAAAACGCATCGCTCGCCATTACAGCATCCTTCAAATCAAACTGGAAAGTGCGCGCTTTATCAATGGCCTGCCTAAGTGCATCTACACGGCTTGTTTGGCCGGTGCCACTTGCTACTAGTTGACCGTTTTTAGCCAGCACTATGGTATTGCTTTTGGTGTGTTTTACAAGTTTGTTTGCAAATACTAAGTCATTCAGCTGCGCAGGTGTTCCCTGATATTGTGTGCATAGTTTAAAATTTTCAATGCCTTCGGTTGCTAAATCCTGGTCTTGAAAAACAAACCCATTGAGCAAAGTGCGCAATTGTGTTTTCTGCAGCGTAGCATTTTTACGCACAAGTATTATTCTGTTTTCTTTTGTGCTTAATAAGTGAGTGGCTTCTTTAGAAAATGCCGGGGCTATAACTACTTCGCAAAACAACTTGTGTATTAGTTCTGCCGTTGTTAAATCAATTTCCCTATTGGCAATTAATACTCCGCCAAATGCACTTACCGGGTCGCACGCCAATGCATCTTTATAGGCTTCTGTAATATTATTTCTTGAAGCTATGCCGCATGCGTTGTTGTGTTTAAGTATGGCAAATGTGGGCTCGGTAAATTCATCTATTAATCTTACTGCAGCATCCACATCCAATAGATTGTTGTATGATAATTCTTTACCATTCAACTTGTCAAACAGCGCATCCATGTTGCCATAAAAAATGCCACGTTGATGAGGGTTTTCGCCATAGCGCAACACTTGGTGTTCTTGTTCAGATACTTTGAGCGAGCCCACCTCATTGCCCAATAGGTATTGGTAAATTTTAGAGTCGTAGTGAGAAGAAACATCAAAGGCGGTACGTGCCAAATAAATGCGCTCTTCTTCTG
>JANOXJ010000242.1:0-31030 GCA_031418455.1 Flavobacteriales bacterium | reverse complement strand
TTTCAGGCAAATTTGAGATGGAAGGTGATGATGAAAATGGATATTTTGAAAAGCGAAACTTCCAAGGTGACTTGTTATATGGCCTCACCTTGCCTGACATAAATACTGAGTCGATTGCTCAAAACGATTCACATATTTATGTGTCAGGCACGACTTCATTATTTGGACTAGGTGGAAATTCCGCAGTAATTTTTAAGCTCAGTCTACTTGGAGTTTGGGAGAATGGAGCGGCTTTCGGTGATGCGAATGATGAGTTTTCCTATGATGTTTTCATCGATGATTCAGATAATATTTTCATGTTGGGATCTTCAAAGAGTTATTCAACAAATCACATAGAAGACGTATATCTGGTCAAGTTTGCGGATTCAGATATAGTAAGTAACTATACTCTTGATATGAATCAGACGGATTGTTTCAATGTGAACGTTGAACTGAATCCTGCTTTGGAGAATTTTAGAGTGAATCAACGGCCTGAAGCGATAAACTTTGAGTGGATCAATGGAATTTATACAGTGGACGTTCATGATTGTACAGGCCGGAATTTATATCACAATGAAAATTATTCTAACAATAATCAAATTAGTGTCAAAAGTCTTTCATCCGGATTATATGTCGTCACATATAACGATGGACAAGGGCATTTTGGTCAATTGATAATGTACTTGTGAAATTGAATTATTTACAATATTTCGGATATTCACTGCTCTATCTTGTTGCTTTGTTTTTTGCTGTGTGGATGGTGTTTTTTGTTAAAGGCGAAATTTCTATTCTGAATTCATTCAGTTTTACACCGTGGGATGCAGAGCATGTTCAATTGATCGCTACCGAAGGTTATGATTTGGTCAGATGTGCTTTTTTTCCGCTATTCCCATTTTTTTGGAAGTTGACTGGCTTTTCTCCTTCCGGAATCTCAATTTTGAACGGCTTAATTTTTATGATTGCTTTTACAATTCTGATGAAAGAATTGCAAGTAGGGTTGAAGGCTACCTTGATGCATTTAGGAATCCCTGTCATCGCTTTTATGTTCTTGCCGTATTCTGAGTCCTTGCTTTTTCTTTTTATAGTGTTGTTTTATATTGGATTGAAAAGAAACTCACTAGTGATGATCTGTGTGGCTTTGTTTTTAATGTCGCTTACAAAACCAACTGTTGGAATTCTTATTCCCGGAATCTTCATTGCTGAATTTCTTGGAGAAAAAGAGAACAGTACTATTGTGAAACGTTGGTCTGTTCTGCTTGGTATAGTTCTGTTCTCAAATGCATTGGTGCTCTTAATTCAATTTTTTGCAGTCGGGGATTTTTTTGCTTTTTTCAAAGCACAAGCTGAATGGGGCAATCGTTTTTCGATCCCGAATTTTCCACTGACAACCTGGAATCATCAACACATGATTTGGATTGATTCAGTATCTCTTTATTTCTGTTTGGTGGCAGGTTTTATCGTGTGTTTTCAATTGTGGAAGCGCATTCGATATGGAAATTTATTCATAAAGAGTTTTAGCTATGCTGCGCTTTACCTTGCTGGAACTGGACTTTTTATTCTCTTTTTTCGGGGAGGCCAATTATTCAGTCTTGGGAGATTTGTTCTGACATCGCCATTTCTGATCATTGCATTGTACGAAGGTTTTCAGGTGCTAAAGCCAAAACATGCCAAGGTATTTTCAATAGTATTTGCAAGTGGTTTCCTTTTGTTCTCTTTGGCAGCAGGAAGTTATTTACACATCAAATTGCTTTTGTCATATTCCGTAATTGCATTGTTATTAGCTTGTTGGATTTATGCATCGTCAACCAATACCAGCAAGTACTTTTGGATATTTTCTGTCTTGGTGATGTTTGCAATTCAAGTATGGTGTACAGTTGCTGTCATTCATGGTGAATGGATCGGATAAGGTTGGATGAATTATGAATTTGCTCTAATTTCTTTTTTCAATGATCATGAAGTCTACTAGTTATTTGATCTATTTGATTTTAGTCATTTTCGCAATTTCCTTCTCTACCATCTCCCTCATCAATCATTTCAACTTCCGCACGAACGCCCTAGACCTTGGCATGTTCAATCAGGCTTTGTACCAATATTCAGTGGGTGAAAGTGCAGAATTTACCCAAAGCCTGGATGGTGTTGAAGTGAATTACTTGTGTGATCATTTTTCCCCCATCACCATCCTGTTAAGTCCTATACGCTACATCACTGGAACATACTCCTTGCTGATTTTACAAATCTTAGCCCTGTTATTTTCTGCGTTCTATTACTACAAAGTCGCATTGCTCAGCAAAATTTCCCAAGGCAATTCACTTCTGATAGCCGGAATTTCTCTTTCTATGTGGCCGGTGTATTCTGCTATTTCGTATGACTTTCATTCCAATGTGCTTGTAGCTTCCATGATACCGGTTCTCTATTATTTCTTACTGAAAAGGGTATATTGGATGGTAGTGCTGCTGTCACTCTTCTGTTTTTTATGCAAGGAAAACGCGGGTATACTGTTGAGTGCTTTTTTTCTTGTAGTCGCATTGGATCGCAGGAACGAAACGTTCACAAGACTAAAATTGCTCGCATTTGGAGTTCTCAGTTTGATTTGCTTCGCAGTGATACTGCTATATGTGATGCCTTCTTTTTGCGATGGCGCTCATGCTAACTCTGAGGGATTTTACAGACACTTTGGTGCGACTTACTCTGATGCAATGATCGGAATGTTATCTCATCCCTTCGAAGTCGCCGATTTGTTCGTGTCAAATTTTGATGGTCAAATTGCCAAAACAAAAGTGACGACATACATCTTTTTGGTCTTATCGGGAGGAATTTTTGTCCTCTTACAACCGCGGTTTCTCATTCTGTTACTTGCAGTTTTGTCGCAAAAAGTTTTGTCAACTAACGAAGTACTCTGGGATATTCATGGTCATTATTCCATTGAATTTGTGCCGGTCATTACGCTCTCCATCATTTCATTCTGTTCGCGATTCCCAACTTTTCGGTTTTCCACGCATTTACTTACTGTCAGCTTATTACTTGCCTTATTCATGTCATGGCGCGGTCCCATTTCACGGGATGCACGCTCCAATTTGTTTTCAATGAAGCATTACCAAAGTGAGATAAATCGGCAGGAGTTTTTGATGATGTCAGGATTCATTCCTGACGATGCTGCACTGAGCTGCACTTCGCAATTGTCGCCACACTTGTCCTTTCGAAACAGAGTCTACATATTTCCGGTGGTCAAAAATTCCGAATTTGTTTTGATTGAAAAGAATCAGATGAATACTTACCCTCAGACTTTGGTTGATTTTCAAACCAGTATCGAATCTCTTAGAGTAGATTCGAATTTTGTGGTGTTAAATGAAACGAATGATTTGATTTTGTTTCGAAAGAAGTAGATTTCAATTCGCTACAAAATAGTAGTCTGTTCCTTCATGAAAAGTCTTGACAAAATCTTCTTGAGTCATTGGCTTCAGATTTTTCACGAATCCGCCTAAACTTCTGATCGTATAATTCCATTTGTTTAGATATTCATAAAGTTCTTCAGGACTGGTGCCGTAATATTCTGAAGCCCCTCTGCCACATTCAAAGACAAGAATGGGTTTGTCGTTTTGAAGAATCTGTGCTGATCCTTTCAGCACGTCAAATTCTCCTCCTTCTACATCAATTTTCATCAGGTCAATTTTGGATGATCTTTCACCAAGTACGTCATCAAGTCTGCGCATTTCTACATTGATTTTTTCAATCTGAACATCCGACTTTTTATACTTGCGCTGTTTGATTCCACTGTATGCAGGGTCATCTATCACAACGTTGAATTGCGTCTCACCGGTGGTCGAAGAGAGTGCGAATGGAAAAACTTTTACACGTTGACCGAAATTCGCCAATAAGTTTTTGTACATAGCAGGAATCGGTTCAAAGGCGGCATGATTACCCTTTGGAGCGAATTTTAGAAAGAGTTCGAGAATCTCACCTTTGTGCGCGCCGATGTCTACACAATTGGAATCCGATTTGAGCACTTGTTTTAAAATGCGTTCCGTGTAAATGTCATACCCGATGTTTTTCGTTGCCGGAATTCCGAGTGTGATAAACAATTGTCTTAATAGTCGCTTAATGGTTTCTTTCATCCAGGGCAAAGAAAAGCACTTTTACTTCCGGATTTCAAATACTGTAAAAGCCAACGGATCCTTGGTTTCAACTTCGACGCTTGTTACCTTAGCCATCGGCGGTCCTTCTCCGCAATAATCCATGAAGAGTTCAACCTGGTTTTTTTCGCCCTGTGCTTCGCAATAGACGCTGCCATCGGGCAAGTTTTGCACGAATCCACGAATGCCGAATTCTTCGGCAATTTCCTTGACGTATTTTCTAAAAAAGACGCCTTGCACTCGTCCTCGGATGGTCAAACAAAATCGCATGTGACAAGTGTACTGACATTTCTATATTTGCACCCCTAATTTTAAAGTAAGAATTTGGGGGTATAGCTCAGTTGGCTAGAGCGCTTGCATGGCATGCAAGAGGTCATCGGTTCGAATCCGATTATCTCCACCAAAGGTCTTCATATTTGAAGGCCTATTTTTGGATTAAATTTTTCCTTTTATACATCAAATTTTTCGCCTTCTATTTCTATTTCTTTTTTAGGTATCAGATAAATTAGAATCAGGCCTATAATAAAAAAGGTAATAAGTGCCAATATCGAGGTGCGCATGCTGCCAAAAGCACCTTCAATATAGCCAAATGAGAAGAGTCCTATTATGAGGCCAACTTTTTCAGTAACATCAAAAAAGCTGAAGTATGAAGCGGTATCTTTTGTTTCAGGTAAAAACTTAGAGTAAGTGCTGCGTGCAAGTGCTTGGGTGCCGCCCATAATAAAGCCAATGCCACCTGCTGCTATATAAAATTCTAAGGGTGTATGCACCACAAAATAGGCAAAACAACAAACACAAACCCACACTATTAGAGCAATTTTGAGAGTATTTAGGTTGCCAAATTTCTTACTGCAAAATGAGAAAAGCATTGCTCCTGGTATGGCTATTACCTGCACTAGCAATACAGCCACTATTAATTGCGAATCAGCCAGACCTATTACTGTGTTTCCGTTTTCATCAAGCCTTGTTATTTCTTTTGTGCCAAACAACGAGGCCATTTGCATAATGGTTTGCACACCCATGCTGAATACAAAAAACGCTAATAAGTATTTTTTTAGCCTACTCGTTTTCTTCAGCTCTTGCCACACATGGCGCAATTCGCGGTAGCCGTTGCCTATGATGCTTGTGTCAAATTTAGTATCCTTCTTTTTTTCTGTGAGATGATAAAATGTGTAGTGCGCAAATACAATCCACCACAGCCCTACCGTTAGAAAGCAATATTTTGCAGGAATGTCCCATACCTGAATCATGGCCAAGTTAATAACCAAAAGCAGCACACTGCCGGCATAGCCAAATGAGAATCCCTTAGCACTTAGTTTATCCTGCTCAGCGGGTTCTGCCAATTCGGGCAAAAACGAATTAGAAAATGCATAGCTGCACCAAAAACCCACACATGCAATGACTATGCTAAGCATGCTGAGTTCTAAATGTGCTACATCAAAAAAGTAAAGCGAGGCACATGCACCCGCACCTATATAGCAAAACCAACGCATGAATATTTTTTTGCGCCCCAGGTAATCGGCTACTCCGGCCAGAGTAGGTGAAAGTATACACACTAGGGCCATGCCCAAAGCGAGACAATACGAAAGCACTTCGGTGTTTTTATAAACACCACCAAAAAATAGTACATTATCTCCGGCAGCTCCATCAGCATCACCTTTGGTAACAGCGCTATAGAAAATAGGGAATATGGCCGTACCAACAACTAAATTGTAGGTGGAGTTAGCCCAATCATACATGGCCCATGCATTCTGAACTTTTTTAGTGGCTTTCATTCTTTTGAATTAGAATTTAAGTATATCAAAAACAAACACAATCTACCGGGCATAAAACGCAGTTAATGCATTTACTAATAACAATTGCCACTTACCTTTTCTTGCTTTTATAAAACTTGCTTTATGCCCACTTGGCAATCACCGTTTCATTTCCTTTGGTGATGTCGTTTATTTTTACTTTCACCTCGGTGCCTATTGGTAAAAATATATCTACACGGCTGCCAAATTTTATAAATCCAAATTGCTCATTGCGTTCCACACGTTGCCCTGGTTTTACATAATATACTATGCGTCTTGCAACTGCGCCAGCAATTTGTCTGAATAATACCTGCTGCCCTGGCTGTCTTTCTACTACTATGGATGTGCGCTCGTTTTCTGTGCTGCTCTTAGGGTGCCATGCCACAAGGTATAGCCCCTCATGATATTTTGCATACTTCACTTCGCCCTCGCAAGGCACCCAGTTGGCATGCACATTCAGTGGCGACATAAATATGGAAATCTGTATGCGCTTGTCCTTAAAAAATTCTGGTTCCATTACTTCCTCTATTACCACCACTTTGCCATCGCAAGGTGCCACTAGCTCGTTGGGCGCGCTTTTGTTTTCCCTTTTAGGAAGTCTGAAAAATTGTACAACTAAATATACCATCACCAAAATGGGAATGGAAATTATCCAAAACCAAATACAGTTTGGGCAAAAGAAAAAGCACGTTGTGCCAATTAATAATGCAGCAGCCAAAATTGTTCCTGCTATAATTTTATATCCTTCTTTATGTATAGTCATTTCTATGTGTTAATGTGTGTATTTATATAAAATGAAATAATAGTTTACAAAGCAAAAACCAGGTAACAAACTGTAATAGGCAAAGCAATTAACAATCCGTCAAAACGATCCAGAACTCCCCCATGACCAGGTATAAAACTACCACTGTCTTTAGCACCAACCGAGCGTTTAAATTGCGATTCGAACAGGTCGCCTAAATTTCCAAAAATGGAAATTATTAGAGAAATGATGATCCAGACCTGCAAAGTGACTGAGTGAAAGTAATTAGATACAAAATAGGCCACTACAAAAGCAAATACAATACCGCCAAACAGGCCTTCCCATGTTTTGTTGGGCGATACTTTTTCATACAATTTGGTTTTGCCTAAAAATTTACCAATAAAGTAAGCTCCACTATCGTTGGCCCACAGAATTAGGAAAAAACCTATGGGCAATTCATAATTAAATTCTCCAGTGATGTTGGCTAATTTATTAACCAAAGCGAAAGGAAATATGACATAAACCCAACCCATAATGGTTGCAGATAAATCGGTCATTATGTTTTGGTCTAAACGAATAAGTTCAGAACAAAAAAAGATGAATGATATAGCCGCTAATAACCAAGTAATTGATAGGTCTAAATAGCCATTATAGTAGAAAAACAACAATAAGTATGCGGCTATTCCCAGCATAAGGCCACTCCATTTTCTAGGTTTGGTGTGCTGTTTGAGCGAGCAAAGAGAGTAAAATTCATAGAGCCCAACGGTGCTAAAAACTAAAAAAACAATGCCCAGCACAACCGTACCTAATAGGGCAGAACCTATTACTAACCCTGAAAAAACGAAGCCTGCAATGAAACGTATGGTAAGATTATTCAATTCTAAATTGGTTTATTTATAGAGCACAAACTTAACCAAATGATTTAAAATGCCATTTTTCCAATTTCTTGACACTGTTAAAGGCTGACATTTGTGTGTCTGCATATCTTCACGGCCTTAAATATTAATTAAGAAAGTAAAAATAAATGACTGTTTCCTCATCCAAACGACTTATTGGAATCGATTTTGCCTACACCCTGGCCATCCTTGGTTGTGTGGTTTTTGTTTTTTCTTTCAGTGTTGGTGATAAAGTTCAGAGCGCCCTCAGCCATTATTCGTTTTATGCAGCAGTAGATGTTTTTCCAGCCTTGTTTTTTTATCTTAACGGGCTTACAGTTACCCTTACCATGCGCGACCGCAAAGTGAGTAATCGTAAACTTTTGGCTTATGTGGGTAAACGAGGCTCGGTTTTGTTTGTTGTCGGTTTGGCCTGCTGCCTTATTTGGCCTATGAATATTTTTATTGCTACAGGTTTATTCTATTTCATTACTCCCTTTATATCCCAGTGGAACAATATTTTGATAAGGGTATTAATATTACTTAATATATTAGGAGGAATGTTTTTGCTCTATTTGGATGTGCCTACAAGCAATATTTATGACTTGCCTAAAATGCATAATGGCGAAATTTTAGGTTTAACAGGTTTCGCATTATTTTGGGGGTATTTTTCTGTAATGCCATGGTTCGCATTTTTTTGTGGAGGATTATTGCATGGTCGCTCTGATATTAGGCCAAAAGGTATTTTGCCTCCTTCTAGCATTTTAGGTTTATTGTTGATGGGAGGGTCCGCAATTGCGCAGTATTATTCTAAAATGATGAATCCAATAGACGATACGACTTCAGATTTGTTTTTATTGAATTACCATTTGCTGTACCTTCCTTTTTGTTTGTTTGCTTTAGGCTTTTGTATAGTTTCAATCAATTTATTTATTTATGTATTTCGCAAATTCTCAAATATTAAGTTGACCAAATTTGTGCAGACAATTTCTGCAAATAAGTACAGTGTATTGTTTTTTCATATGATTATTGGAATAATCACGCTAATTGCATCCAATAGACCATTCTTTCAAAAAAAATACATACTCATCATTTATGTGATTTGCGCCACATATCTTACATTTTATCTCACTGTTTTATGGCGAAAAAGAGTGAGCGAAAAAGGTCCAATGGAATGGTTGATAAAGAGGATATCCGGCTCATCAAAAACTTAAAAGTACGAGTAGCGGAGCGCTATTTGAACTTTATAAAACCCGCAAAGACTTCGCGAGACACTCTGCTGCAACGTAAGGTGTGGTATATCTGCCTTACCAATGATCTCGGAATAACTGGTATAGGAGAGTGTGCGCCCATATTTGGTTTAAGTGAAGAACATCCAGCTGAAATTGAAGAATATCTGTCGCGGCTTAAAGCAGGAGCAAGCGCAGATGTGTTGCAAAATATTACAGCAAAAAGCAGCGCGTTCGATATGGCTCTTCAAACAGCATTTAATGATGTTAAAAACGGTGGTGTGAGAAAAATATTTGCATCTAACTTAAACACCGCCATACCTATCAATGGATTGGTATGGATGAATGAAAAAGAAGCAATGCTGGCGGAAGCCAGGCAAAAAATAGCAGTTGGATTTAATTGCATAAAATTGAAAATTGGGGGAATAAAATTTTCAGATGAATTAGATATTTTATCAGAACTAAGGTCACAATTTTCAAAAGACAAAATAGACTTACGCTTAGATGCCAACGGTGCATTCAACAGCCATGATGCTATGCAGAAACTGGAGAGTTTAGCTGCTTTTGACATTCACAGCATAGAACAGCCAGTAAAGGCCGGACAATGGGCTTTGATGACCGATGTAATTAAGAATTCGCCCATACCAGTGGCTCTTGACGAAGAACTTATTGGAGTGCACGGCACTAAAATGAAACAGCAGATGTTAGAAGAGTTGAAGCCCCATTATATCATATTAAAACCTACATTGCATGGGGCATTTACTGGTTGTGATGAGTGGATTGCAATGGCAGAGCAACTAAATATTGGGTGGTGGGCTACCTCTGCATTAGAATCAAACATTGGTCTAAATGCAATAGCGCAATGGGTTAGTAGCAAGTCTAGCAATATGCATCAAGGATTAGGAACAGGCGCGCTCTATGAAAACAATATAGCCTCGCCTATCACCATAGAAGCTGGATTCTTGAAATATGATGCATCTAAAAATTGGGATGTAAGTGAAATGATTGATACATATACTTCATAATAAATTAAGTGAAATATTACCGCTTTAACCATATAGAATTTACTCGCGATGAGCTAGAGCAATACTGCTGGCAAAATTTAGAAAATGCGCGATCGTGGGAAAGGCACCACCTGCTTTTTTTGCTCAACTGGCTGAGCAAAACGGATGTTTTTAAGACCTTTACAAGTGGCAGCACAGGTGAGCCTAAGCTAATAGAGCTAAGCCGCAAAAACGTGACAAGGAGTGCACAGCTCACTATCGATTATTTTAAATTACCTAAAGGCACAAAAGCATTGCTCGCTTTACCATCTAACTACATAGGTGGCAAAATGATGTTGGTTCGTGCCCTGGTGGGCAACTGGCATTTGATATGGACAGAGCCTACTGCTAATCCATTGCTAAAGCTAAAAGAGTCATTTGACTTTGCTGCATTTACACCCATGCAAGTGACAGCTATGCTAAATGAATGCCCAGAAAAGTTTATGGCAATAGGCAAAGTGATAATAGGAGGTGGTGCCATATCTAATGCACTTGAAACGCGACTAAAACAATGCACTAATCAAGTTTATGCTACTTATGGCATGACAGAAACAATAACCCATGTAGCGGTGAGAGCGCTTACGGGGGAGCATGCGGGGTCTACCTTTAATGCCTTGCCTGGTGTACGGTTTAGCTTAAATGATAAGGAATGTCTTTCCATAGAAGCTATGCATTTAGAGAATGTGGGCGTAATAGAAACTAAGGATAAAGTAAAACTCTATACCCCTCTTTCATTTCAGTTTTTGGGCCGCGCTGATAATGTGATTAACAGCGGTGGAATAAAATTATTTCCTGAAAAAATAGAAGAGCAAATAGCTCACGCTTTGCCTTACAGTTTTTACATTTCTAAAATAAGCGATGATACCTTGGGCGAAAAGGTGATGATGTATGTGGAAGCGCCTGAGCTGAGCGAATCGGAAAAATTGCAAATTATTTCTACTATGAAATTGTATTTGCAACCCTATGAGGTGCCCAAAGAAATAATTTGCGAGGCGCAATTTGATTACACTCCAAATGGAAAAATAATTAGAAAAAGTAGTTAAATGAAATCACTTGTTTTTGCAAGCGCCAACGCGCACAAGGTGGAGGAGATAGCAGCCAAACTTGGTGGTGGTTTGCATCTTGTAGGTCTCAAGGACATAGGTTGTACTGAGGACATTGCCGAAACGGCTACAACCCTTGAGGGCAATGCACAAATTAAAGCTAGGTACGTGTATAATAACTACCATGTAAATTGTTTTGCAGACGACACAGGGCTGGAAGTAAAAGCACTAAACAACACACCTGGTGTATACAGCGCACGCTATGCCGGAGAGCAACGCAATGCAGACGACAATATGGCCTTGCTTATGGCCAATATGCAGGGTGTAGAAGATAGAGGCGCGCGTTTTAGAACCATCATTTGTTTGATTTTAGACGGAAAAGAATATCTTTTTGAAGGAATTGCAAATGGCAAAATAGCTATAGCACCAAGCGGTATTAAGGGTTTTGGATACGATCCTGTTTTTATTCCGGAGGGTTATTCGCAGTCGTTTGCAGAAATGAGTATAGAGGCGAAAAATGAAATTAGCCACCGCGGCAAGGCAATAGCATTGCTCAAAGATTTTCTTTTGAAACAAGCTTCGTAGTTCTCACATCAAGTCAATAAATGATTACGAAATTTCTACAATACGGGTAGCGTACTTTTTCACCAGTTCCATATCGTGCGATGAAAATACTATGGCAATTTTTTCTTCCTGCGAAAGTCTTTTGAGCGTTGCAAATAATTCTTCTTTGGCTATATAATCTAAAAATGCAGTAGGCTCATCCATTAGTAGTAAAGGAGTTTGTTGGGCCAGTGTGCGCGCTATCATTACTTTTTGCATTTCGCCATCGCTTATTTCTGCCAGTGGTTTTTCGGCCAGATGCGTTATGTGGAGTTTTGCTAGTTGGCTGTCCACTTGCCGCTCATCGTGCTCATTGCCAAAATGAAAACGACCTTGCACCGGATACCGGCCCATGCCCACCAGGGTTTTTACATTTATTCCTTGCAACAATATTTTGTGCGTAAGCACTATGCTTACCATGGTAGCTTTTTCAGCGGGCAATAAATCATTTATGTTTTTTCCTTGCAGTTTTAGTTCACCGCCAAGTGGTTTTATTAATCCAGCTATGGTTTTAAGCAAAGTGGTTTTACCAGTGCCATTTCTGCCAACAATTGCTACCATTTCTGCCTCATTAACGACCAAATTAAATTGGCTTATTAATTCCTTTTTAAAGCCAACAGAAAGATTTTTAATATGAAGTAAATTTTGCATGTGATTTAAATAATGGATTTAGAAGCAGCACCACGCAGTATAATGTAAATTATAAGTGGTGCGCCCAATGCAGAAACCACAGCGGCCAGCGGCAGTTCTAAAATGCGCGAAAGCAAATCGGAAAAAAGCGACACAGCAATACCAATAAGTGCCACCGGAGTATAAAGCCTTACATGCTCTGATGTGCCCATCCAGCTGCGTGCTATGTGAGGCACTACCAAGCCAACAAAGGCAATTGGTCCGCAAAATGCAGTAACAGAGCCTGCCATAATTCCTACGGATGTTATTATTAGCAGCCTATTGGCGTTTACGTTCAATCCCATGCTTTGGGCATATTCATCGCCTAGTAGCAGCAGATTTAAATTTTTAAGAATAAAGAGCATAATACCTCCGCCCACCAGCACCGCAAAGAGCATAAAAAGTGATTGGTACATAGAAGCTTCGCTAAAGCTACCCATGCCCCAAAGCACGTAGCTTTTAAGTGATTCGCTGGCAGCCTTGTATTGCAGCGCACTTATAATGGCTGAGGTGAAATAGCCGAGCATTATGCCGAATACCAGCAGTGTTGTATTGTCAGCAAGCCTTTTGGCCACAGCCATTACTATGAGCAATACCGCCATAGCGCCAGCCATAGCTGCCATGGCCATGGCTGCACTGCCGCCTATGCCCATTTGGCCTATATAACCTGAGCCCACAGATAGCGTAAGCAGCGCTACGCCTAGCGAAGCACCGCTGCTAATGCCAAGCACCGATGGGCCGGCCAGCGGATTTCTAAAAAGAGTTTGCATAAGTAAACCACTCCACGACAGGGCCACACCCGCTATGGAAGCTGCCAAAGCCCTTGGCAGGCGCGAGTCGTACACTATGGTCACCCACGCATTATTCATGTGCGTTTTGGAAAAAAGTATGCTTAGTACATCCTCAAAAGGTATGTTTACAGAGCCTAGCAGCAGTTCCAGCACAAAAAGGAGGCAGCAAAACACCACCAATAGGGCTATTCGGACTACAGAAATGGACTTTTTCATGCGGTTGCAAACTAAAGCATTAACACTCATTAAAGTTTTTCAAATCCTTAGAGTTAGTCAGGTGGCTTTGGCTGACTACATTTGCCCCCCCTTTTTATGGGGGTAAAGTATTAATCTAATTTTTTTAGAAATCTAAGATGAAATTTGACAAAAACACAATCATAGGCGGCATTTTAATGGTGCTATTGCTGGTGGGTTTTAGCTGGTACCAAGGCGACCAAATGAAAAAGCGCGCAGCTGCGGAGCAATTGCAGCTAGACAGTTTGGCCAAAATAGAAGCCGCAAAACCTAAAGTGGACACCATGCAGGTGACACAAATAGCAGCAGCAGTAGGCGATAGTAATGCAGTATTGTCTGCCGGTGCTAATGAGGCAAAATATGGAATACTTGCCTCAGCCACCTTTGGCAACGATCAGGAAGTGGTGCTTGAAAACCACAAAGTGAAAGTAACACTTAGCACCAAAGGCGGTTTGCTAAAGGCCGCTGAATTGCTGGACAACTATAAAGTGTATGGCAAGAATACCAATGTGCAGCTTTGGGACGATTCATTGAGCAAAATGAAATTGGTTTTTAATCTCTATGGCAAAGGCACTTTTAAATCTGACGAGTTTGTTTTTACGCCAAGCAGCGCATATGCCGATGCTAAAACTGCAGCTCAGCAGCTAAGCATGAAACTAACCACTGCTGACCCCACTAAATACATTGAATTAATATACACCCTTACACCAGATGCTTACAATGTGGGCATGAAGGTAAATGTGGTGGGCATGGGCAACGAGATGGACCTAAGCACCAACCCTATGAAGCTGGAGTGGTATGCTGTAGGCAATGCCAATGAAAAGGGCATAGGCGCAGAGCGTTCTAAGTCATCTGTATTTTACAGAGAGAATGAGGAGGACCGCGACTACCTGAGCGAAACAAGCGCAGACGATTACATTACCGAAAAGCCACTTACATGGATGGCCTTTAAGCAAGACTATTTTTCATCGGGTGTCTATAGCACACAAGGATTTTTACCAGGCTGCGATTTGCGCGTTAGCGCAGCGCAAGACAGCTCGCACAATAAATATTATTGGGCTAATTTGGGATTGCCTCTTAAGGCAGAAACCAATACATCTTTTGATCTGAATTTTTATTTAGGTCCTAATGATTATGCTGAACTAAATAAATTAGATGTTCCAGAGTTTCATCGTATTATAGATTATGGCTGGAGTATAATTGGAGTGGTAAACCGCTACATGGTGCGTCCGTTGTTTTGGTTTTTCTCTTCTTTTATAGGCAGCTGGGGGCTCATCATTCTTTTAGTTACTCTTGTTATTAAGACAGTATTATTTCCTATTACATGGAAAAACTTTTTGAGTAGTGCTAAAATGCGTGTGCTTAAACCTGAAATTGATGATATAAACAAGAAATATGAAGGCAAGGCTCCTGGCGAAAAACAAACCGCTATGATGGCTCTTTACCGACAAACAGGTGTAAATCCATTTGCAGGATGCATACCGGTGCTTATTCAAATGCCGGTGTTATATGCCATGTTCCGCTTTTTCCCTGCGGAAATAGTTTTGCGTGGCAAGAGCTTCCTCTGGGCAGATGATTTGGCTGCATACGATAGCATATTCAGCTGGACACAAAACATACCAGTGCTTAGCAGCATATATGGCAATCACATTAGTGGTTTTACTATTATGATGTGTATTTCTACCTTCATATACACCCGCATGAGTATGAGTGCCCAGCCTGCCATGCAGCAGCAGCCGGGTATGCCTAACATGAAGGTAATGATGAATTTGTTTACCGTAATGATGTTGTTTTTCTTCAACAACCAACCTTCTGGATTGGCGCTCTATTACTTCATTGCTAACATGGTAAGCATTGGTCAGATGTGGGCTATAAAAAAATATTTTATAGATGAAGATGCTATAAGAGCAAAAATTGACAACAATAAAAAGAAGCCCGCAAAGAAGAGCGGATTTATGCAGCGTTTGGAAGAAGCACAAAAGGCTCAGAAGGTAAAACTGGGCACTGCTAAAAGATAATTGACTACATTTGAAATGAATTCTTGTAGAGAGAAAAATTATAATTTGTATCAAAGAACTTGAATGAAGGTGAAAACCGAATAAAGGGAAGAATGCCACCCACTATAACCAACAATGAGTTTCTTTAAGAAGTTATTTAGTCGCGAAAAAAAGGAAAGCCTTGACCAAGGTTTGGAAAAAACACGCACAGGTTTTTTCTCAAAACTGGCGCGTATAGTGGTAGGTAAAAACACCGTGGACGATGAGGTGCTCGACAATTTGGAAGAGGTGCTTATAACAAGCGATGTGGGCGTAGAAACTACGCTAAAAATAATAAAACGAATTGAGGAGCGGGTGGCCAAGAACAAGTACATGAACACCAGCGAGCTCAATGGAATATTGAAGGAAGAAATAGCCTCTCTTATGAAAGGGCACGAGGGCGAGGAAAGTGAGCAGATTTTTATACCAAAGAAAAGTGGCCCATATGTAATAATGGTAGTAGGTGTGAATGGTGTGGGCAAAACAACTACTATAGGTAAACTAGCCAATCAACTAAAATCGCAAGGAAAAAATGTAGTGTTGGGTGCTGCAGATACTTTTAGAGCAGCAGCGGTAGACCAACTAAGAATATGGAGCGAACGTGCAGGTGTAAGCATAGTGTCGCAGGGCATGGGAGCAGACCCAGCCAGTGTAGCTTTTGATACTTTGCAAAGCGCAGTAGCACAAAATGCCGATGTAGTATTAATAGACACAGCAGGCCGCCTGCACAATAAGGTGGGCCTTATGAACGAGCTTACAAAAATTAAGCGCGTAATGGAAAAAATAATACCCGATGCACCGCACGAAGTGCTTTTGGTATTAGACGGAAGCACCGGTCAAAATGCATTTGAACAAGCCAAACAATTTACCGCAGCTACTGATGTTACAGCACTGGCCATAACTAAAATAGATGGCACTGCCAAAGGTGGAGTAGTAATAGGTATAAGCGATCAGTTTAACATACCTGTAAAATATATAGGTGTAGGCGAGAAAATTGGCGACTTGCAGGTCTTCAATCGTTTCGAGTTTGTGGATAGTCTTTTTGGGCAGGAAGAAAAATAAGATCTACGTATTATAGTTATACCATCTGTTAATGTCATTAGCGGAGCAAAATGCTATGCGATAAATAACAGCCAAACCTACTAAATCCATTGATGAGTATGATTAGAAGTTGACTTAAACAAACCATTTCAACATATGTATACCAAGCTAATCATGTTTGCATTGGCAGCTGCAATAAATGCAAATGCACAGGCGCAAGCCGAAAAAAAAATTCGAGCCGCATCCTCTGGCAATTTTTCATTAGGCACAAGAAATACCTTAAGCTTCTTTAATGATGATGGCGTGGTAGGCAAGGGTATTGGTGGTCAGTTCCGATTGCAGGTAAACGACAGAATAAATACTGAATGGTATATGGATTACATAACTTCAAAAAACGGAGTTTACACCTATCGCAATGATTATCACATTGGATGGTCGGTGATGTATTATATGAGTAAGCAAGTTTATTTCGATCGTTTTTTACAACCATACTTTATAGCTGGTCATTGTTTCGATTATGCTAAAATGGCCGATCAACATAATTCACAAAACCAGGCACACGCTACTAGCATGGCTACTCAGGCCGGCCTAGGCACACACCTGAACATTACGCCACGGTTAGACTGTAGTTTTAGTGGCCAATACATGCTTCATTTTGGAAAAGAAATTAATTCAACCATTGCATCGGATGCAGTAGTGATTTCAAAAAGCAATTTTAGCCATCCCGATGGTCACTTGTTGTTCACTGTGAGTTTTAATTATAAGTGGGCAGATTTATGGATGTAACATCCAAATTATATTAGGCAGAATTGATAATGATTTAATCTTCCGCTACCAACTGCTTTTCCCAAAGAGATTTGTACAAGCCGTTTTTGCTTAGCAATTCGTCATGTGTACCAATTTCTACCAAGGCACCTTTGTCTATTACCATTATTCTGTCAGCACTCTTTATACTGCTTATTCTATGAGAAATAATTATGGAAGTTTTCTCTTTCATTTCTTCATTTAATGCAGCTAGTATATGCGCTTCTGTTTGGGTATCTACAGCGCTAAGGCAATCGTCAAATAGCAATATGCGTGGGTTTTTAATAAGCGCTCTGGCTATGGATACGCGTTGTTTTTGTCCGCCACTTAGGTTTATGCCTCTCTCGCCAAGCAGTGTGTTGTACTGTTGCGGAAAGTTTATAATGTTATTGTGTATATCAGCTCGTTGGGCTGCATCCTTTATTTTACTTTCATCAGCGTGGTCCATACCAAATGCAATATTGCCGGCAATAGATTCTGAAAAAAGGAATACTTCCTGTGGCACATACCCAATGTTTTTTCTTATGGAGTATAAGTGATGTTGTTTTAGATTTTTTCCATCTATCATCACTGCTCCTTCACTAGGGTCGTACAGGCGCAACAGCAGGCTTGCTATGGTGCTTTTGCCGCTGCCTGTTCTGCCAATAATTCCAATTTTTTCGCCTTGTTTTATCTTAAAGGAAATATTGTTCAAAGCGGTTATTCCACTTTCAGGAAATTTGTAGGTTACGTTTTTAAATTCAATAGTGCCTTCTATTTTTTCTTCTTCCTCAGTTATGCTTTGTATTTCAGGTTCAGTTTTCAAAAAGGCATTTATGCGTTCCTGACTGGCTTCTGCCTTTTGAACCAAACTGGTAACCCAACCTACGCTTGCAAATGGCCATGTAAGTAAGTTTACATAAAATACAAATTGCACTATCACCCCGGCTGAAATTTCCCCAGCCATTACTTTGTTGGCACCAACATATACCGTAAGAGCAGTGCTAAGGCCCACAAGCAACACTATCACCGGCATAAATGCTGCATCGGCTCGCACTAATCTAAGTAGTTTGTTTTTGTAAAGCGCACTTTCTTTATCAAATTCTTTTTCAAAGTGTTCTTCTCTATGAAAAGATTTTACAACTCTTACACCGCTAATAGTTTCTTGCACCATGGTGCTTAATTTACTTTGCTGTGTCTGCACCCGTTCTGATCTTCTATTCATAATGGTGCTTACATAAAATATAGCTACCATCATAAATGGCAGTGGCGACAGGGTGTATAGCGTTAGTTCTACATCTATGCGAAGCATTACCACCACGCACATTATCACAAGCACTATCATGCTTAGTGTATACATTACTGCAGGACCCAGATACATGCGCACACGATTTACATCTTCACTTATTCTATTCATAAGGTCGCCCGTGCGATGGCGTTTGTAAAATGCAGCATCTAGTTTTTGATAATGGTCGTACACTTCGTTTTTTAAATCGTATTCTATATAGCGCGACATAACTATTATGGTTTGTCGCTGATAAAAAAGGAACACACCTTTAATGGCATATATAACAAAGTATGCCACTGCTAATAGCAACGCTATATGTGCTATGCTAGAGGCAAAAGAATTTTTATTTAACGATATAAAACCCGGAAAGGTGGAGCTAAACCAAGAGGCAATAGCCATAAGACTAGCTGGTTTTGCCACTTCCACAGCTTCATTACCTGCATTTAATTTTTCTGATGCAGAGATGGCACTTGCCAAAAAATCAATACCATCGCGCACAAGTACCGGTGCATATACATTGAACAAATTGCCCAGTACAATAAATAGAAAGCCCATGAAAAACCTGCCTCGGTATTTCCAAAAATATTTGTTGAGGTATTGTAAATTTTTCAAAAGGGTAAACAGTTATTTCACTACTACTAATTTTTTTGAGATAATGCTATTGCCTGCATGTATTTGTACATAATAAATACCTCTGTTAAGGTTGTCTAATGCAATTTGCGCCATGGCAGCATTTACTGCATACTCATTTATGATTCTGCCAGCAGCATCATACACCGCAATATACTTTATTGTTTGCTTGTAAGATTGTATGGTTACTACATCTGCCGCAGGATTGGGGTATAGAGCTATATTTTGCGAAGTAGTTAATTCCTCCACAGCTACTCCTTGCGACATATAAATGCCCATGCCTCCGCCCACATTGCCTAATAATAAATCCAATTCATCATCGGCATTCAAATCTGCCATAGAAACGGAAGCACGCTCGCCCTCGCGTATGTCTAGGTAATCGGTAGTAACCAAATTGAAGTTGCCCAGAAGGTTGCCTTCTATGTTGTTGTAATGATTTATTTGTCCTGTTTCGGTGCCTATGAGTAACTGCCAAAGGCCGACATTGTCTTTAAAAATATAGGGTACACTTTTGCCTTGTATGCCAAGTATGCTGGTTGCAACTGCATTGCCTATGGAATCTTCTATGAGTTGAAAATTGTAAACTGTATTGGTGCCTATGTTTTGAAAATAGTTCACCGAGCCATTTAGCTCACCCACTATCAAATCCATTTTACCGTCTTCATTTATATCTACTAATTGCGGAGTGGAGTTTTGGCCTACATCTATGTCTAAGCCACCTGCATCTTGCATTGGGTTGGCTTCTAGTTCAAAATTGCACGGTTGTCCTGCGGCCGCAGTATTTCTGAAAAAATGAAGCAAGCCATTTTGTTCACCTAACACCATGTCTGCATCACCATCACCATCTAAGTCCCCAAATGAGGGATACGGTACTTGCAAGTTGAGGGCATTTATTCCAAGCCAATCAGTAGTAGTAAGCTCAAATGCTGGTTCTTGCACATTTCCCACATTACGGTAATAGTCTATTTTGGAAGTGTTAGTGTTATTGTTTATGTAGTATTTTCTGTTGCTTATAAGCAGGTCCTTTAGTCCATCATTATCCACATCAAATGCTACAGGAAAGCATGAGGTGCCCAGGTCAATCATATTGTCTTGTAAAAATGTGGTGGTTACAAATTGAAAAACAGGCAATGAATTAGTACCATTATTTAAGTAGAGCCACATGCTTTGTCGGTCTTCCGCGTCAGACGATGCATTGGGCGAAACTATGAGATCTTTTACACCATCGTTATTTACATCTTCATAAAAATTGCCTGGAAACACGTGCAAGCCGACAGGAGTAGAACCGCCATAAATGGCAGGAAAATCAAAGGATACAGAAGCTACACTGTCCACACCATTGTCAGCATCCACAAGTTTTAAAGCAGCATCGTTCTGTTCTGTTACATCACTTATCACAATATCCTTCATGCCATTGTTGTCTAAATCTAATGTGAGCACCGAGCCACCTGTGTGCATACCATCGCGATTGGCCGCGCGGGGATCTACTACGTTAAACAAGCAATCGAAAGCAGTATCGAGAAAGAGTGTAAAACTCTCCGAGCTTTCTCCAAACAGGCCGTAGCAGCGGCTTTTACATCTATAGCTCGGAATGGTGCAGTCTCCATTTTCTACCGCGAAATTTTTGTAAAAGAACAATGCTGTGCCATAGTCGTTCCAAGTCCACATGTCCATATCACCATCGTTATCATAATCATCTATAGCAGGCAAATCGGGCGCTATGCTATATATACCGGCATCGTATGGCGAAGAACCAAAATCATAATTGGCCTGAATGGAACCGGTACTTGTGGGGTCAAACGAAAGTGAGGTGGTAGAGTTGTTCCAGTAAATTTTAAAGCCGCTACCAGTGTTGGAACAAATATCTTTTTTACCATCGCAGTTCATGTCGCGCAGCAATGTCCAGTTGCGCAAATTGGTTGGAAAAGCTGCATTGTATTCCAACGTATATTTATAATTCATGGCACCCGGTGTGCCATCCATATTTATGTACACACTTATTCTGCCGCCTATTCGGTCAAAAATGAATAGGTCTTGCAAACCATCTAGATTAGCATCGAAGGTGCTAATTTGACACGAGTTAAGACCACCTGCCCATGCGTTTTGCAAAAATATTTCACCCTGTATCACAGGTATATCATATTGGCGTTCTAGCTGTTGAGCCTGCATGTAGCAAAACGTGAAAAAGAGCAGGATGAAAGAAATAAATTTCATGAATTTAATAATGTATTAGATTATTGATTTAGTGTTCCACATTTAATTGTTCTAATGCACAACAACAGTTGTAAATATACAAGCAACTACTACCAAACCCGAAAGTTAAACTCATGGATTTCAGTGAAAAGAGTAGTCGTATAAAAAGAAGTAATTATTTTCTGTTTTGTTCAAAAATGCGGATACCTATTTCAGTGGCCTTTGCTACTGCCCAAGAAGCCAATACAATGCAAAGCAGGCTAAAAATGAACATAGAATAGTATTGCAAGGTCCATTCCAACGCCACTTTGGTTCTGTGCATGAATGAAATGGGTTTCGGTGCGGTTTTTTCGTAAAGCGAAAAACGGATAGTACAAAATTCATTGGCACTATTGAAGTTGCCTAAATCCACACCAAGATTTTGCAGCTGTTGTTCTGTTTCCAGTATTCGCTCGTTTAGAGAAATAAACTCCGCTATTTCACCTCCTTTTTGTTTTAACTCCATTAAGGATTCTAATGATTTCTCCAAAGAGATTTTTCTGGCATTCAGTTGACGGTATTCGTTGGTTTTGTCCACCTTTATCACCTCCGGATTCCAAACTTTTCCTATTTGTATTATTTCTTTATAAACTGAATCAAATAATTCAGGAACTACTCCAATGATTAAATGCAGCTGCCTGTTTTCAGCATTGCCAAATAGTTTTTCATATTGAATAACAGAGGAAGAATTTTTTATTAGACTTCTGGTTTTAAGTTCATCATTTACAAACTCTGTGGAGTTAGATTTAGCAGTGGCAGTTTTATCATACTTCTGTGCTTGTGCCAACTCTGTAGGGCTTTCAAGCATAGGTGGAGCTTGGTTGGGAGCAGGAGTGTTTTTAAATTCTTTTTTTTCTGTTGCATAGTTGCGCACATCTACTTGTGCACTGGAAAAGAAATCGTCATATATAGAATCTTCATTTTGTCCGCTTTTGTCGGTGTATCCATATATAAGTCTAAAAAGAAAAAGTATGGCAAAAGAGAGCACTAGCAGTAGAAAAATTTTTTTTCGATTGGCTAAGAATTGTTTGAGCATTTGGGACTTATTTTGATTTCAAAAGTAAACTGATTAATGCCGTTATTAGTGCTATTCTATACATTTGAACTAGCTTTATTTATTTGTATTAATATATATGTTTATAGCATCGAAAAAAAAATAGATAATATGTTACCACTTGACATTGCTAAGGCTTGGCTAAAGGCTTTTAACGAACATAATCTGGAAAATTTGTTAGGGTTGTACAACGACAATCCAGTGCATTTTAGTCCTAAATTAAAATTGCGCCAGCCAGAAACCAATGGTTTGATAAAAGGTAAAGACGCCATGCGTCTATGGTGGGCTGATGCGTTTGAACGATTGCCTAATCTTGCCTATATAGAACTTACTTTAACGGCCAATACTGAACGTGTTTTTATGGAATATCTGCGCCAGGTGCCTGGCGAGGCGGATATGAATGTTGCAGAGGTGCTTGAAATAAAAGATGGGTTAATTGTAGCCTCGCGCGTTTATCACGGCTAACAACTAAGCAGAAAATTACTCATTTATCTGTTCCCAAATCATATCCTTCAGTTTGTCAATATTCAAACCAGACACTGAAGAAATAAAAAGATTGGGCACTCCTCGGGGCAACATTTTTTTCATTTGCTTTATCATCACTTCATCCATCATGTCGCATTTGGTAATGGCCAGTATGCGCTTTTTGTGCATCAACTCAGGGTTGTACTTCTTGAGTTCATTCACCAGTATTTTGTATTCTTTCTTTATGTCGTTGCTATCGCATGCCACCATAAATAGCAATGTAGAATTTCTTTCAATATGTCTAAGGAATCTGTGTCCAAGTCCTTTGCCTTCCGATGCCCCTTCAATAATTCCAGGTATGTCTGCCATTACGAAAGAGCGATTGTCGCGGTAACGAACAAGACCTAAATTAGGAACAAGGGTAGTAAAAGGATAATCTGCAATTTCTGGTTTAGCTGCGCTTACTACCGAAAGCAAAGTGCTTTTACCTGCATTAGGAAAACCAACCAGACCCACATCGGCCAATACTTTAAGTTCAAGTATTTTCCAAAGCTCTTGGCTGGGTTCACCAGGTTGTGCATGCGTAGGAGCTTGCACGGTGCTGGTTTTAAAATTGGTATTGCCAAGGCCACCACGGCCACCTGGCACTATTATAAATTCTTGTCCATCTTCGGTTATTTCAAACTCTTGTTTGCCCGATTCAAAATCGCGGGCAATGGTACCAAGCGGAACATCTAATATTACGTCCTCACCCTGCGAACCGGTTTTGTTGGCGCTGCTGCCGTTTTCGCCATCTTTACCTATTACGTGCTTGCGATATTTTAAGTGGAGCAGGGTCCACATTTGTTTATTGCCTCTAATGATAATGTGGCCACCGCGGCCACCATCGCCACCATCCGGACCACCACGGGGCACAAATTTTTCCCTACGGAAATGTTTGCTACCAGCCCCGCCTTTGCCAGAACGACAGCAAATCTTTACATAGTCTACAAAATTTGAATCAGCCATTTTTAGTTTTACAATTATCTATAAAAAAATATTATCTTAATGAAACAAGCTGTGGATGATTAGGCTTGCTTTCTTAGAAAGTGCAGCGTAATAAATCTATTAGCCAATTACATTTTTATTTCATTTAAGCTTCGGTGCAAGCGTGTATAGCATCAAATAGTCGATTTGCTATTTCATCTATGCTTCCTATGCCTTTTATACCTCTGTATTTGTTTTGCTCTTTGTAGTATTCAGCCACAGGAGCGGTTTCGCGGTTATATACGTTTATGCGGTTTTGTATTATTTCCGGATTGGCATCGTCTGGTCGGCCGCTTGTTTTAGCTCTGTTCAGTAGGCGTGCTTTAAGTTCTTCTTCTTCCACTTCAAGGGCAAGCATGCAGGTGATAGAGGTGTTCTTCGAATTTAAAAAATTGTCCAAAGCTTGCGCTTGGGCGCCTGTTCTTGGAAAACCATCAAAAATAAATCCTTTCGGATGTGCGTGCTTATTCACTTCGCTTTCCAGCATGTCTATAGTAAGGCTATCTGGCACTAATTCGCCTTTGTCCATATAGCTCTTGGCTTTTAACCCAAGCACAGTCTCTCCCTTAATATTGTGTCGGAATATGTCTCCGGTGCTAAGGTGAACCAACCCAAATTTTTCTATCAGATTTTCAGATTGTGTTCCTTTGCCGGCACCTGGAGGGCCAAAGAGTACAATGTTCAGCATATTTCGTATAGGTTTTTATTAGAAATGTGAAGCGGCTAATATAATCCCAGGCGGCCTTTCATTTAGCTGCTTTCTCCATCCATTATAGGCCCAAAATGCTTGAAGCATTTTTTATTGCTGCGTTTTTCGCCCTGTTGGGCCATGTTATTCTACTATTGGCAGGAGGCCTCTTATGCCCATATCCACCACATTTTCGCCTGCGCTGGGCTCATATAAGCCATCTGCAGTTACCTCTGTCCATTCAAAACTTTGATTGGTAGACAGGGAGAGGGTAATCACAATATCACTGGTTTCTTGTCCGGTTATAATCAACGGACTATCGAATTGGGCAGTTACCACGCAAGAACCAGCCGGAATAGGCGATGATGAAAACAATGGATTAGGCACTGTGGTGGCGCCTGGTGGCGCTTGTCCGGTTACTACATAAGGGTTTCCAAACAGATTGGTTTCCACACCCCAATAACCTTGAAGTTTATCATCATTCACGGTCAAAGTTTGAGTGTTTATTTGATAGTCTGTAATGTAAGTATTGAACCCAATAAAACTGGCAACAGTAGCGGGAAAGTTAAGCCCAGACTGATGCACAGCAATATCATAGTTTTGATAAGCTAACGAAACACGAATGAAATTGTAAGTGCCTGCCGTAAGGTCGCTCAATTCGAATTGCTTAAAAATCTCGCCTTCACTCACTACCACACTTTGGTCAAAATCTATGGCTGCAGCGCTACCGGCATTGGTTTGCGCTGCCTGGTACAACACTGAGCCGCTGCCAAGAGCCGTAAATGCGCTGGGCGAAAGCTCTATGTAATGGGCCGATATGCTGTTGAATTTTGGATTTTGAGCAGCGTTGCCATTGGCTACATCAGATGGTTGGCCAAAGCTGTTTAGTCTGGTTTGCGTGCTATCAAATTTAAATTTGAATATGAGCTTGGGTTGCGAAGGTGTAGGTGGATTTTCCGTTGGGCTTTCTTTTTTGCAGGAAATAGAAAGCAGAGTTATTGAAATAATAAGTGAGCAGTAAATAAGGAATTTCTTTTTCATGAGAAAATTATGAGAGATGCAATACTACATCAAGGTGGTGCAAAGATTTAGCTAAAAAGCGTGTTCATAACGCGTTAGTAATTTTTGAGGCTTTTACTTCCTTTTGTGAAGCCTATACTGTCTGCCATTTTTACCTTCGGCATTCAAGTTTTTGAGACGGATTACCTTGATATTATTAGTGCTACAGAGTGTGTGTGGATTAACAGTTCATGCGCAAAAGCATACCACTATCTATACAAATCCTGCTGATACTACCGGCAATGGCAGCTCCCAACGCATCATTATCAGTTATTACACTCCTGCCAATCAGCAAAACTTAGACGAATTTCAGCAACTCGTAAGTTCATATTTAAACCTCTACATAGACAAATGTGCTGTGCTGGAAAATGGTGATGTAAAACTAAAAAAATCTAAAAAGGAAACTCTGCGCGACTTAAATGGAATAGTGGTGGGCGCACTGGATTTTTATGATTATCAACCTTTGAAAACATTTAAATCGTTTTCTAAAAACATAGATGAAAAATTAGACGCTATAGGCAAATTGGATTTTAGCCGAACGCAATACACTGCAGGTGCCAGGGATTCCAGCAATGTGCTGCAAATGGAAAAATTTTATTTGCAAAATGAGTTGGACAATTTGAAAGAATTGGCCAGCATGGAGGTGGGTATATATGGCAGTGCCAACGTGCTTGTAAAAAGTAGCAGCGAACAAACGTTTATAGATGCAGGTACCAAACAAAAATTGTTGGATGAATATACCAGTTATGATAAAAACAAACCACTGCAGCCTATACGCGTAGAGCTTAGCGATGCCAGTGTGGCTATGATAAGTTTTGAAGACAGCAGCACCCTTGGTACTGAGCCTGACAAGAATGATCCAAATGCCAACAACGAATTTGCATCGCAGGTTTTAAAATTACTTGAGGCCAACAACACTAAGTTGGATGGTATGCAAAAGCAAATAGATGATTTGCGCACGGAACAATTGAAAATGTGGCAACAATCGCAAGACGAAAAAAGTTTAGCCATGCAAAAGCAAATAGATGATTTGCGTGAGATGGTAATGGCCCTGGTGGGCATGAAAACAGGTGAGCCTGTTGCAAGTAATGGAGGAGGAACTTCTTTGCCACCTGCAGCAGGCACCAGGCCGGTTATATCCAATATGCCGGGTGCGGTAAATATTTATTTCCAAAAAAATTCTGCAACGTTGGATGCAAACAGCAAACTAGCTTTGAATGAGATAGTGGATATGCTGGCGCGCGACCCTGATGTAAATATTATAATAACAGGATTCGCAGATAAAACAGGCGATGCCAAAATCAACTTGGTGCTTTCGCAATTGCGATCAAAAGTGGTTAAGAATTTTATTACTCAAAGCGGATTGTCGGCCAGCAGGCTAATTACTAATTACTATGGCGACACAGAATCGAAATCAGAAAATTCCAGCGACCGCAAGGTGCGTGTGAATTTTGTGAGAAGAGGTTAGGTGGGCAGTTACTTGAAAAAGGTAAAAAATTATTTCTCCTCCATTTCAGGCTGCCTGTAAGTGGGCTTTGAAAATACTTTTCCAACGGTAAATGCTACATCTCGGCTGTGAGCGCTGCCCATTGTAAATCCGCCTAAATGATTGGTGCCTAATTTTAAAATCCACGAACCGCATGGCATGTATTGCATTTCGGCTCCTATGCCCCAGGTGCCATAGCCACCATAGCTTAGTTTTTCGCTAAATATGAAGTGCTCTCCTATAAAGTGATTCATGCCGGCATATACAAGCGGAATGGCTGCTCTATTCGGCCAAATGCTTACACCAATTTCGTAATAATCAGTAGCGGTGAAAAATTTACTAAATCGCACATGCAATGAAAGCGGCAGTGGAGCTACAAATGTTTTGTTGGTCACCGTGTATTTTATAGAATCTCTAATATGCGGCAGATTTAAACTATCAGTATTTAAGTCAAATGCAGAATTCACTTCTACACCTGTCCATGTAGTAAGCGAGTCAAAATTGAAATGTTCTGTTTGTTTGTTCCAGGCCACAAAACCAAAGTCGCGCAGGGAAAGGCTTATGACACCTTGGTTATCTGCAATGGGTAAATTGTAATCCGCATCTATGCATAAGCCTAATCCGCTGCCATTAGCCCATCCACGTTTTAGAGTGTCGCTTTGTATATAATCGCCTATGTAGCTAAGGCTAAGTGTGTCGCCTAAGGCACTTGTTTGCATGCGGGCATCCTGCACCAGCAGCGAGTTATATTGCTGCCCCGCTACAAGCGCAAGCGACACCGAAGTAAGGGTGCTTTTGTTGAACAAACCTACACTAAATTTTTGCCATGCTTGATAGGTGGCTGCTAACGGAGCCAGCTGAGTTTTGCTTCCTGCAAATTGTGCATTGCCTTGGTATATGGTCTTGAAAAGATTGCGAGAATAACCAAGTGATGCGTGGTAATTGGAACTTACGCCTATACGCAACCCTAGGTAGGGCTTGCCCATCATACTATCGCTAAAACTATAAAAATCAATAGTGCCATTGGCTAAAAATCCTGCACGGTTTATTGCAGTGGCATCTTCTGCCATTTGGTTTATGGTGTTATTAGAAATGTGTCCGCCATAAATATTCTTTTTTAAAAAAGATATATCCATATTATTGCTACCAATCAAACCATGGCCTTGCAGCAACGCTATACTTTGCGATTGTTTGTAGCCGCTGTCAGGCGAAAGAAGCAGTATGGTAGGCGTTAGCTGAGCATAGGCTGCTTGCTTTAGCAAAAGCAATATGAATAATGGTAATAATTTTTTCAAAATCATAAATTATAAGAATGGGTTTACTTCTTTGAATTAAAGAAAAATAAGCCTGATGCAAATTTGAAAAAATTAATTTAGAAATAATTACATACATATAATCATTTGCTAACCACCAAAGTCTGACAAGGCTGATGAACTGATATTACTCAAAGCTAAAGAGTGCTTCGCCATTATATATAAGCGCAAAATCCATATAGTAGTTTTTGAAAAGTTTTGCCACGGCAGGATAGTTGGGAGTATTTAGTTTTACTTCCAATGCAATTTTGTTATTGGTGTTAAAATTGTTTATCGCCCCTTGCGAAGCGTTTATTCTTATTTCGCTTTTGGCAGGCACAGTTTCACTTTCTACCATTGTTTCTGTTGCGCTGTCTATTGTTTGCTGCACTATCAATTCATTTAAGCGATTGCCATTTTCATCCACAAGCCATGCATTTATGGAGGCGGCAAAAGGAAATGTGTTGGTTACAAAAAGTCGCAATGCACCATTTGCATTTATGACCAGCGATGATTCAATATCTAGCGTATCGGAAAGGGTAAGGTTGTGCATGCCGGCAGCAAGTGGTATGTCTATATCCAAGGTAGCATCCAGCGTTTTGGCGGTATACAAAAAATCGTGACCATCGCTTACATCGCCTAATGGATTTAATTCCAGTTGTGCGGCAAGTGTAAGTTCATTTGGTAAGTTGCTCAAGAAATTCTCAATGTTGCTATTGTTTTCGTTTAAATTAAAAGCGTATACATTAGGCTCTACGCTTCCGTTGTTATCGTAGGCGCGTTCTATGTTTATTGCATCAAATAGGGGAGGGTATTGCAGGTTTATAGTGCTATTGTTAGTGGTATTAATCGCACTTAATTCATTTATGTTTAGCGTTACATCAGCACCTACATAATTGGCTATTGTAAGCAGCGCATTTGCCTTGCTCAGCACCATAGCTCCTTGGGGTAGGTTCATGTCCTCGCCAAACCCAACATTTTCGTTTATTGAAAATACAGAGTTGCCAAAATAGCCGCGTGCATACTTCACTTTTGGTTCTATAAATTCTAATTCTATTACCACATAATCATCTCCATATACCTGTGCTTGTGCAGGAGAGTTGGGGTCGGTTTTAATAATTAAGTGCGAGTAGATTTTATTGAACATAAACCCTGATTGCCCGGTAAGGTCTATGTGATAATCTGTAAGGTCCAGTTCGCCTTCGTATATAAATGGAGTATTGCCCGTAGATGGTTCTGTTATGGTTTCTATTACTGTGGGCTCGCCATTGTGTGTAACACCCGGCATACTATAGGTGCACTGCAGATATCCGTTTATGTAGCTTTTTATTTTATAATGAAGTTTGCCTGATTGTGCTACAATTTCTTTTAGCTCTGCTCCATTTATTTTTAGTAAATTATTTTCTTCTTCGTCTACCAGTGTAGTGTTGTTAGGCAACGTAAACGGGCCGCCTACAATGGGCATGTCAAATATTTTTTCTATTAGCGTATCCGGTATATCTACCAGGGAGTCAATATTAAAATTTGTAAGATTGTTGTGTAGCTTTAAATGCCATAAGCATTCCTCATCAGCATAAAGAAGTGAATCTGCCACTAAATCATTTAACGAAAGTCTACCATGAGCTATAGGGCCCAGCACATCTGCATTCCAGGTGGTGGCCTCCTCGCGCTTGCACGAGGCTAACACTACTATGATAATGGCAGAAAGTATGGTGTGTTTCAAATTCATATTTAGTAAAGATGTCATGCTCATACAACGCTTACATGGCTAACCCTATAGCATCTGAGGAAATTATTTATGGCCATGTGTTTTTTTATTTGTTGTTCTAAAGAATAATTCGGGTCTTAAAACTTTTATCAAAGTAAACATAATAGAAAGGACAATGGGTATAACAGCCAAATGCAATTTTTGTGGCAGGAAAAACCAGCACAGCAAAAGAGCCAGCAAAATGCCTAAATATATTTTTAGAAATTTTCTTTTCCATCCTACCATTTTTGAAACAGGCAAAAATGCAAATAAGAGTAGCAGCGGGTTTGCCCATAATATGTTCAGGTTCCAAACAGTGGCATGATGGTCGGTAAAGAACCAGAGGAAAACAACAAGCACACCTACAAGGCCTGCAATGGTAAATATCAACCTGTCTGTCAATATGAAAATTTTCTTTTTTGATCTTATAAAGTAAAATCCCAAAATAAAATGAATAAGAAAGAATAAACTAAATACAAGTATGGGCGTTAAGATAGTATCACTAACAAGTTGATATTCTGCCGGAATAATTTCCGCAATAGGTTTTACCAGAGCATTGTCGTTGTGTGCAGCATAGTTAAACTCCACCATAAGCGAATCAGGCAAAAACATGCCTTGTGTATGTTGCATTACCCTATCGCACGGAATGCCCAATGCCAGGTCTATACCAAAGTCGCTCCACGGCTGATAATCCAGATAACTTTGTATGGCTTGCCTGAATGTGTGAGGCCGAGCGTATACATAGGTAAAGTTAACATCATTATTGCAGGCTTTTGCTATTATGTCTCTAATGCGTGTAGAGCAATTGTCATAAAAAAAATCGTATTGGTAGGTGCGATTCTCTGGCAAATAATTTTCTTCCAGAAGTTCAAAAAGCTTTTGTTTTTCGGCTTGTGTGAGTAATAATTCCTGCTCCCAAATGCCTCTGCCAGTTTGTAAATATTCTATTTGAAAATCACCAAAACTTGATACCGAAAGTTGATATGGAAGTTTGCCTCGCGCAAATTTTACATAGAAGTTTTCAGTGTAATAGTCAAAGGTTCCATAGTTATATACCATATCCCAGTTATGG
>JANOXJ010000241.1:0-2523 GCA_031418455.1 Flavobacteriales bacterium | reverse complement strand
AAAACAAAAATTGGTGAGGTTTGGGGCGTGAAGGAGGAAGAAACTTTATCAATGGCAGCAGAGCCAGAAACTATAAATAATTAAACTTTGTAAAATGGACTGGGATAAAATCAAAAGAGAGGTATTAAAGGAACTAAATAGCCCAGAAAGAAATTTGGCTAATCCTACGATTAGGACATATGCATTAGAAAGTATTGAAGAACTCTTAAAAAATGTAATTCTAGTACATCCAGAATTATTGCTTCAAATAGACAAGAAAAATTTGGTAGAAGGACTTTCAAAACTTAAAAAACTTAATGGTGCTGAAAAGTCCGTTTTAAATCATGTCTATAATGTTTTGGAGAAAAAACCTATACCCATGAAAAAAAATCGAACTTAATAGGCATCTATGGCAAAGCTTTATAACATATCGGAGTGGAATGAGCAAGCATGGTGGAACACAGGCGGCACTCGCGATAAAAAAATTTATTTGAACCCAGAAGATGGCGAGTTGTATTATTTTAAACAATCATTCAAAAAAGGCCAACGTGATTACAAACACGAATTTTGGTCTGAAATAATTGCTTCCGAAGTGGGTGCCCTTTTAGGATTTGTTATTTTGCCTTATCACATTGCCATTAGAGGAAATATAGTTGGCTGTATTTCCAAATCAATGATTAATCAAGCATCTGAAGAATTGATTGAAGGAGGCAAATATTTGCATTCCTTTGATAGTACTTTTAAACCAGAAAACATAAGGGAAAGAGATGGATATACCTTTCAATTAATTTCAAATGCTTTGTATTCATTCAAAAAGGAAAAGCACTTAAAGGAAATCGTAGAAACTATTGTGTTTGATGCTTTAATAGGTAATAGCGATAGACATCAAGAAAATTGGGCAATTATTAATACCCATTCAACGATATCTGAAGGTATTAGTTATGTTGCAAAAGCTATTGAAAACAATGAGATTGAAAGCTATCCTAATTTGATAAAAAGGTTTATAAAATTTGCGTATACAGTAAAGGGTAAACTAAGACCGGAAATTGCAAAATCAAGATTACTATTGCCAAAGAACACCCGTGTGGCTCCGATATATGATAGTGGTTGTAGTTTTGGGCGTGAATTAGATGATGAACGCGTACTACAAATGCTGTCGAACAATCAGGAAATTGAAAGATATGTTGAAAGGGGTTTAGCAGAAATACATTGGGAAGGCAGCAAAATAAGTCACTTTGAGTTAGTAGTCAAACTAATTGATAATGAACGACTAAAGGATGTTGTGCTAGCAGCGATTAAAAGAATTGTAGAGGGGTTTAAAACAGAAAGGATTGAGCACATTTTGATGAATGTTGATAAAGAATTAGTTGAAATAGGTAACCCTAATATCTTTCCAAACCAAAGAAAAGAATTGGTTTTGAAATTGCTAACTTCGCGCTTTGAAAAATTGAGAGCTATATATTCTCAATACGAATGAAAGAGATAGGGCACATATACCTGAGTTGGAGAGAGAGTCTTGGTAAAAGAAGGCACATCGTTGGCGTTTTGAAAAGCAACGCTACACGTGGCGTGCGCTTTTCCTACTTAAAAGAAAATATTAATGCTGCTAGTGCTGATGGCTTTTCTCCTTATACCGAATTTCCGGATGTAGAAAAAGAATATACCGAGAACGTTCTTGAAGTATTTGGTCAGAGAATAATGAAATCTGAACGTTCGGATATTTCTGACTTTTATGACTTTTGGGAAATAGACTCGAAGTTTAAGGAAGATATATTTTACTTGTTGGCTCATACTCAAGGTTTAAATCCAGCCGATAATTTTGAGTTTTTAGCTGATTACAATCCAATTAAAAGTTTAAGGTTTCTGACAGACTTGGCTAGTTTGAGTACTCTTAAGTTGTCAGCAGACAGTGTTAAGCCTGGTGATATTTTGTATTATAAATTGGAATCAAGTAATGTGTTTGATGCTAAGGCTGTCAAAGTTTTTAAGGGCGACCAAGCAGTAGGTTACATTAAGAAAATTCATTCAAGAGTTTTCTATAAGCAAAAAGGTAGTTTATTAAGATTGGAGGTTAAAGCTGTCGAACAGAATGGAGTGATCAAAAGAATTTTCGTAAAAGTTTGCTTTTAGGAGCAAATGTGGATGCTTTAGAACAAATTTAATTCGCTTGAATCAATAAAGCGACATTAGCAAGTAGCGTTTATTTCGTACTCGTTCAGAGCCTAGTTTATTTTGCATTCCCCCCCTGCAACCTCCCCAAAACCCGCTAGTCTTATTCACAACTGCAGGTGAGTGGTTTTTTTGGGGGCACCGCTTTTAGGTTGCCCCGTGTTTCATTAGCTTGCACACTGTTATTTTCAGCCCACATGGTGCATTGGTTTTTTTCCATTGGCATAGTCTGGGTGCAACGTGCCTTTTTTTTATACTAATTGCTTTAGATTTTTTTTTCTATCCAAAATATGAAACTGCATTTCTATTTAAGACATGTGTTGGTATGCCTTGTGTGCGCCCTGCCTGCTATGGTGGCCCATGCGCAAGTGCCAG
>JANOXJ010000240.1:0-1661 GCA_031418455.1 Flavobacteriales bacterium | reverse complement strand
CAAACAGTAATAAAGGATAAAACAACACAAAACATATACACCTGGCACAACAAGGCAGGCATAACCTACCTAAAAAGTATAAATACCACAAGTGGGCAGGCCCAATACGTAAGTAAACTAAATTATAAATACACTGATAAGATACAAGTGCACAACAACAGCGTTTACTACATCTACCGCCCTTTCGAGAGTTCGCAAAACCGATTTTTGTACAAAGAAAAATTGCCGAATCACTAGATTTAGTTATAATAAATTATGATTTCAATCATACCATAAATAGAGCCTTTTGGAATAAATTCGTTTCATTAAACCAATCAAAACCAAATGAAACAATTATACCCAATACTTCTGCTTTCATCAGCCGCATGGATACTTACTCCCAAAATTTCTGCTCAAACAGAAGGTGCGGCATTTACCTTAACAGGCATGGGTGTGGCCACACCCTTTGCACGCGACTATCAAACTATAGGCATTAATCCGGCCAACCTGGATATGGACACGCCCTATAATAAAACAGTCACTTTGGGCATCTTTGAAGGAGGCGTTTCATTTTATTCCGCTGCACTTACCAAAGCTGAGGTGAGACAGAATTTAAGCAGAGAAAAAATAAAAGATTTTACTCAAGAACAACAGCGCCAATATGCCTTGGAATTTGCTAACTCAGCCAATGCGCTTGACATAGACATAACACATTTGGGCCTTTCTATAAAGACCAAAAGACTGGGCACATTTGCTTTTCGCACGCGCGACAAGGTGAATATTTTTTATGAATTAGGTCCGCAAGTGTCAGAGATATTGTGGCTTGGGTACACCGCCTCCTATTTCGACTCGCTTATAGTGAACAACAATGGTATAAAGGATACCATACCCAATTCGCCCAATATAGACCAGGCCACTTTTGAGAGTATAGTTTCTGGCTATACCCCCCTTGACAGTGCTTTGAATATTACACAACTGCTGCAAGGCACCAAGCTGCGTTTTAGTTGGGTGCGCGAGTTCAACTTTGCGTGGGGCAAAAAAGTGTGGAGCAACGAAGACTTTCAATTGCTGGCAGGTGTAGGCGTAAAAGCATTGGTAGGCCAAGGTCTCCTGGCCATAGATGCGCGCGATGGCACAGCAGAAGCATTTAGCTCCTTGTCGCCACTTTTTAAGGTAGACTATAGCAGCATAAATGGGCAAAGTCCATCGCAACTACCTGCCGGTTCCGCACCCTTAAAACCTGTAGGCTTTGGCATAGGCATAGACCTAGGTGCTACGCTAGTATACAAAGAACACTTTGTACTTTCAGCAGCAGTGACAGATTTGGGCAGCATGACCTGGGATGGCAACGTTTATAAATTAAAAGAAACCAAGCTCACCAGTTTTGACAACTCAGGATTTGAAAGCACCGATTTTTATGAGCAAATAAGCACCATAAACGGCAGCGATGCCCTAATAAACTGGCAAGGAGCAGAAAAACTAACCACCAAACTACCCACCACCATGCGCATAGGTCTGGGCTACCAAAATTTCCCCATGTGGAAAGTGGGCATAGACATAGTAGCCCCTATGAACGATGATGTGGCCAGCATGGAACGCGCTGTGGTAGCCGTAGGTGGCGAGTTCTGCCCTATACCAGCCATACACTTGCAATTAGGTTTTGTGCAAGGCGGCAACTACGA
>JANOXJ010000239.1:0-30616 GCA_031418455.1 Flavobacteriales bacterium | reverse complement strand
TATCCATTAAGAAAACTACAAATAAACCCTCGCACCGGTGCTGCTCAAATTGCATTTGCAATGGCCAGCGATACCGTGGAAATAAACAAAGTACTTAACTCAGCAGATTGTAAATCGAAACTACCTTCAGATATAAGATTTGCCTGGGCAGCTAAGCCGACCGGCAACTTTGTAGAATTGTATGGTTTAAAAGACCCTGAAGGCGATGGTAAAGCAGAGCTTGATGGAAAAAACATAACTGATGCTTACAAAACATTTGACCAAATAAATGGTGATGTGCAAGTGGCCATGGAAATGGACATAGATGGCGCCCAGATTTGGAGAAAAATGACTGCCAAGAACGCAGCTGACAACCAACGTCCGATAGCGATAGTGATGGACAGCAAAGTTTACTCAGCTCCTGGCCCACGTGAAGAAATTCCTAACGGAAGCTCTGTTATCACTTTTGGCAGCACCAAAGACGGTTCTGCTGTGCAAACTGAGGCAGATGACCTTGCAGGACTTTTGAAAGCAGGTTCATTACCTGCACCTGCACGTATTATTGATGAAGTAACAATAGGCCCATCTATGGGTGAAAAGAATATCAATGCTGGTCTTTGGTCATTCTTTATAGCCTTTATAGTTATTCTCCTATACATGATATTCTATTATGCATGGGCAGGTTGGGCAGCTAACGTGGCACTTATAGCCAACCTATTCTTTATGATAGGTGCTCTTGTATCGTTCCACGGTTCGCTTACACTGCCTGGTATAGCGGGTATAGTGCTTACCATGGGTATGGCGGTAGATGCTAACGTACTTATATATGAGCGTGTAAAAGAAGAATTGCGCCTTGGTAAAGGCATGAGTGCAGCTATGAAAGATGGTTTCCTTAAAGCCATTAGCGCTATTTTGGATGGTAACGTAACTACATTATTGACCGGTATAGTTCTTTATTCTATAGGAACTGGTCCTATAAAAGGCTTTGCTACCACATTGATCATTGGTATTTTCACTACCCTTTTCACTGCACTTATCATATCTCGTTTGATACTTTACAGGAGATTGGAGAACAAGAAGCCAATTACATTCTATAGTAACATTACTAAGAATTGGTTTACCAATATGAACTATGACTTTGTTGGAAAGCGTAAATTATTTTATGCTATTTCCATCATCATCATTGGTGCAGGTTTGGCCTCTATGATATTCCGCTCTAACCCATTCAACATGGGTGTAGACTTTGCCGGTGGTACTGCAGTGCGTGTAAGCTATGCTGAAAGTGTAGATGCTGATGCATTGCGTTCTGCATTGAACAATGCCCTTGTAGAAAGCAATGGTCAAATAGCTAATAGCCCCGTACAGAGCATTAACAACAATGGCCGCGAATACAAAGTGACTACTAACTATTTGATGAATAGCAATAGTGCAAACGTAGAAAGCGAAGTAAGCAAAAAAATAACAGAGACACTTAGTCCGCTAGGTTCAGGTTTCAATATTGACTCATCTATGAAGGTAGACCCTACCATGAGTGATGACTTCCGCAAGGAGGCTATTTGGGCAGCCATCATAGCATTAATAGTTGTGGGTATATACATTGCTATACGTTTCCGCAAGTGGGACTTTGCACTTGGTGCATCTGTGGCTCTATTCCACGATGCTTTGGTAGTATTGGCTGCATTTACCTTGTTAAAAGATATTATGCCGTTCTCATTGGAAGTGAACCAAAACTTTGTTGGTGCAATACTTACCATTATTGGTTACTCAATTAACGATACGGTGGTAATATTTGACCGTATTCGCGAATACTTCAACACACGCAAGAATGCACCAATAGCCAGCACCATTAACGATGCATTGAATAGCACACTTGGTCGTTCTATCAACACCTCTATGACTGTATTGCTTACACTTATAGTAATGTTTGCATTCGGTGGCGATGATATCCGTGGATTCTGCTTTGCGCTTATAGTGGGTGTTATTTCCGGTGTATACTCTACACTCTTTATAGCATCGCCTATCGTGGTAGATATGCGCAAAATGTTTGGCGACAAAACAACTGCAACAGAAGATAACGCTGTAACTGCCAAGGCGGCAACTGCCTAAATCAAATTAGCTTTAAGCTATACAAAATAATTAATAAAAAGCCTGCACTTATAGTGCAGGCTTTTTTTATTCCATGTCTACAATGTGATAGAAGAATTAGACAATAAACAGCAATGAGTTTAGAGCGGCCGGTGTGCTTCATTCGGCTTTCGCAGATTTTAGTAGAGCATGTAAACACAATAGTTGAGGCTGGCCTGAGAAGCATTATTACTGCCTTAGTTTTATCCTTTGAAACTAGGGCAATGTTGAATTACGCCCATGCCACAAGAAAAGATACTGTGAGTAAAAGCCTTTGCTAAAAGCAATTTGCCTCATTCATAATGAAAACTAACAGTAAAAAGAGAGGCTAATTCGGAAGATAGAAATTAACCTGTTCAGATGATAGAAAGCAAAATGCATTTTATAAGAACGCACCATACCCATTCATATAAATAGAAGAGCAACTAAAGAATTTCTGATAAGAAAGAAACGTTATCTGGCCTTTGCAGGAAGTTTAATCTCGTAGCTTTTTTTCTCCTTGTTCTTTAAGTAATTCTGACGCAGCCAAGGATTGTAAAGCTTTAGCTCTTTATAAGAAATATTAAAGGAATTGGCAAACGTAGCCAAGTCTGTAATAGAACTATCTATGGTAATCGATTTTGCTTCCAGTGGCTCATACAAATCTGAAGGCCGTATTACAAAACCATATTTATCGGCATTGTTTAATATTTCCTTCATGGCAAGAATACGATATACATATCTGCCTGTTTCTTCATTCAGCAACAGTTCCCAATACGTAGTTTCGTTCTGACGTTCCATTTGGCGAATGGGGCCACCTATGCCCATATTGTAGCTAGCCGCAGCCATAGCCCAACTACCATATTTGTCATAAGCATCTATAAGGTAGTGGCAAGCCGCCTGCGTACTTTTCTCCACATGGTAGCGCTCATCTATCTGATCGTTTATTTCTAAACCATAACCTTTTCCGGTTTCATCTATAAACTGCCAATAGCCTGTAGCACCTGCAGGCGAAATAACATTAGTAAGTCCACTTTCAATAAGTGCTAAATATTTAAAATCGTCAGGCACACCATTCGCTTTAAGTATAGGTTCTATAATGGGGAACCATCTTCTGGCGCGCTTTATACACAGCAATGTATTACTGTGCCAATAGGTATTTACCAATAGCTCTCTATCCAACCTCTCGCGCACATCCCACTGATCCATTGGCACTTCTTCTCCAGCAAAATCAAGTTTTTCAGGCAGTGGCAACGAGTAAATTCGGTAGTTTGAACTTATTTGCTCTGAATAATGTTTGTTCTCCTCAGCAGTAGGTTTACCCTTTTGCATAAAGCTAAAAAGCAGCACCGCCAATGCAGCAGACCCCAGGCCTATAAGAGCGCTGAAAGCATATAGTTTTTTCGAGTTCATTTAGAATAGGAATATTTTCCCTTGTGCAAATTTCTGAATGAAATGGTTAACATGGTGATAAAAAGCAAAATGAAATAAACAATATTCACCAATTGATAGCGTACAAAGAAATTAGTGTCCACTATGGGAGCTCTGCCAAAAGAGTTCGCAAGGTCCCTAAGAGCCAAATTCATTCGGAGAGCTAAAGCCAACTGCAGAAGCGTAAGCAGTATAAAAACCGCTGCTACACCTCTCTCTGACAATCCCAAATAAACCAAATTATGAGTAGTATGGTCCCTGCCGCCTTGCATGGGCGATTTGCTATGTCTTAATCGCTGAATAATTACTACCAACGTGTCTATAATGGGTGCCGCCAATACGGTAATAATGGTAAGGGTGATAGTGCCCATGCCCATGCCCCATGAGGTAAAACGCAGACCATGAATGAAGGAATTATTGGCGATTACTAAATAAGCCATTAAAAGGCCAAGCAGCATGCTACCACTGTCGCCCATAAAAATTTTAGACGGATGCCAATTGAAAAATAAAAATGCCAGTAATGCCGCAAGCACCGTAAAAGCTGATGCGGGTATACCTGTTAGCCCAAGCGAATGGCCCAATATTATAAACAGCATAACACCTATGGCCACTATGGTGGCTACTGCATCCATATTGTCCAGCATATTAAAAGAATTCATAAGTGCCACTATAAAAATAAATGTAAGCAGCGCATCAAAAGGTTCGGGTAATATGCACAAACGCATGCCGCCTATAATGCAAAGTGCAGCAGCTGCGAATTGCCCTAAGAATTTTTGTTTAGGACCAATACGGGCTAAATCATCCCAAAGGCCAAGACCAAAAGCAACTATTGCTCCTATAAATATCCAACTATTGAATGTGGAACCAGGAGCTGTCAAATCACCAATTGCTCCTAAGAGAAAAGCAATAAAAAAAAGAATGCCGCCATATGTGGACTTAGGTGCTGTCCATCTTTCTGGAGCATCAATAATTTTTGCATCAGAAATATTCGGCTTACCCTCATTTACCCAAGAATGCAGCCACCATACGAATATGGCTACTAATACCGCAAACATTAATGCAAACGAAATCATGCTGAATCAATTTAGAAAAAGAATGCATCCAGTTTGTCCAAAGGAGTTCCTTCCATATCCTTTTTAGACAATATTGGATTAGAATTGGTCCAGTCTATATTCAACTGAGGGTCGTTCCAAAGTAGAATGCGTTCATGCTCTGGGCTGTAATAATTGCTGCATTTGTAAGTAAACATGGTGTTTTCTTCAAGCACCAAAAAACCGTGAGCAAAACCTTCGGGCACAAAAAGCTGAGTGTTGCTTTTAGCATCCAAAACTATTTTATAATGCTGCCCATAGGTGGGCTGCGATTTTCGCAAATCCACCACTACATCCAACACACTGCCATGGGTAACTCTAATGAGCTTTGCCATAGCCTTGGGCGATACCTGAAAGTGCATGCCACGCATCACATGTTTGGCGCTCCTACTTTCATTGTCTTGCACAAAAGTGAAGTTAAGGCCTGTTTCAATTCTAAAACGTGCCTCGTTATATGGCTCAAAAAAATATCCTCTTTCGTCAGTAAATATTTTTGGATGTATGATTAGAAGGTCCTTGAAGGGCGTGGTCTCAATTTTCATTCTTTCTGCTAAATAATCTTTTGAAAAAACCTTTTCTGCGGGCTGAGCCAGAACGCTCGTCATAGTATCCTCCAGAACCATATCCATAGCCATATCCGTAACCATAATTTTGCCTGTAGGAATATTTATTTCTATCCATGTCTACGCCATTTAAGATTGCCGATACATGAATTTTATTTTCATTGATCAACTTATCTGCTACTTGCACAAATTGCTTTTTGCTATAGTCAGAACGGAATATATATAATGGATAATCTGCCTTTTGCAATAGCGCCACAGCATCTGTAACCAGCCCTACCGGAGGCGTATCCATCAAGATGTAATCGTATTTGGATTTTAGCTCTTTCATTATTTCATCCATCCTTTCGTTTATAATTAACTCAGAAGGATTAGGAGGTATGGGGCCGGCTGTTATAAAATCCAAATTATCTAAAGGGCTTTTTCTTATGGCACTTGCCAAATCATTGCGCCCTATGAGCAGTGTACTCATGCCTATATTATTCTCTACTGCAAAGCCCTTATGAATTTTAGGCTTGCGCATATCCAAATCGCACACTATTACCTTTTTACCACTAAAAGCTATTATACCTGCAAGGTTGAGCGCTACAAAAGTTTTACCCTCGCCACTTATGGTGCTGGTAACGGCTATTACTTTAGGTCCGGGCGAGCTCCCAAGAAATTGCAAATTGGTGCGAATACTTCTGAAAGCCTCGGCAATAAGCGAGCGCGGGTTTTTGTCTACAATGAGCATGCTTATAGGCACATTCTCTTTAAACCTTGGCACTATACCTAATGTATTTATAGAAGCATTGCTATGCTTCACAATTTCGTTGAGCGAGGTAATATTGTTGTGCAGCAAATAGCGCATTGCAATGATTAGAAAACTTAATAATAAGCCGCAAAGCAAAAACGTAAATAGTACTACATTCCTTTTTGGAGCCACAGGCGTGGTAGGGGTTCTTGCTTCTTCCAATATCTGGTTGTTGCTTACAAAACCCTCTTTCGAAATTTTATATTCAATAGACTTTTCCAGCAAAAGCGTATAGTACTTCTCGTTAATAGAAAAAAGTCTTTGAAGGCGGGCAAACTCTAATTCCTTTTGAGGAATATTGTAATAAATGCCTTCGGTATCATGCATTTTTTCATTTAGGCCTTCCTTCCTATCGTTCAGCTGATCGCGCAGGGCTGATATAGTTTGCAGGATGAGGTTTTTCTGAATATCTATTTGATATTCCAACGCTTTTACACGGTCATTGTCTTTGGTAACCATATACAGCGCCTCTTCCCTATCCACCATAAGCTCATGCAGTTTATCCAGCATTTTACTTAGCGAAGCCTCATACTTGCTGCCTGCAATAAGGGGTATAAGGTTATAAATTTCTACATCGTTGCTGCTCTTGCGTGTTAGCTTTTCTACTTCATTTATAAGTCGCTCTTCTATTTCTATCTGAATTATGTCGTGTTCAAATTCAGAAATTCTGTTGAGGTATACCTCACTTACGCTTTCCAGATTATTTATCTTGTTGTCTTGCTTATATCTGTTTAGCTGTATTTCGCTATCCTTAAGACTGCTGTACACTGTGTCTATCTGCTCGTCCAGAAAGTTCAATACATTGTCATCACTTTTTCTTCTTTTTTCCAAATCAAACAAAAGAAACTCGTTGCTGTGAAGTTTCACAAAATCGCGAGCTATATATGGATTATTGTCAGTAAAAGAAACCTCTAAAGTTTTTGCTGTATTGTTTAATATTCTCACATTTAACTGATCGAAGAACTTATTGGTAAGAGTGGAAATATTATTTATGATAAAATACAATTTGTATTCGTCACCATTTTTTTTCAGTTGTTCCCAATCTGAAATAGCAACTGATATAGTAAAATCTGGTGTAGATACTTCTTGGCCAACCACCAAATCGGTCAATAATTGGCCATCATACTGAATTGTATAATTGCCGGGACCTGAAAAACTTATATTAATGGGTTTGTCTTGCCATAGCGGGTTTTTCAACTCAATTAGGTTTATCTGGTATGGTGTAGATAGGTAGTGCTCAGTAGTAAGTATTTGACCCTTGGCGAAATAGCTCACTTTCAGTGGCATTTGCTTTACAGTTCGGCCAATGAGCAGTTTAGAACGCAACAACTCCACTTTTGCTTCCGGTTTGCTACCCTCTTCTACTGCTTCTACATTGAGAATTTTGGTTGCGTTGTCATTTTCTGCCAATTGAATAACACTGCGGGCTTCAAATTTGGAGGGTGTATAACGCAGGTATAAGAAAGATGCAAAAGCGGCCACAATTATGCACAAGGCAATCCAGATTAAGCTCTTTCGCAAGATGTGGACAAACAAGCCGACATCAAATTCATTTGAAAAATTTGTAAGGCGACTTTTATAGTCTTGCATGTTTTGTATGTCGCCTTGCTCCATCATAAGCTTTTGGTAAGCACTAATATGGTTTTAAAAAATTCTAGCTAAAATGCCATAAGTGATAACCAAACTGGAGATTATACTAGTAAATGGCTGAACATCCTGCAATATTTCACGACCCACTTGCGGTGTTTGAGAAATATGAATAATATCACCCGCCTGAACACTTAGGTTGGCATATTTAATTCCCTCTATGGTAGACAAATCTATTTGATAGACTTGCTGTTCATTTTTCACTTTACGAATTAGTTTAATTTTAGAAATATCAGAATAATCCTGACCACCACCAGCTAAAGCAATGGCTTCTATTATGCTTATTCCATTGTTTTCCAAAGCAACCACAGTTCCTTTAGCACCGCTACCTACAAATACAATGCATCTTCTGTTAAGCACTTTTACAATAGCATATGGATTTTTGAATTGGAATGCATAAAGTTCTTCTAAATAATCTTGCAATTCTTTAATGGTTTTGCCCACTACATACCTTCTTCCAATTACCGGAAATTCTACATACCCTTCAGCATCTACGGTAAAAGTAAACTCTCTGGATCCTCCATATTTAGGGGTTTCCAAATCACTTGTGGTGAATTGAAGCATCAAAGCCCCTTCATTGGTATATAGGTCAAATGCCAAAACATCAGTTCTTGATATTTTATAATCAATACTTGTGCTATCTATTACCAATTGGTCAAAGACATAATCTTTGTCGGTTTTAAACATAAAGTCTTTGTTGATAGTGCAGGAAGAAAAGAAAATCGCACACATAGCAACACCTAAAAGCAATCGGGTAAGCATACTTTTTATTCTAAAAAAATTTGTAACTTGGCCAAATGTAAGCAAGGATAGGGGCCAATGTCACCCATCTTTGCCCAACTGATACGTGAAAATGAAAAATACCCTTGTAATAGGCGCTTCGCCAAATATCGAAAGATATAGCCACAAGGCAGTCTTAAGCCTTCGCCAGAGCGGATATCCGGTAATTGCACTAGGTATTAAAAATGGCCAAATAGCCGATGTAACCATTCAAAAAGACCGTCCGGAGAATTTGAATGTGGACACCGTGACGCTCTATCTTAATCCAAAGGCGCAAGAGGACTGGTATTCTTACATAATTAACCTACGGCCCAGGCGTATAATCTTTAATCCAGGGACTGAGAATGCCGAACTGGAAGCTTTGGCCAGAATAAAGGGAATTGACACACTTGAGGCATGCACATTGGTGCTTTTGGCTACTAATCAATATTGAGCACATTTTATTTCTATTTTTGATTGTGCCTTCCACATACCTTCGAATAGTATCAAAAGATGATTTTGACCAAGTTTTCGCTTGGGAAAACAATCCGGAATTTTGGCAATTCAGCGCTTCGTCAGGACCCTACACCAAGGAAGAGGTGGCACAGTTTATAGAAGAATGTAAAAATCTGGAGAAACATGGACAGTGCCGCTACATGATAATGGATGGCACAGGTGAGCCCCTTGGAGCATTGGATATTTTTGAATATAACAACACCAACAAAACCGCTGGCATAGGTATTTTAATAGCTAATCCCGCCCAAAGAAATAAAGGCTACGCAAAGAGTGCACTAAAAACATTTTTGCAATTGCCTGATATTAAAAAAGAGTTGCGGCTGGTGTGGTGTCTAGTGCATAAGGACAATATTCCTAGTCAAAAATTATTTGAATCGTGTGGATTCACCATAAGTGGTAAGAAATTATATAAGGGCAAAGAAGCACTACGATATACGTTATATATATGAATATTAAATCAAAAAGAACAACCATAGTAGCATTGCTTCTCCTATTGCTTGTGACAATAGTAGGAGGTTATTACTACTGCATAATCTTCCAATCAAATACCGCATTTGAAGAAAAAAACACATTGCTATTCATAACAGATGCTATGCCAATAGACCAATGGATAAACAGCAGTGATGCGCGCAAAACGTTGGATAACCCCACCTCATTTATGCAGGTAGCAGGGTGGAAAAAATTTACTCTTACAAAACCCGGTAGATATAGAATTAAAAAAGGAATGAATAACAACAGCATAATAAATATGCTTCGCAGTGGCAATCAGGAGGCTCTTAGTTTAAGAATAGATGATGTGCATAATATTTATGAGCTGTCAGGCAAGTTAGGCAAATCTCTTAAAGCTGATTCGGCTGCATTCGCGCAAACTTTTACCAATGCAGCTACATGCCAAAAATATGGATTTAACTCTACCACTATTGCATGCATGATAGCGCCCAACACATACAATTTCTTTTGGACCACAGCACCCGATGCGTTCTTGGAGCGAATGCAAACTATATGGAAAAACTACTGGACTGAGGAGAAAAAACAAATGGCTCAAAAGCAAAGCCTGAACCCTACTGAAGCAGTAATACTTGCATCTATAGTAAAAGCAGAATGCTCTAAGCGCGATGAGGCTCCAAAAATTGCCGGATTATATCTGAACCGCCTGCGCATAAATATGCCGCTGCAAGCAGACCCTACCGCTGTGTTTGCAGCAGGTTTGCGAGGTGTAAATAGAGTGTATGAAGGAATTACTAATGTAGAGTCGCCCTATAATACTTATAAGAATTTAGGGCTTCCGCCTGGCCCTATCGATTTTGTGGAACCAATTTATATTGATGCTGTTCTTAAGCCAGAGGCTCATGCTTATATATATATGTGCGCACAGCCAGGGCAAACAGGGTATCATAATTTTTCAAAAAGTTATGACCAGCACTTGATATACAAAGACGCTTATACGGACTGGCTAAACCAAAAGGGTATACGATAAAATAGGCTTAATTATTTAATCCACATTATGCAATTGAAAGTATGTATCGAGGCGAACTATTTGCATTAGCTCGGTTTAAATGAAAGCAAATAAACGAAACGTTCAATTGTATCAACGATTAATATAAACCCACCTCTTTAGATTCGTTGCATCAGGCTATTGATTTGATTTTCGAAATGAGTGTTATCTCAACTGAAGCGGGTAATCTGGATTGTTCAAATACCCTTATCAAATAAATTAGATTTTATGCTTAATGGTTTTGGATAAGACTTAGAACCAATTCAATATTGGCAATTCCATTACACCTATAGTATTCTATTCCGCTGTTTCTAACCAGTAATGTATTTTCCTTTGCAGCTCTTCAGGCTTCATTGGTTTTTCAATCATATCGTCCATACCAGCTTTTATACAAACGTCTTTGTCGCGTTTTTCATCCTCAGTTATTCCAATTATGACAGGCATTGAACTTTTGCCAACAATCTTTTTAAGTTGGCGGGTAGTTTCTATTCCATTCATTTCCTCCATAGCTACATCCATTATTATCAAATCGTACTCATCTCGTTTCGATTTTTCTAATACTTCTTTGCCATTGCTTACAGAGTCATACTTATGCCCTAGCAACTGTAGTGTTTTTGCTGTAACCGCTCTGGACAAGTCATTGTCATGAGCCACCAAAATTTTAAGCGGACTTTTTTGCTGCATTACTTCCTGATTGCCTGAGCTTATGCGCTTTTTAGCATTTGTGGCAGGCCCAATATTCATTACCTCAATTATAGTATCTAGTAATCTGGATTGCTTAACAGGTTTGTTTAGATATGCGTTATAAAAATTTTCATTGTCCAGCATTAAGTGCTCACCTACTGATGAGAGTACTATGAGTGGCAATTGCTTTTCGCTATACTGACTTCGTATTTTTTGTGCAAGCGCCTTGCCGTCCATCTCAGGCATTTGCATGTCCATAATAACAAAGTCGAACTTATGCAAGTTGCTCATTATTTCAGTCACCAATTCAGGGCTATTAAAAGGAGTGGCTTGAATGCCCCAAGCGCTCAATTGCTTTACCAATATTTTAAGATTGGTTTTATTATCATCCACAATAAGTGCGCGCATGCCATTAAGCACTTCTATTTTTTCTTCTTGTAGCACCCCAGCAGTTTCGGCCACTATAGTAAAGAAAAATGTAGAACCTTGGCCTGCTTTGCTCTCCACCCATATTCTGCCACCTAACTCGTGCACCAGATTTTTACAAATGGCCAGGCCCAATCCTGAGCCTCCATATTTTTTAGTAATGGTGGAGTCAACTTGATAAAACGATTGAAACAATTTGTCAATAACAGTGCTATCTATTCCTATACCCGTATCGCGCACAGAAAATTTAAGTTGCACAAAATCCGACTCTTTATTTACTAGTTCTACTTTAACTACAACCTCTCCATTATCAGTAAATTTTATGGCATTATTCACAAGGTTGAGCAGTACCTGGCGCAATCTTCTTTCATCATTTACTAACTCTATAGGTAAGTTAGCATCCAAATCGCTCATTAATTCCAGCTTTTTGGCATTGGAAAGTGGCTTCATCAAATCTATTACCTGATCTAAACAATCGCTCAGATTGAATCTTTCTTTATGCACTTCTAATTTACCGGACTGAATTTTGGAATAGTCCAATACATCATTTACAATATCCAAAAGGTTTTGGGCGCTTATGTGCACATTGCGCACATAGCCCCTTTGCTCCTCGTCTAGCTTGGTTCTGGCCAATAGTTCAGTCATGCCTATTACACCATTCAATGGTGTTCTTACCTCATGACTCATGTTGGAAAGAAATTCAGTTTTTGCACTATCTGCCTTCAAAAGTTTAGACTCTAACTCCTCCACATCGTCATATGCCTGAGTAATATATTTTTTGAGTGGATTTAGCACCCTCAAAGTGGCTAACACCAATAAGAGCAGGGCTGTAAATATTAAAACCCAAAAAGCATACTTTACCTTTTGGGCTACATCTTCACTTTCTATAAGATACTTGCCTGTTATATTGTTGGTTTTATTGAGAAATGTGACAAAGCCATTATTCATTCTCAAAAATTTCTCCTCGCCAAACTCCTTCGGATTTTGAATAAATTCTTTTAGTAGATCGGTTGTTTGCACAAATACAGGAGAGGCATCCTGCATAAGTGTTTGCATTTCCTTGGTATTTGGCTCTGCAGTGCCATAGTATTCATTTCCATTGAGCAATGCCTTTTGGCCGTTAGTCCATTGTTCTAACAATACGTTTGTGGACGCATGCTCCTCAGTAATTCCCTGATTAGCCCATACCTTTTGTTTAATAAGAACACAGTTTTTGGCTAATTCATTGGTTATAGCTCGTTGTCTGGTAGCCAAAGATATTTTAGCTATATAGGCTGACTGAAGGCGAATGGAATAATATAAGAGTCCGCATGCCAAAACCACCACTATAGACATGGCAGCAAAAATTATATTTAACCTCCTTCGAAGTTGGTTTTGCAATGGCATTTAAGTAATTAAGAAAAGCGAACTAAATCTAAGACAAAGATATTACCGATTGGTTGGCTATATCTATAAAAAGAAAATTATTATAGCCCCTTAATTATGCGGCATTGTCCATTTTCTCCAGTTTTGGCTTAACCCATTTTTCCAACATTGCCTTTAACTGATCCACGTCAAAAGGTTTAGGCAAGAAGTCGTTCATGCCCGCTTCAAGACATTGTGCCTTATCATCAGCGTATGCATTGGCGCTTATTGCCACAATATTTAAAGGGAAATGGTTCTGCTTTCTAAGAATTCTTGTGGCTTCAAGGCCATCCATTTCGGGCATTTGCATATCCATAAATACTAAATCGTATCTTTCCTTTTTGCAAGCCTCCACTGCCTCCTGACCATTAATAACAAAGTCGGCCTTTACTTTTAGACTTTGCAGCATAAATTGGAATACACGAATGTTTATCTCATTATCCTCAGCCACTAGTACTCTGGCATTGCTAATGTCTATTTCTGCCAATTCTTTGGCCTGAGATTTATTAGTGCCTACACTCTCATCACCAACTGCACACTTAATAGTAAAGCTAAATTCTGTTCCTTTACCATCCACGCTAGCAACTACAATATCACCTCCCATAAGCTCTACAAGTTGCTTACTGATAGCAAGACCTAAGCCAGTACCACCAAATTTTCGACTTGTAGATGAATCTACTTGTGAGAAGGATTTAAAAAGTTTATGAATTTTATTTTCAGGTATACCTATACCAGTGTCTTTTACACCAAATTTAAGAAATACATTTTGCTTATTTATTCCCAGGCTTTGACATTCGATACTTACATTTCCTTTGGCAGTAAATTTAATTGCATTGCCCACAAGATTGAGTAGTACTTGTTTCAATCTATGACTATCTAGCCAAAGTTGGTCGGGTACAGCACGGTCAATATTTATTTTTAGATCCAGCCCTTTCGCTTCAGCATGCGGAGCCAAAAGTTTCATTACATCAAATAGAACGCTGCTTACTGATGCATTGTGCGAATCCAATTGCATGTTTCCGCTTTCCATTTTTGAAAATTCCAATATATCATTAATAAGCATCAGCAAACTATCGCCACTCTTCTTTATTGTATCTGCATATTCTTTCTGCTCCAATGTTAAATCGGCCTTTTGCAAAAGGCTGGCAGTAGCAATAACTCCATTTAGTGGAGTTCTTATCTCATGACTCATTACTGCCAAAAATTGAGATTTAGCTTTTGCTGCAGCTTCTGCTTTTTGCTTCTCTTCTGTTATAGCACGTTCGTTATTTTTTACCTCAGTAATATCCTGAACATAATAAATCATAAATCTTTTTCTTCCATTCTTAATAAGAGATATACTTATTCTAGCCGGAAACTCGTCTAAGTTCTTTTTTAACAAAGTGGTTTGCTTAGTCCAAAATCTTTCATCAGAGAGAGCAGTAAGACCTTCCATAACCTCTTCAGGTGTTAGCTCATATTTGCGTAGAATTTTAAAATCATTATCCTGCAATTCTTTTCTGGTATATCCAAACATCTCCAGCGCCATAGAGTTTACATCCAAAATATTTCCATACACATCGGTTAGAAATACCGAGTTTTCAGTTTTCGAAACCATGCTTTTCATCAAATTCTCGTTCATTTTCATGTCGCCAAAAAATTTGCATTTTATTTTAGCAGCCATATAAATGAGAATGCCCAGACAACTAATGATAGAACCAAAAATCATTTTATCTCTGGCACTCATAGTAGCATCCATAACTAAAGATGCAAGGCAAAAAGACACTACATAAAAGAAATACCAAAATACCTGGCGCTCATGACCTATAGAAAAACCTATTGCCTGAAGGGTTATAAAAAACGACACCACATAAAAAAGTGTAAAATCATTTAAGACAAGAGAAATTAGCACTTGGGTGGTATATAAATAATAGAGTAATAAAATCAAAGCAGCATACCTTTTTGGCTTAAGTTCTTTTTTATAACTAAGTATGTATAGGAATAAACTGTAACATGCAATGATTACTCTGTCCCAAATGAGCTCCACACAATTGGGTAATACAAACAAGAAAAAAAAGCCGAATAACAATGTACCCGCCAGGCCTGAAATAGCCAGCAGCTTATGAAAATTTATACTGCGTCCAGTGCTTAGATTGGAAAACGTACCTTGCATAAAATTTATATATCTTCAGTTTATATCCTCCATATTACGAATCTTTGCCCACAAGTGTTTCACTCATACTTATATAATATGTATAAAAGACCACACAAGCATATACTAATAGCGCTTGCCATAATAATGAGCATTGGGACATACTCGCAGAAGGATGAGCCTTGCAGTCCGTGTAGAAAAAATGCAGTAATAGGAATTGGAGTGTTAGGCACTGTTAGTTCTTACTACTTATTAGATCAATTGTGGTACGATCAATATCAAAGATCGTCCCTTCATTCTTTTAATGACAATAATGAATGGTTGCAAATGGATAAAGCAGGTCATGCTATGACATGTTATACTATTGGAAGAATGGGTTCAGACATTTTTAAATGGACAGGAATGTCGGATAAAAAAAGTAATTGGATAGGTGGCAGTGTAGGATTAGTTTATATGACCGGAATAGAATTGTTGGATGGCACAAGTAAAAAATGGGGCTTCTCATGGGGAGACATGATTGCTAATTCAGCAGGAACATTATTATTTATTTCACAAGAGAATTTTTGGCGAGAGCAACGTATAGTTTTAAAATTTTCTTATTCAAATTCAATGTTTGGAAAACAGTATCCTGATCAATTTGGTAACAATTTTCAACAACGCGTTTTGAAAGACTACAATGCACAAACATATTGGGCATCGATCAACATATCGCGCTTTCTGGCGTCTGACGCCACTTTCCCGCGTTGGTTGAATGTTGCATTTGGTTATGGGGCAACAGAAATGAAGAGTGCAAAAACAAACATTTACAATGTTGATAATTCTATGAACCAACGTGAATTCTATTTATCATTTGATGCAGATTTGACTCGTGTGAGATGGAAGCGAAAATGGATGATGACAACAGCGAAGATTTTTAGTTTTATAAAACTTCCATCACCAACACTTGAAGCAAACGGAAATGGAAATTTAAAAATGCACTGGATGTTTTTTTAAATTAGGTTGAGGAAGAGAAAAAAGTTTTAGTTGAACAAAAAAATAAATTGTTCGTAAGAGCAAAACATAAATAAAAAAAATGGGTGTATTGAAAGTTATAGAAATAATGAGTTCTTCCAAGAAAAGTTGGGAGGACGCTGCATCCAATGCCGTTGCTGAAGCGTCTAAGACCTTACAAGGTATAGTATCAGTATATGTGCAGGACCAAAGCGCAACAGTAGTAAAGGGAAAGATTGAAGAATTTCGCGTTACGGTCAAACTCACCTTCCAAATTGCAAATAAATCAACCGTTACAAAAATGAAGACAAAGTCAAAATCAAATGCCGCCCCTAAAGGCGTGAAGAAGGCTGCTGCTAAGAAAGCTGCTCCTAAGAAAAAAGCTGCTGCTAAGAAAGCTGCTCCTAAGAAGAAAGCTGCTGCTAAGAAAGCTGCTCCTAAGAAGAAAGCTGCTGCTAAGAAAGCTGCTCCTAAGAAGAAAGCTGCTGCTAAGAAAGCTGCTCCTAAGAAGTAATTCTTACGACTTAACAAACTTAAAAGCCCTGTACTGAAAAGTACGGGGCTTTTTGTTGTGCGTAGGTCTTACAAATATGCTGATGTTAAAATAACTTGGCAATGTTTAATGCTCATCGGCTATGGAGCTATTACTTTATTTAGATATACAATCCATGCTGCAAGGGCATTTTGAGTTAAGCCAATTTTACTTCGGCAAAAAGAAACCCCAGCCGCAAGTGCCAGGGTGTTCTTATATATTATTTTACTTTAATGTATCAGCAAGTGCGCAGGTTTATAACCGAGCAGCAACTCTTAGAATTTATCACTTGTACGTTACCTCTATATATATAGGTAGGTGATCGCTATAGCCTCCTTTATAATCCTCAGACACAAAAGTTCTGCTTGGTCGCTTCCCATCTTTAGAATTAAAAAGCACCAAATCATTTTTCCAATAGTGGGCAGAATTATCGTCAGCCAATAATTTGCCTCGACCTTCGTGCAACGCTTTGCTAGCTATAAACTGGTCTAGTGGGCTCCACTCACCTTTATAGTGATAAGAACCTTCTCCACGTTGCTCATCATCTGTCATATAATTAAACAATACATTTTCTTTGGCAGTGCCAGCATTTAAAGTTTGAGAAATGCTTTTGTTAGATGGAAAATCATTAAAGTCACCCATCACAAGAATATTTGCATCCTTGTCAGCTTTCAACACATTGCCTATTTGCATCTCTAATACATTGGCTACTGCCACGCGAAGCGGTTCTGTTTCTGTTTGTCCACCACCTCTGCTAGGCCAGTGGTTCACATACAGATGTATTATTTCTCCATTGTATTTTGCTTTTACATAAAGCAAGTCGCGCGTGTTTGGATCAGCATCGTTGGGCAAATGGACTGTGGTATACTTATAAGAAACCACTTCCAATAAGTCAGGATTATATAACACCGCCACATCTATGCCACGCTCGTCCGGGCTATCCTGATGTATAATTGAATAGTGCGCATTCGCAATTTTTTGTTCCTTCACTAAATCTTCCAACACCGATTTATTTTCTATTTCGCATAAGCCCATAAATGCAGGCAGTGCGCCAGGCAATGAATCTATCACCTCTGCTATTCTATCTAACTTTATATGATAGCGCTCCTCTGTCCAATGGTATTTTCCATCTGGTGTAAAATCCTCGTCCATTATTTTTTTATCATCCATCACATCAAAAAGGTTTTCTACATTATAGAAACCTACGGTGAAACCTTTGCCGCCAGCTGATGGTGTGGCAATAGTAGAAGTTACCCTCTCGCACGATGAGCTTATCATAAACAAGCCCAGGCTAAACATACCTAGTAAGTGTGTAATATTTTTCATTTTCATAATGGCCGCAAGATGAATCTACTTAAGCCCAAATTAAATAGCTAAAAAGTTAAATACTCAATTTTGGATTAATTAATGAAACTCTTAAGCAACCTATATCGTTAAACACACTTTAATAAAACAAACATGATGATAACAAAATTACGCTCCCTGATCTTAATTTGTAGTCTTACGGCAATTAGTTCAGTTGCATTTGCGCAGACTGAAACCAGCACTGTATACCTGGACCAAATGTTCAAAATGACCTCAAACTCTAACGCTCCATACAAACTGGAGTTGAAGAAAATAGCTGGCGACACATACAGTGGTTTGGTAACAGATTATATAGGTGCCATAAAATCTAAAGGCACTTACATATTAGTGGCTAAAAAATACCTTGAGGATGGACACTTTACTTACTACTATCAAAATGGCCAAATAGAAAGCGAAGGCGAATTTGACAGAGGAGTTAAAGTAGGCTCTTGGAAACGATTTGACCAAAACGGAAAAAGAAAATCTGATAAATACTACCCGGCAGAGAGTGCTGATAAAGTGCGCGAAACTATGCTGATGGAAAAAGAAGAATAAAAGTGTGTGCATACATTAAGGGTCTGCTACATTTGGCGCATACCCAATGCATACTTCTCCAGTACATATAAAAATATTATTAATAGCGTTGTGCAGCACAGCGCTATTTTGTTTTGCAGCATGCGGTCGCATGCAAACCAAGCAAACCAATGTGTTCAACTACAACGAGAGCAATGGCATAACATCTCTAGACCCTGCCTTTACCCGCGACCTGGAAGTAATGTGGGCCACCAACCAGCTCTTTGACGGACTGGTGGAACTGGACAGCAATTTAAAACCAATACCTTGTATAGCTGAACATTGGAACATTTCTGAAGACGGTCTCACTTACACTTTTCATTTGAGGGACTCAGTTTATTTTCATCCAAGTCCATTATTTGCTGACTTGTTGCATAGAAAAGTATTAGCGCAAGATTTTGTGTATAGCTTCCAGCGGCTTTTAGATCCTAAAGTAGCCTCACCGGCCCAATGGATATTTGCAAATGTGAATACGGAAAAGCAAGGTGGCTTTGAAGCAAAGGATGATAGTACCCTTGCTATTTATTTAAAAAAACCATTTCAACCCTTTTTAGGTATGCTTACCATGCAGTACTGCAACGTGGTGCCGCGCGAGGTGGTTGAATTTTACGGTTCAGATTTTCGTTCACACCCCATTGGCACAGGTCCGTTCAAGTTTGCTTTTTGGTATGAGAATGTGGCATTGGTATTTCATAAACATACTAGCTTTTGGCAACACGATGCAAAGGGAAATTCTTTGCCTTATTTGGACGCAATAAAAATTGATTTTGTAAAAGACATGTCGGTAGAGTTTCAAGGGCTACTGCAAGGCAGGTATGATTTTATGAGTGGCATTTATGCCTCCTTTAAAGACGAACTGCTGGATGCTGAAGGCAACATGTCGCAAGCCTATGCCTCGCAACTGCACTTTCAAAAAACACCATTTATTAAAACTGATTATCTAGGAATATTTATGGATACCAACATGGAAATAACTAAAGACTCGCCACTAATGGATGTGCGTGTTCGTCAAGCTATTTCGTATGCCATAAATAAAAAAGAAATGGTAAAGTACCTGCGCAACAATACTGTATTTGCGGCAGAAAATGGCTTTGTGCCTCCATCGCTTATCGGTATTAATACAAATAGAAAATTCTATGAATACAATCCTTATAAGGCAAAAAAATTATTAGCAGAGGCAGGTTTTGCAAATGGCAGCGGCATGCCAGAAATAGTAATATCTACCGTAAGTGATTATGCAGATTTAATAGAATACATACAGCATCAGTTAGAAACCATTGGCATTAAAGTGCGTGTAAATATTTTACAAGGTCCAGCATTGCGCGAGCAATCGGCTAAGGGTCAATTAGCAATATTTAGAAAATCTTGGCTAGCCGATTATGCCGATGCAGAGAATTTTTTGGCGGTATTCTATACCAATAATTTTTGCCCCGTAGGACCCAACTATACCCACTTTAGCAATGCCGAGTACGACAAATTATACGAGCGCTCGCAAACAGTAAGTAATGACAGCCTCCGTGCTATTATATACTCCCAATGCGACAGTATACTTATGAGTGAGGCACCAGTAATTCCATTGTATTACGATCAGGTATCGCACTTTGTGCGAAACAATGTGGTGGGTTTAAAAACCAATCCTGTAAATATGTTGGATTTAAAAACAGTAAGTAAGCAGTAATTTTACTTTACTACTTTGCTTGAGATAGCTTGCCGTCTCAGGCTAAAACCAAAAAATATTTCTCCCCTTAATAAAAGTGAGGTGCATTAAAAACCGCTGTCACAAAAAAAATCGTTATGAAATTTTGCTCACAATAAAGTACATTGGCCAACTATGAGTTTGAAGATAGACATGCACACCCATATAATACCCAAGCATCTGCCCGACTGGTCAGGCAAGTTTGGTTATGGCTCATTTATACACCTGGACCACCACAGGCCGGGGCATGCGCGCATGATGCAGGGCGACAAGTTTTTTAGAGAAATAGAATCTAACTGTTGGGATGAAGTGCTAAGGATAGATGAATACGAGCGCTACCATACACAAGTGCAGGTAGTGTGCACTATACCTGTTCTGTTTGGTTATTCAGCCCAGCCAAATGATGGATTAACTATTGCACAGTTTTTAAATGACCATATAGCCGATGTGGCAGCGCGCTATCCAAAAAATTATGTTGGCTTGGGAACACTACCCATGCAAGATACCGACCTGGCCATAAAAGAACTTGAGCGATGCAAAAGCTTAGGCATGAAGGGCGTGCAAATAGGCAGCAATGTGAATCAGAAAAATTTAAGCGAGCCTATTTTTAATCCGCTATGGGCGGCCATAGAAGATTTGGATATGTGTGTGCTGGTGCACCCTTGGGAAATGATGGGCCAAGAAGAAATGAAAAAATATTGGCTGCCCTGGTTGGTGGGTATGCCGGCAGAAACAGCACGTGCCATTTGTTCGCTCATATTTGGAGGCATTATGGAGCGCCATCCTAAAATAAGATTCAACTTTTCGCATGCAGGCGGTTCTTTTTTACCTACCATAGGCAGAATAGAACATGGATTTCATTGCAGGCCAGATTTGGTGGCTATAGACAATCCCATAAATCCGCGCGATTACATAGGCAAGTTTTGGGTAGATAGTGCCACGCATGACGATATGCTTTTTAAATACATATTAGAAATGCAAGGTTCCAAGCGCGTTACTCTAGGCACTGATTATCCATTTCCGCTAGGCGATTTGGAAGTGGGAAAATTCATAGAGGAAATGAGGCTTGAGAAAAACATAATTGACGATGTGTTTTGTAATGCCACACTTGAGTGGTTAGGTATGAGCAAAAATGAATTTTTATAATTAAAAAAAAATTATTCGCTTTATATGAAATATTTACTTGGCATTGTAATGTTTTTAATGCTTCACTCTGATCTTCATGCGCAGCAAAATTCAATGTTGCTAATTCGCAAGGGATGGAGCTACCAGCAGGGAGGAATAAAAATTAAAAGAAAGGACGCTTTTAATCTGCTAAAAACTAATAATGAGTCAACACCTTACTTCAAAAATGCACGCATATATTCCAACATTGGAGGAGCTTTTGCACTTGTAGGGGCAATCATAAACTTTAGTGTCACCAGTCAAATAGCTTCTAGTGGAACATTCTTAACAGCTAAAGAAAAAGAAGAAATAAATAAGAAACAAAATACTGCCTTAGCAATGACGGCTATTGGCATTCCTTTCTATATAGTTAGCAGTGTGCAATTGAAAAAGTCCATTGCTGCTTACAATGGTTCTTTGGCACAATTTAAACCTAAAAAAACATATTTTGATTTGCAGGTTGGATTGACCAATGTTGGCTTAAGAATGCGGTTTTAGTCTGCTCATCTACCACTCAAAACTGCTTTTGTAAATTTTAGAATTTCCCACAGCATCTATTACCTCTAGCTGAAACTCATGCTTGCCGTGAGCCAATCTTTTCTCGTCAAAATAATGTGTGAGGCGATTGGTTTTAGCATCATACTCCATTAGTATCCACTGGCCATCTATCGTAGGTATAATTTGATCCACTCCCGACAGGGCATCGCTAATGCGCATGCTAAATTGTGTGCGACCTTTCATGTTTATAGCAAAGTCTGACACGGCCACGTTTGGCCTTACAGTATCTATCATAATGCTAAAATATCCCAGATACATGGGGTTAGCACATAACCAACCGTTATTCATTTTACTCAGTTCCGAATATATTTTTTCCTTTTCCACATCATAGCGCACCACTAGCGCTTTATTGGCAAGGGCGGGTTTTACACCAGCGGCATTAAGACAAAGTGAATAGGTATTGTGCACCGGCTCATAGCTTGATGCTATAAGGTAAGTAGGCCCTACGGCATTCTGAATTTTTTGCGACTTACTTATGTTCAGCTCTAAATCCTCGTAGAGTGTAAATGCCTTCATGGCAATTTTCACTTCACCATTGTCAAATGAGTTATCCTTTTCCCAATTCCAAATAGCAAGTGGCGGCACTTCAGGCTTTGGCTTGCCAGGTGCCTTTGCTCCTTGCACATTAAATTTTAGGGTACTCTTATTTCCATTAAAATCTATCACCTGATACTCGCACTTGTGCAGCTTGCCATCATTAAATCTCAATATACCATCATTTACTAAATTGTCATATATATCCAGCGGATTGCCAGGTAATCTATATGAACCATGTATACTGCTTTTGTTCTTTTTAAATCGCTCATATATAGTATGTGCATTCATGGCGCGGTTGGTAGTAAAGTCTAAGCAATCCATACGCTGGCCGTATACAAATACACTGTCCACCATCAACTCTATGCGGTATACACCGCAGCGGTTGCCATTTCCATCCAGCCCATCGGTGGTGTGCACAGCAAAAGCCACATCGCCAAACACTGTAGGTGGTGTGGCAGATTGTAATGAGCAGCTACCTGTTCCATTTTTACAAAGAATATTTACAGGAAGCTGGCCGCCATTTACCCAGGCGCTATCATTCATGGGTACTACCCAAATGCCAGATATACTTGGCTTAACATGGTCTTGCACACTAAATCCAAAAAGTAAAGGGTTTATTACTTTTTCTGACACAGTCTCGCGCACTTCAAAGTGCAAGTGCGGACCGCCACTGCCTCCACTATTGCCACTAAGTCCTATAACTTCACCTTTTGTTACTGGTAGCAAAGTAGAATCAAGCATTAAATCCACGCTAAACGATTTTAGCTTGTATTGTTGCTCTTTTACATAAGCATCTATTCGTTCAGAATATTTTTTGCAATGCCCATAAACAGTTGTGTACCCAATAGGGTGGGTTATGTATATGGCATAACCGTAGCCAAAAGGCGACACCTTTATGCGGCTTACATACCCATCTGCCACGGCATATAATTTAAGCCCTTCGGTTTGCTGCGTTTTTATATCCAGCCCCGCATGGAAGTGGTTGGTACGCAATTCGCCAAAGTTTCCGCTAAGGTTGAGCGGAATATCCAGCGGTGACCTAAAATAATCCTGCGGATAATTTTCTTTTTGGGCAATAACTACACTACTATATAATAGTGCTGCCACAAGCAAAGCCGGCATCAGAGCAGTATACAATAAACACCTGTATATCATTTGATTAGCTTCAAAATCAGACTTTACAAAGCCAGATTTATCAGAATTGCTATACCATTTAGAAATTGAAAAATTCATTTCCTGCTAAATTCAACAAGCGTGCCCTAAGGCCCTGCCAGACCCATTTTGAAATATCAACAATCGTTAAAGGAAAAAAGGGGTTTGTTAAATTGCCAGTTCATTCTACCTTTGACCAAAGTTCTAAAGCTTTTTTTTCTAAATAACAGAAAAGCCATGCAACACAACGAGATACTTGCGCGCATAGAAAATAAAATAGCCCAATTGGGTGAAGCCAAGAAAGAGTTGGAAAAGCAAACCTCTCGCATGCGCGAGGAGAATGCCTCTTTATACCGCATAAATAAAGAGTTGATTGCACAGGTAAACGAGTTGCAGGAAAAAAACAAAGAACTTACCAATAGCCAAGCATTGACCGTGAATGTGCCGGACGAAAGTTTCCGCACAGACACAAAGCAAAGAATAAATGCTTTGGTAAATGAAATAGATGATTGTATTGCATTGCTCAACAAATAAGCTTTAAGAAAAAAAGAAATGAGTGAAACTTCTTCCATCAAAGTTCAGATAGCCGGTCGCACCTATCCGCTCACGGTGAGCAATACGGAGGTGGAGCGCATACGTACTGCTGAAAAAGCTATAGAAGAGAGCATTGAAATATTCCAGAAAAACTACGCAGTAAAGGACAAACAAGACCTGCTAGCCATGGCAGCCCTGCAAATGGCCAGCAAGCAACAGCCAAAAGCTGAACCGGTGATACAAAAAGTAGTGGAACGAGTGGTTGAAAAAGTAGAAGTTCCCGCAGATGTATCGGCCGAATTGTTTACTCTTGAGTCTAAGCTTGACGCTTACTTGCAGTAATTTTTCACCTATCTGTTTCTACATTTTATTCTTTGCACGTTTTTTAATCTTAGCAGCTATAAGGCCGCTTAAGATGTTTTATTTGTTGTATGAGCTAATCATACTTTTTTATTCGGGTATGTACAAAGATTTTTTTTGTCATATAGAATTTTAAAGTAATAGCAAAATGACAACCCATTTATTAATTTATATAAATACATAAAAACAAACAGCAATGGGAGAAACGCTTTACGTCCTTATAGCTGCGCTTTCAGGAGTGGCCTTAGGTGGTCTTATTACTTGGTTCATATTCAACAATATGTTGAAGAGCAAAAAGGATAGCATTCTGGAAGAAGCAGTAAAAGAAGGAGAAACCTTAAAGGAGAAAAAAATTCTTCAGGCCAAAGAAAAGTTTTTGGAAATGAAGAACCAGCATGAAAACGAAACACGCGAAAAAAACAAGCGCATACAGCAGACAGAAGACAAGCTGAAAAGCAAAGAGCGCGAATTAGCGCAGCAAATTGAAAACGCAAAGCGCAAGGAAAAAGACCTTGATGGCCATAAAGACAATCTGAACAAACAGATAGAAAACAACCAACGCAAAGCACAGGATTTAGAAAAAAACAACCAAAAAGCCATAACCCTTTTGCAGGAAATGGCTGGTATGTCAGCTGACACTGCCAAGGCCCAGCTGATGGAACAGTTGAAAGAAGATGCGCGCAACCAAGCAGCATCGCAAATCCAAAGCATAGTAGACGAGGCCAAGCTAAAGGCTAACCAGGAAGCTAAGAAGATTGTAATACAAAGCATACAACGCACAGCAGTAGAGCACGCGGTGGAGAATAGCGTATCTGTATTCAATATAGAAAATGACGAAATAAAAGGTAGAATAATAGGCCGCGAAGGACGCAACATACGCGCACTGGAAGCCGCCACAGGAGTGGAAATAATAGTAGACGACACACCTGAAGCCATTGTACTTTCATGTTTTGACCCTGTAAGACGCGAAATAGCGCGCCTGTCGCTGCACCAGCTGGTAACAGATGGCCGCATACACCCTGCTCGTATAGAAGAGGTAGTGGCTAAGGTGACTAAAAACATAAACGATGAAATAACCGAGATAGGTAAGCGAACCACCATAGAAATGGGCATACACGGTATGCACAGCGAACTTGTTCGAATGGTAGGCCGCATGAAGTACCGCTCCAGTTATGGTCAGAATTTGCTCCAACACTCGCGCGAGGTGGCCAACTTATGCTCTACTATGGCAGCAGAGTTGGGCTTAAACCCAAAGGCTGCAAAACGTGCCGGATTGCTGCATGATATAGGCAAGGTGCCTGATGATGAGAGCGAGTTGCCACACGCATTGCTTGGTATGAAGCTAGCAGAAAAGTATGGCGAAAAACCTGATATATGCAATGCTATAGGTGCTCACCACGATGAAATAGAGATGACTACACTACTGTCACCCATTGTGCAAGTGTGCGATGCTATAAGTGGTGCACGCCCGGGTGCAAGACGCGAAGTAGTAGAGGCATACATACAACGCCTGCGCGATTTGGAAAACATGGCGCTTGAAAACACTGGCGTTTCTAAAGCCTTTGCTATACAAGCCGGCCGCGAGCTGCGTGTAATGGTAGAAGCCGACAGAGTAACCGATGAGCAAGCAGATGCTTTGGCTGTGAGCCTTGCTAGCCGTATAGAAACAGAAATGACCTACCCTGGTCAGGTAAGAGTAACAGTGATAAGAGAGAAACGTGCGGTAGGTATTGCACGCTAACAAATTATCTCCACTATATAAAAATAAAAAAACCAGCCGAAGGGGTGGTTTTTCTTTTATGGAGTATCGTCATCTTTTAAAGCTTTGCTTTCATCTGGCCAATCCAGTTTTTCAATGATGTCCATCAGAGCACCTTCTTTTAAACTGTATGCAGAATGCACCATCTTTTTAAAAGGCACAAGTGCCAGAACATATTTAATTAAATAGCTAGCCAGTGGCATATACTCTGCCCTAATAGTGGGTATTACAGGGTGCTTTAACCTTTGCTCAAATGTGCTGGCCATAAGCCACTCATGTATTCCCGGAAATGCGTGCATTGGAATATCGTTGCTCAGTAGCACTATGTGTTCCTTTTTGGCACCTTCCAAATACATTTCCAGAACAGTATCAAAACTGCCACTGCTGCCTATCAGAGTTTGCACACCATATTGCTCAAGCACCTGCTTCAATTCGGTGAGTTCCTTATCCAAAATATATTTCAACGAGGCTATTTCATCACCTGTTAGTCTGGCTGATGGTTTTATCCTATCAAACAATCTGCTTACACCTAGCAAATAACTTTTTTTCCAGAGTATGCCTTGGTTATTGGCTATAATAAATTCAGTGCTGCCACCTCCTATATCCATTATCAATTCTGGAGTTTCGCCTATCGTTAATGTTTGAGCAATTCCTTTGAATATCAACTCAGCCTCTCTGTTGCCATCTATAATTTCTATAGTTATGTCAAATTGCTTTTTAATACGTTCTACAAATTCACCCCCATTATTAGCTTCTCTAATAGCAGAAGTAGCAAAAGCAAAAACCTTATCGCAATTAAAATTTTTTATGTTTTGGTAATGACAAAGAATAGCATCAATACCACGATAAAATCTAGACTCAACTATTACTTTTTCTTGAAACCCTCCTGCTCCAAGTTTTACAGGTAGTTTGTTATGAAAAACGGGCTGCCATCTGACAGGCGCCACTTTAGCCACCAACAAATTAAACGTGTTAGTCCCACAATCTATAATTGCAATGTGCATGTTCGTGTTTTTGGTTGTTAGATTATAAATAAAAAATGATTACTACATGCCAGTATCATTTCTAAAATTAAAAAAAAATTGTAGTCGCCTTATCGAGAGAGGTACAAGGTTGCATACAATTACATCAGAAGGACCAAAGGTAGACACAACGAGACAATAACCCTTGTTCAATATTGGTACTTTACATCCTTGTTCCAAATACTTCTTGTAAGTCGCCCAAGCTTTATTCTTAGCCGCACTATACCCACTGGCGCGCTGTAAATAGGTCTAATCTCCTGAGGAGTTTTAAGCATAAACCTATAGCCTATGCCCACACCCGCGCTACACCACCATGTTATATGATAATACATCATAGTAGAAAACTCCAGCGGACGAACATTTTTATTCTCGTAATTCACCCAGTCTTTGGTACCATTGTATCTATACGAACCTTTTACACTCCCTGCGCCCAGGTGGCCTGTTACAAGCCATTCCCATTTATGATTAAAAAACATAATGCGCTCGTAGAACAGTGAGACATAAGTTAAGTTGAGTAAACCCTCAGCCACGGAAGTATCTACTTCAAACAAAGAATTGACATACACATCATTACTTAAGCCATATAAACCGACACCAAAACGGTGCACTCTTCTATACTCCATACCTATGCGCACACCAAACAAACTGGCACCTGTGTTGCTAAGCAAGGTTTTGCGCGCATCCAGCACAAAGTCAAATTTCCACTTTTTAAAAGAATCATCGAGAGGTTTTTTACCATTTACAATCCATACCGTGTCGTTAAAATTATCACATAATTTTTCATGTATAGGCATATATCCCATAGGCCCCTGCGCATGGCCGGCAGCTCCTAAGAGTGTTAAGCAAATAATGAAATAAATAATTCGCACTTTTGATTGTAAAATAGTAAGACGCTAAAGGGAACTAAATTTTACAGTTCTGCATCAATTATTTTATTTATTTTCTGACAAAATCATTTTCACAGTATGAACTGTATTTCCTTAAGGCCACAACTTAGACCTTCGCCTGCTTCTGTATAAAGCCTCAGCTGACCATTTTCGTCCACCCCTGTTATCATAGCATTTATGAGAGTGCCTTTGTACAAAAACCTACTTACCTGCCCAAGTCTAAAAAGACTCTCGCGATACATACGGCTTATTTCGCTGTATTGGCCAGACATAAGCTTAAGCAAATATTTTTCTAATATTACCAAGTATGCTTCCAGACACTGCTCCACATCTGCATTATGCTTAGTACAAAGTTTTATACTTGTGGCCTTATTATTCTCAAAATGAGTTTGATTTATATTGAAACCAACGCCTATAATGGCACTTTGCATAGTTTGTTCCGACCAGGTAGCCTCCATTAAAATGCCCGCAATTTTTTTGTTACCTACTATTATATCATTTGGCCATTTAATGTACGCCTCTTGCTCTGTTTGCTCCTCCGCCAAATCGCGCAAGGCAAGTGCCACCGCCTTTATGAGGTAAAAATGATTATTGTGATTGAGATAAGTGGGATATAAAATAATACTGCATAGCAAATTTTCGCCAGATGAACTCTCCCATACCGTACCTCTTTGGCCTCTGCCAGTAGTTTGTTCTTGTGCCGTTATGACAGTGCCCTCGGGGGGCAATGACAAACGAACTAAATTGGCCGCATAGTTGTTTGTAGAATCTACAGATTCCAAGCGGATTATAGCTCTTTTATAAAACAACATAAGTACAAAGAAATGGCTAAAAAAGGCACATACACAACTTAAAGGAAACAAAAACGGCTTAACTATTGTTTTTGAGCATGTATTTAAGCCACTAAGGCGAGTACATTTGCCAAAACGACTAATTATTTTAATGGCTAAAAAAAAGGCGGAAAAAGACTACAACCAACTCTTGGCAGAAACCATAGCAGAAGGAATGCAAGAGCTGAAGGCCCACGATATTGTAATATTAGATATGAGGCAGGTACCCAATGCAATGGCAGATTTTTTTGTAATATGCCATGGCAGTAGCAACACGCAAGTGCAGGCTATAGCTAGGTCGGTAGAAAAACATACCACCCAAAAGCTAAGCGACAATCCGTGGCACATAGAAGGTATGAGCAACGCCACCTGGATATTGCTAGATTATGTAAATGTAGTGGCGCATGTTTTTGAAAAAGACACAAGAAATTTTTATGGCCTAGAGGAGCTGTGGGCAGATGCTGACACTTTGCGCATTGCTTCATAAAAAAAGCTATAAAAAGATACTAAAAATAAAAGTGGATTAATACTTGTTAGCTATGCTAAAGGCAAGTAATGAAGGTAATAGAAGAAGAATACTGACATTAATCCACAAAACAAACGAATAGACTTAGAGAACAGATACATTATGGCAGAACAGCAACAACCGAAAGACTCGAACAGAAAATCAAATTCACCGCAAGGTCCCAATCCATTTAGCAACAAGCCGGAAGACAAGAAGTCTATGAACTTCTATTGGATATACATACTTATAGCCATGGTGCTTATAAGCATGATGATATTTAACAGCAGTGGCGATGGTGTAGAAATTGGCTACCGCGATTTTAAATCCTATGCTGAAAAAGGATACGTCAAAAAACTTGAATACAACCAAGCCCAGGCAAGAGTTTATTTAGACTCGCTTGGTAAAGCGGAATTAAAACAAAAAACAGGGAACAAAACTCCCATGAGTGGCATTAGCACCTCATCTGATTTTTGGTTTACACCGCCTATAAACGACAACATAGGAGGCGACCTTGAAAATTTAGGCCAGCAGTATGGCTTTGATGTAAAACATAAACCAATAAATGAGTTTGGTCAGAACCTATTGTTTTGGATAGTTGGTTTTGGACTTATTATACTAGCCTGGGTAATACTCATGCGCAGATTAGGCGGACCAGGCGGTGCGGGTGGCCAAATTTTCAATATTGGAAAATCGAAAGCACAGCTTTTTGATAAGGCTAAAGGAACCCTCGTTACGTTTAACGATGTAGCCGGCTTAGAAGGTGCCAAACAAGAGATACAAGAGATTGTAGACTTTTTAAAGAACCCGAAAAAGTACACTGAGCTAGGCGCTAAAATTCCGAAAGGAGCATTGCTTGTAGGTCCTCCGGGCACTGGTAAAACCTTGCTTGCAAAAGCAGTAGCAGGCGAAGCACAAGTGCCTTTTTTCTCTTTAAGTGGTTCTGACTTTGTAGAAATGTTTGTAGGCGTAGGAGCCAGCCGTGTGCGCGATCTTTTCCGCCAGGCTAAAGAAAAAGCACCCGCTATAATATTTATAGATGAGATAGATGCAATAGGACGTGCACGCAGCAAAAGCATCAACTTTGGTAGCAACGATGAGCGCGAGAACACTTTGAATCAGCTATTGACCGAAATGGATGGCTTTGCCACCAACAG
>JANOXJ010000238.1:0-6875 GCA_031418455.1 Flavobacteriales bacterium | reverse complement strand
TTTAGCATCATAAAGCATTACAGGAACTATAGCAGATTCTCCATCTTTTATATCAAATCCAGCTGCTTTAATTCCGGTTTTAAATTGTTTAATGTTGCTATCTAATTTATCGCGCAGCTCAGTGGATTTGCTTAATAGATCAAACACAGCAATGCTGGCACCCACAATACTTGGCGCAAGTGAGTTAGAAAATAAATAAGGGCGAGAGCGTTGGCGCAACAGTTCTATTATCTCCTTTCGACCAGATGTAAAACCACCCATGGCACCTCCCAGTGCTTTGCCAAGTGTGCCGGTAATAATATCTATGCGGCCCAATACATTTTTTAACTCTATGGTACCTCTGCCTGTTTTGCCAATGAAGCCTGAAGCATGACACTCATCTACCATTGTTAGAGCATCATATTTATCTGCCAAGTCACATATTTTATCTAGCTGCGCCACAAAACCATCCATGCTAAAAACACCATCTGTAACTATCAGTTTAAATCGTGCACCTTTAGCAGTAGCGTCTATTAGTTGGGCCTCCAAATCTTCCATGTTGTTGTTCTTATACCTATAGCGCTGTGCTTTGCACAGGCGCACACCATCTATTATGCTGGCATGGTTTAACTCATCGCTTATAATGGCATCTTGCTCATTTAGCAATGGTTCAAAAACGCCACCGTTTGCATCAAAAGCGGCTGCATAAAGTATGGTGTCTTCGGTGTGTAAAAATTCAGAAATTTTATGTTCGAGTGTTTTGTGAATGTCTTGTGTACCGCATATAAAACGCACGCTACTCATGCCAAATCCGTGGGTATCAATTGCTGTTTTAGCAGCCTCGGTTACTACGGGGTGAGATGATAGTCCAAGATAATTGTTAGCACAAAAGTTCAGTACCTCTTTCCCTTCGGTAGTTTTTATTACGGCATCTTGCGGAGTGGTTATAATGCGTTCGCGCTTATAAAGCCCTGCATCTTTTATCGCATTTAATTCGCCTTGCAAATGGGTTTTTAATTTGTCGTACATCTTGTTTTGGGTTGGTATTATTTAGTAGGGTAAACCACGTTTCTTATTTCTGGATTTTTGGCTGAATAAAATATTTTTACCACAGTGCCGGGCGGGTACATGGGTTGTCCTTCGCACATTTCTTCGGCCCTAAATGTAATGCGGGCTTGGTCTTGTGTTTCAAATTCAATCATGGGAAAATAAACATGCTTGCCATTGTGTGTAGCGGCCATCCAGTTGGTAATTATACCATTTGTTTCGGTCTTGTTAACTAGAAACTGCAGTTCGTTTTTGAATTTCCACCAAATGACTACAAGTATAAAAATGATAATGGCTATAGCTATTATCCATTCAAAGGGAGTGAGATTCATGATTTTTTTAATTTAATAAAATATGTGTGCACAAAAATGGTAAAAACAACAAAGCCGATGAAACTTCATCGGCTTTGTTATCACAAATTTTATTTTTTTATTTATTGTCCCATTTTTATAACCACTCGCTCGCCAGTTACAAGGTCAGTTACTTCTACCATAGCATGGCTTGCATAACGTCTGTCGCTGAAGGTAATAGTTTCGCGGGTATAGGTACCTACTATAGGTTCTATAATCTGCTGTCCTAATAGATTGTAAGCATTTATCTTAATGCGATGTGCCTCGTTAAAGAAGAACATTATACGCACTCCTTCGTCAGTAAGCCTGCCTATGATGGCTGAAGTAAACTCGGTGCCCTCGTTAGATGGCTTTACTATGCGTATAGTTTTAGTAATGCTTGATTCACAATCATTATTAGTTGCTATAAGTGTTACGTTGTAAACACCTTTCTCATTGAACATATGTGTTGGGTTTTCTTCTTCGCTATTGATGGTGTTATCACCAAATACCCAAATATAATCTGTGGCATTTTCGCTTGAATTATAAAAGTCTACGTGTACTGAGCCATTGTGTAGTTCGTATGTTTCTTCTTGTGTTGCAAATGAACTATTAAGCTCATTGCTAACCGGCACATTGAAAGCGAACGACTTTGAACAGCCCTTATCATCAGTTACAATGGCTGTATAGTCACCACTTTCCAGTTGCTCTATGCTTTCGCTGGTTTGGCCAGTATTCCATGAAATTTGATAAACACCGCTGCCGCCTTTTAAGTTAAGAGCTATGGCACCATCATTATCATTGTTGCATGTAGCTGGTAATATTATAGCTGCTGCGTTTATAGGTTCATCATTGGTTATTATGAATTCGCTTTCAGTAGTTCCGCATGATGCAATACCGTCTATTTTCACTGAATATAGGCCGGGATTAAGACCTGCTATTTCGGTATCAGATGTTACATTATTCGCTACACCTATGGTTTCGCCATCGCTGTTAGACCATGTAATGGTGTAAGGTCCGTTTTGGTCAATAGCAATTACCGCTTTGCCTTCGGCCGCACCAGGACAACCAGCTGATGTAATATTGGCCAGAGCAGTAGCTCCTATGCGCAATTGGTATCTGATTTCTGTATTACCCACTTCTAATTGCAGGTCTATATTTTCATTTCTGTTTAAGGGATATACATTGCCTGTGGCAAGGTCTTCTAAAACTATACAAGCACCATTTGCAAAACCATCCAAACCTTGGTGCGTGAGCGAATATGTGCCGCTAACACCCACCTCCAGACGCAATGGTATTATTGTTTCTTCTTTTATAGTGGCAAAGGCATTTATTGACATGTCTTCTCCGTCTGTACTTAAAGTTGCCAAATAAGGTACCTCTTGAAGCGGGCTACGTAGTTTAAATGCATCCATGGTTCCTTCATATTTCAAAGTGGCCTCGGTGTTTTTAGCTAATGTAGTTTCGTCACTATAATTTCCGTTAGATATTCTTAATGTTAGCGCACCCTGGCTATTCTCAGTACTTTTAAATGTGCCCTGCACAGTTGCTTTGCATGTTTCGCGCATGGTAAGTGCTGCAGTATTGGCATTCGCTTTTACAAAGAAGGCTTGTGTATGAGGCACATAGCGCGAACCACCATTAGCAGCTACACCATTTACATAAGTGGCATATTGACCAGTGGATGCATTCCATACATATACTGCATTGTCCATGTTAGTTTTGGTCCAAGTGGTAGCATCCCAATCTATAGTACATGGGTATGGGTTAGCTATTAGGTTCCAACCATCGCCAGCAGCATTACCTGTGTTGGTATATGCTACAGGCATGTTTTGGTTTCCTTTATTTATGGCACCATCTACATCCAGATTCATAATACCTGCATTCATAAATACAAAGTATCCTTTGTTTGTTTGTATAGTATTGGTAACATTGGTTACACCAACAAAACCCTGGTTCATATTACCCGCTACAGATTCATTGTAATACTGTACGTTGTTAAATGGATATGGTGGTGGATAATCACTTCCAGTAAATCCAGTAGTGATTAAGTCATCATTCCAATCTGCTATTGTTTTTCCTTGCACAGGGGTACATAGATTTACCCACCCCTGGGCTGTGGCTGTGTGCAATCGGTTTATGCTAATGTTGCCTGAAATATCGCCCGTTGTAAGAGGGCCTATCATGCCAGATGTGGTGCCGTCACTTAGCAAGTCAAGCTTAGAGTTAGTGTATAGTACCCCAGCTGTAATTTGAACTAAATTTTTGGCTACTACCCCAGCGCTGGCTGATGCGATAGTTACACTTTGAGTATTGGAAATGTTTAAATAATTTAAGGTAAGTGCCGATGAGCCATCCATTACACTTGCCTTTTGGCCAGTCATTTCCAAAATTCCTGTTTGTGCATTGAAAGTGCCGTTATTAGTGAAATTACCCCCTACACGCAAAGTAGAAGATCCTAAATTGAAAACACTGGTGGCCGGCAATACAAATTGATTGCAAGACAACGTGGCCCAATTGCAAGTAATAGTTAGGCCTGGTTGTACAATAAGGTTGGCCTTGTCACAAAAGCTTGGTAGTGCGGCTGGAGCACCTGCTGGGGTTGTAGCCCATATTGCGCCATTTGTATTACCACTTACTACGGCATAATAATTAGCATTTCCTTGAGCAACTGTAAATCTTTCGCCATCAGCCAGGTCTATACCTGTTACTTCAAAATATGGAGCTGTATAAGTACCGGCAATGCCAGCCTCATCATCAAAGCCGTCACCATCTGTATCTATCATCAACATTAATTTGGAGGTTGTAATGCCCGTTACTCCAGTCATATTAAAGCGAAGTGTAACAGTGCCAACATCGCCTGTTTCTCTTACTTTCCATACTCGGCCCATGATTTTGGTTACTACGCAATTGCTGCCAACATAAGCAGGCATTGTTTTGCTGCCATTGTTATTGCCAGCCACTAAGTATTCGCCATCACTCATGTTACTAGGGTTTTTTATAGTAACAATGTCATCGGGATTTTCGCTTTTGCTTTCTGTTTGGTTTAGCCCTTGCAAAGCAGAGTCCTTACCAATACCAAAAATATCGTTGGAGTAGGCGGGTTCGTTATAGTACAAGTGATCGGCCACCGCTATAGACAAGCCATATTTAATAGATAAATATGTCTGTATTTGGCGTTTTTCCAAAGCAGTAAGCACGCGGTCATAAACTATAACCTCGCATATGTAACCCCTAAAACCGCTAGTGCCAAATCCACGACCAACATTGCCCATACCGTTTTGAGTGTAGTGCAATATGTTTGTGTTACTTGAAGAAGTGGATACACTATTGTTTACCTCGGTTAAAGATTTATTAAAGGAGGTATTGCATTCACCTATTACAATACGCGGCCCTTCAGTGGAAGCTGTATAAGTTGCAACTGTTTGATTTAAAGTATTGCCGTAGTTGGCATAACGCAAGGTGTTGTTATTTACAAATCCCATGTGAAAACCAGGGCTTGGAGCGGCCTTCTGAATTCCAATGAAATATTGATTGGCTGCGGGGCTAGCCCTTTTAACTACGGATATAACCGTGAAAGCATGATTGTCAATACTGTTTAAATTAAAATTGAGGTATCGGGTACCGCCATTGCCCTCCATTCCGGGGTTGCCGTTTAATGCCCTCTTAATATATTTGGGTTGAGCCGCACCGGTTGCTTGAGTGGCATTATTAGTATTGCCGCTTTGGTCATTCCAATAATTTAAGAATTGGCCATCTACTGTGGTGGAAGTGCCTGCATCTCCTTTGAGCCAGACTTTTAGGCCACTACTAACACCTCCTGGTGTTTGTGCCTTAGAAATTGTGATTGTGCTGATGAGCAGCGCACTGAGAATGAATTTCTTCATGATCGTATAGAATTTGTTTATATAGGGTTAGGTATTAAGTAATGATTAGCTGGTAATTTTTACGAAGCTGTCAAAACTTATAAACCACTGTTACGCAAGAGGTGAAAATTTGGTTACGCCAAATGGTAAATTGAACAAATACCAATAGATATTAGTGGCTATAACCTTGTACAAAAGCAACAGGGCAACCGCTTGGATTGCCCTGCCTAACCTAACTTTAAACAAACATCACCCGAGGGTGACGCTGCATCTTTCATCTAACTAGTCTTCATAAGTTAAAAGAATTCAATCTTTCTTCTTATGTCTGATATATAGGGTGGTGTGTACTTTTACAACCGTGGTGCATCTGATTCTGCACGGGCCAAATGTTCATTGATTTGTAACTATTTAACCAACCTTTTTGATGAGATTTGAACCAAGCATTGTGAATTTAGCTAATACTTATGTAACACGCGCCCAATAAGGGATTGGAAAAATGGAACACACCGTAAAGGGCATATTAATTCATACAATAAGGCATACTGACTCCAATTACATTGCCCGTATATATACTCAGAATTACGGGCTTAAGTCGTTTTTGGTGCGCTCCGGCAAAACACCTAAAACCTCTGTTCAACATTTATTGCAGCCCCTTACATTATTAGAGTTTGAGAGTAATATGGTGGAGAATGCGCAGCTGCAGCGATTGAAATCAATTAGAATTGCTCACCCTTGGCAAGCTATACCGTTTGAAACAGGGAAGAGTGCCATTGTATTGTTTTTAGACGAGGTGCTATATAAAACTATACCTGACGATTATGCCAATGATGCCTTCTTTCATTTTTTATGGAATGCCTTGGTGCTATTAGACGATGCCTTTAACGAAAAAAACTTTCACCTGTGGTGCTTGCTGGAAATAACGCGCCACTTTGGCTTTTATCCGCAGTGCGAAGATGAAGGCGATGTACAATACTTTGATCTTATGCAAGGCTATTTTGTGGCTGAAACACCCTTGCACAAAGCTTATATTAATAAGGAGGTAGCTCTAATACTGGCCGGGTTACTAGACAAAGAGTGGCCACAAGTACAAAATTTAGAACTGCATAGCGCTCACAGAAAGGAATTGCTAGAGCAACTGGTGCAATACATTCGAATACATCTGGAAAGTTTGCGCGAAATAAAGTCGCTGCATGTATTGCATGCCGTATTTCATTAGGCAAATACATACCCATGATGCAACGCAATAATCTGTTTAATTTCGGCCTCACAATAATGTTAGAAATAGGGTGCAGTACAAACAAATAATAGGTCAGCAGGAAGTAAAGCAGCGCTTACGCAATGCCTTTAAAGAAGGTAGGTTGGCGCATGCTATAATGTTGTTGGGGCCGGAGGGCAATGGTAGCCTAGCGCTAGCCTTGGCTTTTGCGCAGCACATTTCTTGTCCAAACCGCACCGAGGAAGATTCATGTGGCCAGTGTCCTACATGTCATAAAATTTCTACCTTGCAATTTGCTGATATGAACTTCACTTTCCCTTTTTTCAATAAGAGTGATGGTGGAAGTGAAAAGACCACATGTGATGATTGGATGAGTGAATGGCGTGGGCTTATGCTAGCTAATCCCTATGGCTCTGTAGAAGATTGGAAGAACAGCAT
>JANOXJ010000237.1:0-7622 GCA_031418455.1 Flavobacteriales bacterium | reverse complement strand
GAAGTTAATGGCACATTTAACGGATGGTGTGGCGCTTGCGCTCCTATGAGCGATGATGATGGTGATGGTGTATGGGAACTGGTAATAGCCCTTGAAGCAGGAAGTTATGAATACAAATTTGCAAACGACAACTGGGCAGGTCAAGAAACATTGGCTCCAGGCAGTTCTTGCACATTGACCTCAGGTGAGTTTACAAATCGTGTATTGACAGTTACTGGTGAGCAAGCATTGGATGCAGTATGTTGGGGAAGTTGCACAACTTGCGACAATCCTCAAGGTCCGTTTAACGTTACTTTTATTGTAGACATGAGCCAAGTAACTGATGTATTTACAACCCCAGAAGTAAACGGTTCATTTAACGGTTGGTGTGGTGGTTGTGCTCCAATGTCTGATGCCAATGGCGACAACATTTGGGAACTAACTATTCCATTAGCTGCTGATACATTTGATTACAAATTCGCTTACGATACATGGGCTGGTCAAGAAACTTTGACACCTGGTAGTGCTTGTACTTATACTATAGATAGCTTCACAAACAGACGTATTATAGTCACTGGTGCAGCTGCATTAGACACAGTGTGTTGGGCAAGTTGTGCTGCATGTATAGTAAATGTAGAAGAAATTGCAAATGCAAACAGAGTAACAATTTATCCAAATCCTGCGACAGACTTCTTGCAGATAGAATTTGCAAAAGCAATAAACAAACAAGCAAACATTACTATAATGGATGCAAGTGGCCGTATGGTGGTTTCTCAAAAAATTACTATTGCTAAGCGCTACACTGTAGATACAGCTAACATGACGGAAGGCATGTACTTTATTCATCTTACTACTGATGATATAAACTACAACCAATCATTCATGGTGAAGAACTAAATTATAAAAGCATTAAAAAGCCCGCCTTGTGCGGGCTTTTTATTTATCTCATTTAATATATCTTCACTATTTCTTTATCACTATCATTTAACCATTTTAGTCTTTATAATTCCAATAAAAACAAGTAAAGTTTATGAGCAACGCCAAAACAAAAACGGGTGCACTAATCACCATTATCTCAGTATTCTTTTTCTGGGGATTTGTTGCAGCCAGCAACGACATACTCATTCCGGTATTTAAACAGGCACTCAATTTGTCGCAGCTCGAATCGCAAATGATTTCGTTTGCCTTTTATGTGGCTTACACGGTTGGTTCGCTCATCTACTTTGGCATATCGCGCTTGCGAGGGCAAGACATTCTGAATACCATAGGCTATCGCAATGGTTTGTCTTTAGGATTAATTATTTCGGCATTAGGCACTTTGCTATTTATACCAGCGGCAAATACTGCTTCGTTTCCGCTCCTTATTTCAGGTTTGTTTATAGTAGGCTTAGGATTCTCTTTGCAACAAACTGCGGCCAATACCATAATGATAGTATTGGGCGACCCTGCTAAAGCATCACAAAGGCTTAGCATGGCAGGCGGTATAAATAATATTGGCACCACTATAGGGCCTGTTATTATTGCCTTTGCCATATTTGGTTCGGCCTCTGCTGCATCTACCACGCTTAGTTTGGAAAGTGTAAAGTTGCCTTACATGGCACTGGGCGCAGCATTTCTTATAGTGGCCGTAATATTTCGATTCTCCTCTGTGCCAGACAGAATTGAAGCTGTATCTGACACCTCCAGCTCAGCAGTGCCTGACAAGAAAAGTCCTTTTGCCTATCCGCAATTAGTGCTGGGCATGATTGCCATATTTGTTTATGTTGGAGTGGAGGTTGCTACTGCCAGCAATTTACCTGAGTTTATGCGTCAGCATGTGGGTTTTGAAAGCCATAGCATAGCACCTTATGTTTCATTGTTTTGGGCCAGCCTTATGATAGGCCGCTGGACTTCAGCCGCTGGTGCTTTTAATGTAAGTGCACAAACGAAAACCATACTTAATTACATACTACCATTTGTTGCTTTCGGTATTTTCCTTTTGGTAAATGCAATTGCAGGAGTAGATATAAGTGTGTTTTACGGTTATTTAGGTATGGTAGTTTTGCTCATTATTGTTGACCGTATTTGCAAAGGCAATCCGGTAAAACAATTATTGATATATTCATTCTGCGGAATTGCAGCGCTTATTACTGGCATATTTACTGATGGAATGACCAGCGCTTATGCATTCATTAGCGTAGGTTTATTCTGCAGCACATTGTGGCCTTGCATATTTACAGTAGCCATACATAACCTGGGCCGACATACTAATGAAGGCGCAAGCTTACTCATAATGATGATAATGGGTGGCGGTTTTATAAGCGTGCTTCAAGGTTATTTGGCCGACCATGTATTGGGTATTCAACATTCGTATTGGGTGGGTGTAGTATGTTTTGCTTACTTAGCATTTTACGCATACAAAATGCGCCATATGAAATTTGAAAACGGAGTTACTGCGGGTGGGCATTAAATCTTTTTGATATAAAAAATAATTAAACCGATGATTGGGAAAACTAATCATCGGTTTTTTCATTTTTAGACTTATAAATCTAGAAGTTAAGCGAAAAAACTCGAAAAAACCAATCACTATCTAATAGCAGCCGTACAAACCAATAACTCTATACTTATTCTATAAATGAATTCATACTGATTTGTCTGGTACTTCAATTTACATGAAAATTGAAACCTAACCAACAACATCGCCATGAATAAGTATTTCCTAATTTTCTTAGCATTTTCTTTTGAAATAACAAAGGTATTTTCGAATACATCGGTTCATCTTGTGGCCAACATTTGCGCTGCAGACATTACCATAACGTGCGAGCAAAATTCTAATCCTGAATTCACAGGGTATCCTCAATTAGATTCAAACTATACAACACCCACTTTTTGGGATGAAATAATTTCCAATTCGTGTCCTAAAGTTATAGTAAGACATTGGAGCTCTATGAGTGACTGCAATAGATGCCTGTCAAGGCGCCTTGCCTGTAATTTATTCCGAAGAAATAATAGATATTAATTCCCAATTTATTTGTGAATTGACCAATGCCCATTCCTTCATGGGTGATATAGCATTTTGGTTACCAGGATTAAATGGAGTTGGCGCTAATTATACATTTGTAGCTAACACAGCCCAAATTTCTATAAATGATATAGATGGCACCGCCAACATAACAGGCGAGCTCCAAAACACTCTTAATCCCGACCAGCGATGGTTCATAAACATGCAGCTGGTAAACAAGCGCAACTGGACTGAGTGGCATGCTTTGGGTCGCAGCTATAAAGATGATTTGGCAATTGCAGGAACTAATTACATAAACTGGAGCTACTACGAATTAGCGCCAACAAGTCAACTAACCGGTTCCGGTTTATTAGCTGGCTCTCTACTTCAAATAACCCATGCCCCTTCAACTTATTACTATGGATTTCAAATAGGAGTAGCGGCAAATAATCGCAATACCGCTTATGGCATGAGTGGTTGGATATATTATATTGGAAATGTAAATGGCGATTCAGTATCAGGACACGGAGATTTTTATGCTGAAAATACCTGCTGTCCTGAACAACTAATAATACGTCAATGGTTAGCCACTGATTGTGCAGGTAACACCACTGTACATACACAACAAATACATGTAGTTGGAAGTGGCCCTATTGCGCAAACAGCGCCAATAGTTAATGGAATGGAAATGGAGGTTTATTACACTTCAAGCGACCGTTTTAATGTGAATATTCAGACCAATAGAACTACTAATGTGACAGTGGAGTTTTATACAAATTCAGGTCAGTTTTTAGGCTCACAAACTAAATATTTGAATCAGCCAAATATTCCTTGTAAAATAGAAATTGACGGCCAGTTATTGGAAAACGGAATGTATTTATTCAGGGCATACGATGGCTCCCAAAGCGTTACGAAAAGAGCATTAAAAATAAGATAACTTAATGATTAAGCTCTAGAATGGCTACAATTATTTTGGTATAAAATGGCATTCATAAAAAAAGCCTCAACTTCCGTTGAGGCTTTTTCTTTGTTGGCGGTCGGGACGGGACTCGAACCCGCGACCCCCTGCGTGACAGGCAGGTATTCTAACCAACTGAACTACCCGACCGATTCACATCGTTTCTGTGTTCCAAAAGCGGGTGCGAAAATAATCGCGTTTTGGAAAGAACCAACTTCTACTTGAAAATTTTCAGAAAAGTTTTTGTCTTTTTATAAAATACTGCATCAAAATAGGGTTAAAGCCTTCATTTATATTGGCTTCCACAAAATCTATTCTATTCTGACCACATCTTAATTTCAGACTTTGGCGGAAATTTTTCATCCTTTCAAGGTAAGTTTCCCGAATATCTGCTGGATTTACCTTGATTTCTTCGCCACTTTCCAGGTCGGTAAAGGTGTAAGGTCGATTTTCAAAATCGAATTCAATCTCTTTACTGCCATCGGCCACATGGAAAAGAATCACTTCATGCTTATTGTGGCGCAAATGCTGCATTGCTGCAAAAAGCTGCTCAGACTGCTCGGAATTGTCCATCATATCGCTAAAAATAACCACCAAAGACCTTCTATGAATGCTCTCCGCTATCTCATGCAAGGTAGATGTTACAAAAGTCTTTTTTGGCTGATGGCCCCCAACGGTTTCAAGCACATTTTCTAACTCGGCAAATAAATAATTGAGGTGGGCACCGCTGCTGCTGGCTTTGGTGTGCAAGTCAATTTTATCCGAAAAAAGGCTAAGGCCAATCGCATCGCGCTGCCTTTTAAGCAATTCTATGATGCTGGCTGCCGCATAAACAGAAAATTTTATTTTATTGAACTCCTTCCCCTCTGGCGAAACTCCGTTTGGAAAATACATACTGGCGGAAGTATCAATGAGAATTTGGCAACGCAAATTGGTTTCCTCCTCGTACTTCTTGGTAAAAAGCTTTTCGGTACGCGCAAATAGTTTCCAGTCCATATGTCTGGTAGCCTCGCCTGTATTGTATTGACGGTGCTCGGCAAATTCCACACTAAATCCATGAAAAGGACTTTTATGCAAGCCTGTAATAAAACCTTCCACCGCCTGTTTTGCTAGCAATTCCAGGCGTCCTAAATTTTGTAACTGTTTTCTGTCTATCTGAATGGGCATTGCTTTCTAAAATAATAATGATATAAATGCGTGTTGCGAAGTTAACTCCTACGATGGCATTCTCTTTGAATCAATTTGTGCCTCTTTAGGCAGAATGGGGCCCTTGCCTATTAATCATAAGCGCTTGTAAAGAGAATACGACATCTAAGTTTCAAAACATCAACTAGCATCTTAAGTGCTTGCTTCCAAAACACCACTGAGCTTTCGCCTGCGTTTCTAAACTCCGCATTCACCCAATTTATTTTATGGCCTATTTTCTTTGTTAAATAAATCCATTCAATATCGGCTGCAAAACCATTGACAGTAGCCTTAGTAAAAACCTGCTGAACGGTGCTGTGTCTAAAGGCTTTAATACCACATTGGGTATCGCCCATGTTTTGCATCATAATAAAATTTACGGCACCGCTAAATATGCTACTGCCAAGCCTGCGTACCCAGGGAGTTTTGGAAAAATAGCTGGAAGAAAGCCTGGTGCCGCATACTATATGCGTTTCAGCACTATTGAATTGAGAAATTATTTCATCAAAAATTTCATATTGAAAAGGAATATCAGCATCGGTAAATATGCAAATTTCATTTTTGGCATGCAGCATACCATTGCGCACTGCCGCTCCCTTGCCCATATTTTGGCTATAGTCCAGCAGTATGAAATCATATTGATTGCAAAATTCACGCAAAGCATTGGCTTGTGAGGAGCCATCATTTACAATAATAATTTCATGCGTCATTCGCTTTTCAGCAAAATACTGCATAAGCAATGGCAACTCTTTGGCGAGCTCGCTTGAATTGTTGTAACTGGGAATGATGAGGCTGAACTGCACAGCTAAATTAGTTAAAACTACGATTGTTGATGATTCTATTTTGGTGGTGCAATATCATGCAATCTACATTATCAGGACGAATCATAATTGATTCTATTTTTAAACTTTTGCCTTGTATTAGTTTATTCTCTAATGAGAGTTGTAAAAATTTGGAATCGGGTTTAATAGGAACAGTAAATTCTAAAAGCGCTTTGTCTCCCTTCATACCTACCATTCCTTGCCCAATGCCTATGAATCCATAATTTGTTATATCATCATTTTTCTTTTGCACTAATTCCAGGTAAGTGCGCGGAATAAGGTCTTGCGAAAAATTATCTACCCAAAAAGACACAAGCAAAGTTTTACCTTGCCAATCATTTGGCACATCATGCTCAAAAATTCTAATCCACTTTCTACCAAATTCTATTTCTCTGGGCGCAGAATCAAACACCACAGATGCTAAACTATCAGATTTAAACACGATGCTATCCTGCTTGTAAATGCACACCTCTCCCAGCTTACTATTTGCTTCTATCTCCAAAGCTCTTGCCGCTTCATAAAGTTTTATGTCATATTCATAAAATGCATAAGGTCCGTTGGACTTTATATACTTACCAAGATGCACAAGTCGCACTTGGCTGCTCGAAGCGAGTGTTGTGTCGCAAATAATGAGAAGTGGCCTTTCATCATTCAATTCGCTCAATATTACAGGCATTTGAAGCAGCTCGCGCGTTAGCGCCACACTCTTATAAGTCTGACTTATAGAAGTACGCGACATGCTTGCTCCAAATGTTGGCAACCCTGTTTGAATAGATAAGTTGTAAACCAGCTTGCGCAAATCAGCCGAACCATCTTGCCAAATATTTTCTGACCCAATGTGAAAGAATGGTATAGGCAGAATAGCCTGAAATTTACCAGGAGTTATGCCTTCCGAATATTCATCTGCTTGAAGTGTAAGGTCATGGCCGCGAGCATTGCTGATACTCCCTTTTACACCAATACATCTGCTGTAGGCTTCTGACCAAAGTAAAGTTACTAAGCAAATGGAAAGCACAGTTTTAATTTTTCCATTCTTAAATGGCATTCGCCACAGCACTATGAATAGGAAAATATTAATAGTATAAAAAGCAACAAATGCAAACCTGCCAATACCACGGAATTGTTGCACCGCACCTAATTTATAAAGCAAATTTTCTAATCCTAAATTAAATGGAAATGCAAAAGCCAATGCCACACACAAAATAGAGGCAATGCAAAAAGCAAGGAGGATTCTATTTACTAATAATAATGGTTTTACAAAAACAGTTTTAAATCGTGTGATTGAAAAGGAAACCAGAAGTAAAACTAAAACAATAGCACTGCCTCCTATATAAGCCAGTCCCTCCCACTCTATATCCACTTTTGGTTTTAAAAATTGGAACCAAGAGCTGTACCACATACCATAAGGAAAAAGCAAACCACTCCAACCTGACTTATAAGCCATAAAACCAAAAGGGATAGCAGTGCGATCTAATACATCTGAACTTAGGCCAATGAAAAAATTAATAATAATAAAGGGCAATAACCATTGAACTCCAAGATGCAAAAAGGATTGAATTATAGAAATGTTGCGTTGCTTATTTAATGCAATACATGCCAACCAAAATGAAAAGGCAAGTACACCATAAAAAACAAAATAATAAAGATGTGCAGCATACAAGTAAAGCAAATAAATAGAAATTAGCAAGCTCCACTTCCA
>JANOXJ010000236.1:0-9784 GCA_031418455.1 Flavobacteriales bacterium | reverse complement strand
CAAGCAGCACCTTATGTTATACAAATATATTTAGCATTATTCTATAAATCGTCAAAGGGACTTTTTATTTGTTGAATGCCTTTCGTACTCACATGGGTATATATTTCCGTTGTGCGGCTGCTATTATGTCCAAGTAACTCTTGTATATATCTAAGGTCGGTACCTGATTCTAACAAGTGTGTTGCATAACTATGCCGGAGCCAGTGCAAACTCACATCTTTTTTTATGCCCGCTTTAGCTAAGGCTTGTTTCAATACATTTGATAAGCTGCGCGCATCATATTGTATCCCCTTCTCTTGCCCCTCAAAGAGCCACTCTACTGGCCTATAGCCCTTGTAGTATTCGCGTAGCATTTCCAATATTTTGCCCGAAAGGGGCGCTATACGGTCCTTCTTCCCTTTGCTCTGCCGTATTATTATAATGTGTCGTTTAGAGTCTATGTCAATGGGTTTTAAATTAAGCAACTCGCTCCTGCGCAGCCCACAGCTATATATGAGCGATAGCATCATGCGGTGTTTTATATTGCTATGCGCCTCCAATATCATCTTCACCTCCTCCTTGCTTAGCACATTGGGCAGCAGTTTTTCGCGCTTGGGGCGGTGTATCAGTTCAGGACGTATGTGTTTATTTTCAATGGTGCTGTAAAAAAGTTTTACCGCATTCACTATCTGGTTTTGGTACGAGCTAGACAGTTTGTTCTTTAGTATAAAATCGTTGTTATAGGCTATCAGGTCATTCTCATTTAGTTCATTCACTGGCCTAGTATGGTGGTGTAGCAAAAATGATTTTAAAGCTTCTGTATACGTTTTTATAGTATTGTCGCTGTAGCGTTTGCTTTTTAGCCAGCGTTCAAATTCAGTTAGCTTGGCATTGTGTTCGTTGGTTAGTACCACCATCTCTTTCAGCCCAAATTGTTGCCTATACTCCTCCTTGTCTGGCAAGTGCCAAGCCTTTAGTGTAGCACTCCAGCGCACTCCTTCCAGTTTCTTTATGCGGCTTATTAGCGCAGCATCTTTTTCAAAATAAACTGCTATGCGCTTTTCTTTTTTATGGGTCACAAGTTGGGCTTGCCACTGCATGGTAATTGTGCTTTTATTACAAATATAAATGTGGTGCCCAGTCTTTCGGCCGCTCTCCTCCATTTCTAATACCGATTGGACATCTGTAATAGTCCAAAAAATGCGTTGCTTATTTTGGAATAAACAGCTGTATCCATCGGCATTTACCACTGCCACGAAGTGGCCACTATGTGGTAAGATTTATTTTTTATTGGTATAAAAAATAAATCACATTGGTATAACAAGGTGAATCATTACTTTTTTTCGTTTAGTACAAATTGTTCTAAATCCATTAATTAGAAAAATGAAAAACCTCCAATGAAAAATTATTTCATTGGAGGTTTTAAATGTTTTATTCTAAAAAAGTTTCTTTTCTTTTTTTATCCCAAATACGATTTAAGCATTTTGCTACGGCTTGTGTGCTTAAGCCTGCGTATGGCTTTTTCCTTTATCTGGCGCACACGCTCGCGCGTTAGGTCAAATCGTTCGCCTATCTCTTCCAGTGTTAGCGGACTTTCGCCATTTAGGCCAAAGTACAGTCGCACCACATCGGCCTCGCGGCTGGTAAGTGTGCGTAGCGAGCGCTCTATCTCTTTGCGCAGCGACTCGTGCAAAAGGTCAGTATCAGGCGAGGGTGTGTCGTTTGTCTGCAACACATCATACATAGTGCTGCTACTATCGTCACCATCCTTAAGCGGGGCATCCATACTTACATGGCGGCCACTGTTGCGCAACGATTGTTTTACCTCGTCCAGTGTCATCTCCAGCACTTCTGCCAACTCAGCCGGTGTAGGTGGGCGCTCAAACTCTTGTTCCAACTTAGCAAATGCTTTGTTGATTTTGTTTATGCTACCAATCTTGTTAAGCGGTAAGCGCACTATGCGGCTTTGCTCGGCCAATGCCTGCAATATGCTTTGGCGAATCCACCACACGGCATAGGATATAAACTTGAAACCACGGGTTTCGTCAAATCGCTGTGCAGCTTTAATAAGGCCAAGGTTGCCCTCGTTTATTAAGTCGGGCAACGACAAGCCTTGGTTTTGATATTGCTTAGAAACTGACACCACAAAGCGTAGGTTGGCCTTTGTAAGCTTCTCCAAGGCTGATTGGTCACCAGCCTTAATGCGCTTGGCCAATTCTACTTCTTCTTCTGCCGTGATCAAGTCTACACGGCCTATCTCTTGCAAGTATTTGTCCAGCGATGCTGTTTCGCGGTTGGTTACCTGTTTGGTTATTTTAAGTTGCCTCATTTTCTTTTGTTTTCAATAAAATTAAAAATTTAAGATTTCATCTTGGCATGGCCAAGGCACATTTCAGTTTTTTATTTTTCTAAATGAATTATACCATTTAAAAAATAGCTACTGAACTAAAATTAATTCTGAGCTGGCTCAGGCTTTGGCAACAACACCTTGCGCGACAGTTTGTACTTGCCACGGTCGTCTTTGCCTATCACCTTCACTTGTATGCGGTCGCCTTCTTTTAGGTAATCGCGCACATTCTCCACGCGTGTCCAGTCTATTTCTGACACGTGTAGTAGGGCATCTTGCTTTGGCAATATTTCTACAAACGCACCAAATGGTTGTATATTCTTTACAAGACCTTCGTACACCGCACCTATTTCAATTTCGGGCGGCCATACTATGCCTTTTACTGCTCTTACAGCTTTGTCCAAACTCTCCTTGTTGGCAGATGCTATTTCTACCAATCCTTTGCCTTCCACTTCTGTTATAGAAATGGTAGCACCTGTTACTTTCTGTATATCTTGTATCACCTTTCCGCCAGGGCCTATTACAGCGCCTATCATATCGGTTGGTATTTCTAGCGACACTATGCGTGGTGCATTTGGCTTATAGTCTTCGCGTGGCTTGTCTATGGTTTTTACCATTTCGCCCAGTATGTGCAAACGGCCATCGCGGGCTTGTGCAAGGGCATTTTTCACCATGTCCATGCTTAGGCCTTTTATCTTTATGTCCATTTGGCAAGCGGTAATTCCTTTGCTGGTGCCAGTTACTTTAAAGTCCATATCGCCCAGGTGGTCCTCATCGCCAAGTATATCGCTTAGGATAGAATACTTAGAGTTGTCCTCGTTGGTTATAAGACCCATAGCTATACCAGATACTGGTGCGCTAATAGGCACACCACCGTCTAACAATGCTAGTGTACCTGCGCACACTGTAGCCATAGACGATGAACCGTTGGACTCTAATATGTCTGACACTATGCGAATAGTGTACGGACACACCTCGCGCGGAGGCAATACTGGCTTAAGTGCGCGTAGCGCCAGGTTGCCATGGCCTATCTCTCTGCGGCTGGTGCTGCGTATAGGACGTGCTTCGCCTGTGCTGTATGGCGGAAAGTTGTAGTGCAACAAGAAACGATCTTCTCTTGGGTGCACCACAGAGTCTATAGTCTGTTGGTCTAGCTTAGTACCCAGTGTTAGGGTAGTAAGCGATTGGGTTTCGCCACGGGTAAAAATGCTGCTACCATGGGTCCCTGGCAAATAATCTATCTCGCTCCATATAGGGCGTATTTCCTTTGTATTTCTGCCATCTAAACGAATGCCTTCGTTCAGTATCATGTTACGCATAGCATCTTTTATACAGTCGTGGTGAAATTTTTTGAACAAGAAAGCCTTTTCAGCAATTTGCTCCGCAGTAAACTGTGCGTTAAATTCTTCTTCTATAGCTGCAAATGCTGCACCGCGCTCCTTTTTGCCGGCAGGCATTTTGGCTGCATCGTAGTATTTTTGGTAACACGCTGTCCACACTTGCTTCTTAAGCTCTTCGTCTTTTGGCTCGTGGTCGTAAGTGCGCTTTACTTTAGCTTTTTCTATAGTAGATGCAAGGGCTGTTTGTGCAGCTACTTGCAGCTTTATGGCTTTGTGTGCTATTTCAAGGGCCACTATCATGTCCTCTTCGCTCACTTCTTTCATTTCGCCTTCCACCATCACTATGCTGTCGTCACTACCGGCTACCATTAGTTCCATATCAGCCATTTCCAGCTCCTGGTAGGTAGGGTTTATTATCATTTGGCCATTTACACGGGCTACACGCACCTCGCTTATAGGGCCATTAAAAGGTATGTCGGACACTGCTAATGCAGCAGATGCGGCAAGGCCTGCAAGGCTGTCGCTCATGTTGCTGTCATCTGCAGATATTAGGTTTACTACCACCTGCACCTCAGCATGAAAATCGTCTGGGAACATAGGGCGTAATGCACGGTCTATAAGGCGTGCTACCAGTATTTCATCGTCATATGGGCGTGCCTCGCGCTTGAAGTAGCCACCCGGAAAACGGCCTGCAGCGGCATATTTTTCGCGGTACTCCACCGTAAGTGGAAGAAAGTCTACACCTTCTTTAGCTTGCTCGCTTGCCACTACTGCGGCTAGTAGCATAGTGTCGCCTTGGCGCACTATTACCGAGCCGTGGGCTTGTTTTGCTAGTTTGCCTGTTTCAATGGTTATCGGGCGTCCATTTCCCAAATCTATGGTTTGGGTTTTTAAGTCATAGTTCATCTTTTGCTATGTTGTATTTAATTGTTTTGCTTTTGTTCAAATATAAGCCACCTGCTTGCAGAGTGGACTATTAAAAAACGCGAAAAGGCAATTGGTGTTCAATTGCCCTTTGCGCACGCTTATTGCGTAGTAATATTATTTACGCAGATCAAGTTCTTTGATGATTGCGCGGTAACGTACTATGTCAGTCTTATGCAAATAATCTAACAAGCTTCTACGCTTACCCACAAGGCGTATCAAAGAACGCTGCGTGCCAAAATCTTTTTTGTTTACCTTCAAGTGCTCAGTCATGTGAGCAATACGGAAGGTGAATAGAGCGATTTGCCCTTCTGATGAACCGGTGTCTTTCTCAGACTTGCCGTGTTTCTTGAAAATTTCTTGTTTTTTGTCTGTTGTAAGGTACATGCCAATACTTTTTTAAGTGATTCTTATGCTAGCCTTTCTATAAGGTTTGGATATACCAAATCCTTTTTTAAGGGCGGCAAATGTAATGCTTATGCATGCCTACCCAAAAAAAACTTTCAGAAAATACTGATATTGGCTGTATTAGGCTACCCAAAGTGGCATTGTACCCGAAAAAGCTAACGCAGGGCTCCTGCTCCAAGGCCCCTCATTATTTGCACTAACAAGGCTATTACTATATAGTACAACTCACCACCAGGCGGGTTACGCGTCTTTAGAATAAAAAATCTAAATCTTAAACGATACGCCCGCTCTTAGTCCAAAATAGTTGTAATAGCTATTGCCCAAAATCTCTTCTATTGGTCCGTTTTCCAAACTTAGGTTGGGCATAAAGCGCACAAATGTATGCGCTGCCAAAACGTGTATGCCAAAGTGTTGCTTCAGTTTTATGCTAAGTCCTACTGCATCGCAAAAGGTGAATGTGCCCAAACCTCCTTCTAAATACTCAGCACCTGCATAGGCCATTACCATGGGGCTAAACTTTTTTTGAGCAAATACGCGGTAGCGCAAATCCAGTGTGTAGGGCAACGAATAACTCTGCCCCTCGCTATTGCCATAGGCACCCAGGCCTATACCGGCAAAAAACTTACCTCCATACCCTACTCCATTGGCAGTGTACACTCCTCCATACACATTATCGTTAAGGACAGTAATGCCAAAGGTATAGGGCAAATTATACACCTTGCCTATACCTATGCCCAAAGCACCCTCAGTATGCGATTCAAAGTAAAACTTACCCAAGGGCTTTTCAGGCTTATTGGTTGCAGGCATTGGCGCTGCTGTACCTTCTGCCTTATAATCATTCTCATTTAAAAACAGCGTTTTAATGTCTGAGTAGGGAACAGTAATCACATTGCCCAAGGCTTCTATTTTCACATACTCGTTTGGTTTCAACTCCAGTATTTGGCCCGTTAATATATCGCCATTCTTAAGCACTATTTTAGATTTAGGAGTTTGAGCCATAGCTACCAATTGCACCATCAAAAGCGATATGATTAGCAAAATGTGTTTTAGGAATTTCATGTTTTTCTATTTTTCTTATTCTAAAGTTTTTGGGTGCAAATAAAATTCTATTGGTAGGAGTTGTAATATTCCTTTTGCTTTTCGCGGCATGCCTGCATGGCCACGCCTAAATTTTCCAATATACCATCGGTAGCCAGTATCTCTCTGCGTGGTTCTATGTTTGGGCCGCTAAAATATACCTCTTCATTATTAGCTCCCTCAAATCTTGAGAGCGAGTTTTGCAATTGCATTATAGAACTATCAAAAGCTTTTAGCTGCGCTTCCAACTGGCTTACTAAGGCATAATGCGAAAAAAACTCAGGCCCTTTTTGCTCAGGGTATTTGCTTTTTAAATCTAATTTTTCGGCCGCTATTATTTTACCGATTTGCTCAAGTGAGTCTTGCCATTGTATAAGCTTACCATTTAACAGCTCGGCATATTCTGTAGAATTAAAGCTAACTATGCCTTGCTCCTTGGCCAAATTATAATAGGCTCGTTCCAGCTGGTTGTATGCCTGATAATTGCGCATGCTTAGGTCCAGTAGTTTGGCCGATTGAGCAATTTTTATATTAGCCAATTCATACACCTCACTTTTCTTACTCACTCTTTTGCGCGCCTGCTGGAGCGAGTCGCAAAAGGCCGCCAAAGGGGCCTGCTCTATTCTGGCCATGGCCACTGTGTCAGCTTCTTTGTAGGCTATCTGGAACAAACTGTCTAAAGTACTGTAGGGGAACGCCTTGGCCTGTGTGGTAGCCTCCAGCATGTTTTGGTGGTACTTTCTTAATTTAAAAAAATTGCCGGAAACGAATTGCTCATTATGAAGCAATTCTGTAGTATCGGGCGCTACATATAGCAAAGATGTGTGAACCCATGCGCTGCATGCACATGCGGTGCAAACCACTATTGCCAATGCAAGTTGTTTCATCTAATTCTGTCCACGCTTTTTATAAGCTGATCGTCTTTGCGTATGGCACGTAGAGCCAGCCAATTGCACAGCATGGCCGCAAATGGCAACGCTACAGATATGCCCACTGCATAGGTGCCCTGCAACACCGTTTGAGCATCCATTATATAAAATGCCAATAAGCCAAAGGCGGTGGCAAATAATATAAAGGTGCTGCGCACAATAGCCATTTGGCGTGCTCTGTTGCTATAGCTAAACAAGGCCCACAGACTTAGCACACATGCCAAAAACAATGGTATGTGAAACCAGTAACTGCACACAGTGTCTAAATAGGTGCCATCTACCTTGGCTCCATAGCTGCGGAGCACGGTGCCATTTACTTGGCCATATGGCAGAAAATAACTTGCCGCAATAAGGCCTGACGCAAGGGTGAGAAATATGGATTGTATACGTTGTAGCATGGTGGCAAATATGAGCGAATTAAATGCACGTGTAAAAAAAACATATTCCTCCTTTTGTTACCACAGAAAACAAGAAGTATTTTTCTTAAACATTTTTAACCAAATGGCATATGCAGTAATCTGTTAATTTTGCCTTCTTATTATTTTAAAAAATATAAATCATTATGAATAAAATTACTCTTTCTGTGCTTGTATTGTTGTTGGCCGTGGTGGTTGGTTTTGGTATGTTTTACTTTTATGGTGCCAGCATACGCGACAAGGCCGTAGCTGAGCAAGAAACAGTGAACGAAGCATGGGGCAATGTGCAGAGCGCCTACCAACGCAGAGCCGACCTTATAGGCAACCTGGTAGAAACGGTGAAAGGCGCTGCTAAAACAGAGACCAATATTTTGATAGGCGTAACAGAAGCTCGCTCAGGCATAGTGCGCTATGCTGACAGTGTAACTACTGTAATAGACCAGCAAAAAGAGCAGGTAAAGAATGCTACCACCCCGCAGCAGCTGCAGCAGAGCGACCTTATTATGATGAATACCTACCGTGGCTTCCGTGGTTTTATGGCAGAAAATTATCCTGATGTAAAATCGATACAAAACTTTAGCATGCTGCAAGCAGAGCTGGAAGGCACCGAAAACCGCATAAACACTGAGCGCACGCGCTACAACGAATCGGTAAAAGGATACAACAGCTACATACGCGGCACATTCCGCAGAATGGGATTGAAAATGGTGGCCGATGATGCGGACAACTTTGTAGTGCGCGAAATGTTTGAAGCTAAAGAAGGCGCTGACGAAGCTCCAAAGGTGAAGTTCTAAATCACAGAATTTCCAAATACATACCATCAAATTCCATTGGCAGTAGAACACCTGATAACAGAGGATGTGCGGCTTCGTATAGAAGAAGCTATACAGGCTGCCGAACTTGGCACTGCAGGCGAAATACGCGTGCATGTAGATAGTCTGTGCCCCGAATCGGTGTTGGACCGTGCTTCTTATGTATTTGAAAAACTAGACATGCACCTTACGGAAGCACGCAATGGTGTGCTTATATACGTGTCGGTAGACGACCGCAAGGCGGCCATAATAGGTGATGTGGGCATAAACGTGCTGGTAGAACAAGACTACTGGAATAGCACTTTGCAACACATGCTGAACACGTTTAAAACTAAGGATGTAGTAACGGGCTTATTAGAAACTGTGGATGCCGTGGGTCAAAAAATAAAAGCGCTATTTCCCATTTTGCCTAACGACCAAAACGAGCTGCCTAATACAGTTACCGTGGGGCATCATCATTTAAAAAAGAAGAAGAAACAATGAAAAAATTTCTTCTCTTCCTATTGGTATGCTGGCTTCAACTAAGCATGTCATTTGCTCAGGATATAAAGGCAGGTCAGGAGTGTTTTCCTAAAAAAAATGATGAGCTGCTGGTGTATGACGAGGCACAACTGCTTACTCCTGCACAGCGCACTCAATTAGAAAGTAAGCTGGACCAATTTGCCCTATCTACCTCTAACCAAATAGTAATAGTAATAGTGCCCGACCTGTGCGGTATGGACAAGTCGCAATTTGCTATAGAGCTGGGCGAAGCATGGGGAGTAGGACATGCCAAAGAAGATAATGGTGTGGTAATGCTTATAAAACCAAAAACTCCGGAATCCAAAGGGCAAGTATTTTTGGCCATAGGCCGCGGACTGGAAGGAGCCATACCCGATGCCAAAACATTCTTAATAGTGGACAATGAAATGCTGCCACGATTTAAAAACAAAGACATGTATGGTGGCATAGATGCTGCCACCAATGTGATAATAAGTTTGGCCAAAGGAGAATACAACATTGACGCCTATGGCAAAAAATTCAAATCACCCAAAGGCTCATTAGGCATAGGATTTTTAGTGCTATTTGTTTTGCTCTTTATTGGAGTAATAGTAGCAGCCAAAGCGTATAGCGTTAGACGATACGCTTTACTAAACAGCATTCCTTTTTGGACCGCATGGGCATTATTAGAAGCAGCACAGCAACGTCACCGCGGATATTATGACGACTTTAGAGGTGGCCGCGGAGGCTTCGGTGGCTTTGGTGGTTTTGGAGGCGGTGGCAATAGCGGTGGCGGTGGTGGCGGATTTGGTGGCTTCGGTGGCGGCAGCTTTGGTGGAGGAGGCAGCGGAGGATCGTGGTGAGAATGGAGGTTAGAGAATAGATGTTAGATTTTAGATATGAGATTTTAGAAAAAAAAATATCCAACATTCAATTTTCAATGTTCAATGTCCAAGTATTAAAATCCGTTTTAATCCTTCCTTATCCGTGAAAATCCGTGTCCTATAAAATTTCGAATTGAAAATATCCAACGTTCAACTTTAAACTTTAAATATCCAAGTATTAAGATCCG
>JANOXJ010000235.1:0-9619 GCA_031418455.1 Flavobacteriales bacterium | reverse complement strand
CACGGTGGGCAGCACTGCATATTCGTCAAATTCGAAGTGGTTTTGTTTTAGCACACTCATGCGTTCGCCCGGGGCCATTATTACATCGCCCGTCATGGGGTCTATTTCGCCCGATAGTATTTTGAGAAAGGTAGACTTGCCGGCACCATTGGCGCCTATTACACCATAGCAGTTGCCATGACTAAATTTTAGATTTACTTCTTCAAAAAGGGTGCGCTTACCATAGCGCAACGAAAGGTTAGAAACTGAAAGCATGAGCCGTGTATTTTTTTTAGCGGCTGCAAAGATACTCACTACAGGGCAGGGGATTGAGGCTTTTTTCAGAACCTAGGATTGGAGCAGTGCCTACGGTTTTAAAGAGTTTTCACCCATAGCAGCTCCTATTTTCGAATAAATAAGAAGGTTTTGAAAATTTTGGTCATTTGTCAGGAGTTGCAACGCTTCTGTTGTCGGCACTTCTGCTAACTTATTCTCATGTTGAGTATAACATTTTAAGTTTATTACATTTCCATTACTAATGCAATATGTAAATAATTCTGAAATGCCATTGTTGTCCAGGTCACTTACAGTGTAATCCACATTATAGGCTATAGAGTTTGCGGGCATCATGGCTTTAGCGTAGGTATAATAAACCATAGGTTCTATGAGGGTGTCGCCATGGTTTAGGTCTATGTAGCCATACAATGGCTTACTTTCACTTTTTATTTCATCCTTACCGTTAAGGACTAATGTTTTCCAAAGTTCATTAATAGCAGAGTCAGGTAATAATTCTCGTTTGAATTGGGCACCTAAAGGAAGTATATAAGCTGTGGTATCTGCAAAGTCTACATCCTTGCAATGAAAAAGGTATGACTTTAAAGTATCAGGGTATTGCTTAAGTGCAATGCACTTAGCAGGAGAGTAGGTGGTGTCTATTATGTAGGTGGAGTCGCGTTGCTGTAGCAAAAAGTAGTTGTTGAAAGTGGTTAGCTTGTCGTTGCCTTTAAAAATTATTTTCTCATCTAGCGTGTCTACATCATGTTTCCAAAATCCATTATCTTGTCTATGAAATGTAGTTAAAAGAATTTGAGATGATTTTCCTTCTTCTGGATTAAATAAAAAGTATTGCTGACTTTTTCTATCATCCAGCAATTGAACATATGGGTAGAAGTTTTTTTTGAGACAATGCAAATGTTTTTTATAAAATGTTTTTATAAAATGATCATGAAAGTCCAAATAGTAACGCTCGTTGAGGTAATTAGCATAATAGAAGGTATCTGGAATATTCGGAGAATATTTCACAGAAGGATAACTGTACAATGCACCGAAGTTGAATTTTTCCAAGGCTATAAAATGCACAATAGAATCTAAGGCAGTTTTAGTATCATGGTAATTTAAGTGGTTTAGAAAATCCGATACAGGGATGGAACCATTGTTCAGTGAGGTATAAAGCGAATCCTCTAGAAGTATATCATAAGGGAAATTTTTGTAATTCCTTATAAAAATATCTTTATGGTGCAATTGAAAATGCAGGAAATTACGAGCCACAGTGTCGCCTAGCAAATTGTAATTTTTATCATCACAAAGTTTTTTGTATTCTTCTTTGGGCATTAGGTCTGTCCAATAGTTATTATAATCTTCCAAATAATTTTTATTCTTTTTATTAGATGCATACCTTATGGCTCTTCGTCTGTAAGTAATAGCTTGTTTTATAAGTCCATCGTTAATTTGTTTGTCTAAATTTTCATAGTTAATAAGATATGAACTTTCCTTTATAGCATGAAGTTCATTTGGTTTTAAAAGCCTAAATTCTTGCATGCATTCTAAAAGCGAATTGAGGTTGGCTCGTTTCGAAAGGTATTCTTGATTATTGCACCAGAAGATGTGGCTGTGAGCTCTTATTCGAGTGCTGTTGTTTAATACAGTATCAACGTATGCGTACATGGCGAATTGAGATACTGTTCCTTCTTTACCGCAGCTTTCCTGCAGGTATTTTATTATGGTAAACTCAAAGCCATTTACTATGAGTTTCTCGCGCATTATTTCATAGTTTTCTTCTCGGTAGTTGTTGGCGTTGTAGTTTTTTCCGTCATAATAAATATCTCCATAAATATTGTTCCTATAGTTAGCAGGAGAGTTTACGAATGGATTATTGAAATCTTGCGAATAGGTTGGGTCACCATTGTAAGAACAGTATATATTAAGACTTAATTTAAGCTTCTTTTCCTTTAATGCAACATACATGCTTGAATAAGATGCATTCCTATTGTTTGTTACATATCCTGAGAATTTTTTTTTATCCAGTTTAATCGTGCAGTTTGGTCTAAAAAAATATTCTAATGTGTCGTTGGCATTGCACAGCAAGGATGCAAACAAGCAAAGTAAAATGGCAATAAAGCAGTGTGCTGTAGTTTTCATGATGTGCTATTTTTGGAAGGATTGGTGGCGCCCCAATTGTGAATAGAATAGGATATTCTGCACATCGCGATTGTTCTCTAGCAAGCTTTTAGAAAAGTCACTTTCCATTAAAATGAAGTTGCCATCAGCAGAGGTATAACATTGTTGTTGTATTATTTTACCATTGCACACATTGTAGGTATACAGTTCATTTATGCCATCGTTGTTTAAGTCCTTTACTGTATATGGTTGGTGATACAATATCTGTTCGGGTTTAAGGTATTTTATTTGTTCAAGTATTGAATTTGGAATTTTATCGGGTTTAGATTTTTGCTCATCTTTCATTTTATTATTAGGGTAATAATCTATTGGATAATAGGGATAGGTTTCGTAAGTAGGTGTTTTTGAAAAACCTGTATTTACTCTTTCTGTTATAGGGTGCGAAACGGCTTGCATTGCTTTAATCTGAATGGAATCGGTAATCAATTTGAAATTAATATCTGTATAATTAAGCAATCGTTCTTCTAAAGGAATGTCATTGGAATTGTGAACAATTAATGTTAAAGGATAGAGATTAAACAGGTCATAACCAGTGCTTATTTTATGCACCAATACAGTGTTGCCCGTTGTGTCTAGCAGAATGCAATTCTCATCTCCCAGTAAGCCAAAAAGATTATTGAAAGCCACAAAATTTTTGGTATAGCTTGCCTGTTCATTTATTTCAAGCTGGTCTAAGGTGTGTTTCCATTCGCCATTAGGTAGTTTGGAAAATACGGCCATTATTTGATAGTTGAGGTTGATGGTATCTGTCTGGAAAGTGAAAATCTTGGTGTCTTTTTGGTCCAGTACTTTGCGGTAATAGCAGAATTTATTGGGTGAAACACCAAGATACTGTATTGCAAATTGTCGTGCAAATTGCGCATTCACATTGCGCTCTCGTTTGGCATCTATATAATTGGAATAAAAATTAGCATCACTGTTGGTAAGACTAGTTTCAAAATTTTCAGTGTCTAAATTTTCTATTCTTGAAAAAAACTCCAATGTGTCTATGAAAGTGGCCGAAGAGTCATCGTTCATGTAATTCAAAAACTGATTTATGTCAGCTTTACCTTCAGAAATTAATTTGTACTTGTTCCACACATATTCCTTGGAGTACTTGCTTTGGTTAAGTGTTTCGAAGTGCTGGTTTAGAGAATTTTCTTTGCAGTGGTAATGAATTTTTTCAATGGTATCGGCTAGAGCTTCATATTCAAATTTGGCTAAATAATCCACCACTTGGTCCAGACTAAGTTGGTTCAAAGTCCATTGTTGAATAATATCAGCACCACTGCATGTAAGTCTGAGCTTTTCATTTGCTCTAAATTTTTCTTGCCAGTCTAAGTATTGGTCCTGAACGGCCTTTCTAAATTGCACTTCGTCTTGGCGTTGCGCATACATATCATCTAGTTTGCTTGGGGCTATGTAATTTATAGTGCCAATTTTGCGAATCAGCTTTTGAAGTTTTTTGATTTTACGAGTCTTTTTAAATCCATAAGCATGGAGGAAATAAGTATTATTGAAAATCGTGTCGCAGGCTGCTGTATAGTAATATTCCTTTTTAGTTTTTGATTTTAAATAGTAATTATATTCAAGCAGTTTTAAGGTGTAGTTATAGCCATTTATGTTGACAATGGTATCTGAAATGACTTTTGTTTCTTTAAGAAAATCGCTGCTCCCTCGAATACTGTAAGCGAATTCTGGTAGTTCGTCATCAAAAGCAATAGGTACGAAAGTTGTGAAATCATTTTTTGTCTTCCGCTTTGATATACTTGGTAATTGATATTGATATCCTGTTTGTAATTCGAAATTAAAATGATTGAAAAGTCCATATTTACTTAATTCAGCATAATTTTGCGTACCAGGAAATAAGTAGTTGGAAGCGTAGACTTGATAATAGCCATTGTAATAAGGCATTGCAATTGGCCCTGAATATTTGTCATTGTAACTCACCGCAAAGCATGGCTCCATGTAGAACGTGCGCTGAGCAATTGCAGCACATTGTATTAGCAGTAATGAGAGGAATAGAATTTTTTTCATTGGGTCCTTCACAAGGCTTAATGGATAAAAGCTAAAAATGTAATCGCAAATGATTTAAAATTATTGTTATAGTTGTTTGGCCTTCGAATTAGCCACAAACTCAGTATCTATATAAAATTCGTAAACTATGACATTTCGTTGTGGTGATGATTTTTTGTTGCCCCACACATAAGAATTTGCAGCATTAAAAATTCTTGTTACCTCAGTTCTTAAATGCTTATCTATTTTCTTATTTGGTTGTCGCACCTCCATGTCCTTTATTTTTCCATTCGCATCTATTTCCAGAGCCACTAGCAATTTCGACTTGTAGAGTTTCTTCCACTTTTTTGTTGGGGTTATTATTTCCCTTCTCAATTTCGCGTTGAGCGAATCAATGCCACCTTCATACTGCCATTTGTCAGCTTCAATTATGTTATCGTCTAATTTAAATTTGATTGGAAGTCTGTAATTAGTTTTTACAGGAAAACCATCTTTGTAAGCTGGTTTTTCGAACTGAATAAGTTTACATATACGCAGCGCTTCTGCATCCAATCCGGGTCCGCCCGCCACCCCTTGCACAACTTTGTGGTTGCTGGTGCTTCCATTTTTTTCTACTACAAAGGTGAGATATACAGTGCCTTCAATATTGGCATCTAACTCAGTTTGTGGGTATATTACATTTTTAGCAATGAATGCATATAAGGCTTGCAAGCCGCCTTTATAAACAGGTAATTCATCTGAATTTACCCATATTCTTTCTTCTGCATCAGGGTCGTAGTGTTGTGGTTCAGGCGTTTGCTCTTGTTCATTCGTTTCCGGTTTTGTTATGGCAGGCGCCTCTTCATCCTGGCTATAGTTTACATAGCCAATGAGCATGAAAATTGTAATTGCTAGTATTTGTTTCATCAAAGCTTCTTTTTAGTTTATCAAAAATATTGCATTGGTAGAGATTACCAGTAAGAAAAAAAGGTGGACCCGTGTCCACCTTTTCTCTAACAATATCTATAAGATTATAAATTACATTCTCTCTATCACCATAGCACTGGCACCGCCACCACCGTTGCATATGCCTGCACCGCCATACTTGGCATTGTTTTGTGCTAGCACATTTACAAGCGTTACTATAATGCGTGCACCGCTGCATCCAAGCGGATGGCCTAATGATACTGCGCCACCATTCACATTTACTTTGGCTGGGTCTAGTCCCATTTTTTGAGTATTCACTATGCCTACTACACTAAATGCCTCATTCAATTCTACATATTCCAGATCGGTCATTTTAAGACCTGCCTTTGCTACAGCCTTAGGCAATGCAAGCGATGGAGTAGTGGTAAACCATTCAGGAGCCTGCTCAGCATCGGCATAGCCTTTTATTTTAGCAAGTGGCTTTAGGCCCAATGCTTCCATTTTTTCTTTGCTCATAAGCACTACTGCAGCAGCACCGTCATTCATGGTGCTTGCATTGGCAGCAGTTACAGTACCTTCTTTGCTAAACACAGGTTTTAGCTGTGGCACTTTTTCAAAGTTTACACTTTTGTATTCTTCATCTTCTGCAAAAAGTATGGCTTCACCTTTTCTGCCTGTCATTTGCAACGGAACTATTTCGTTGGCAAATTTTCCGGCAGCCCAGGCTGCTGCGCTGCGCTTGTAGCTTTCTATGGCAAACTCGTCTTGTGCCTCGCGGCTTATGTTGCACTCTTTGGCGCACATATCTGCAGCGGTACCCATAGGGTAGTTGTGGTATACATCAGTAAGGCCGTCTTTAGCCAATCCATCGGTCATAGTTACGTTGCCATACTTATTTCCCCAGCGCAAATTTTCAGAGTAAAAAGGCACACGGCTCATGCTTTCCATGCCACCTGCTACTACCACATCTGCATCGCCCAGCATTATAGCTTGCGCTCCTTGCATTATAGCCTTCATGCCAGAGGCACACACTTTATTTATGGTGGTGCAAGGCACCTCATTGGGCACACCAGCAAACTTGGCCGCCTGGCGTGCAGGAGCCTGGCCTACATTGGCTTGTAGCACACAGCCCATAAGCACTTCGTTCACTTCTTTGGCATCAAGACTTATTCTGTCCAGTGCGCCTTTTATGGCCGCAGCTCCAAGTTGTGTGGCTGTTAATGAGGCTAGCGAACCACCAAAGCTTCCCATTGGTGTGCGCACTGCAGATACTATAAATACTTCTTTCATTGAGAATTAATTTAATATGTTTTTTTGTGATTGGGGGGCAAAGGTAATTGCTTTGACAATTGTATTGGTTATGACCAAAGTTTTGCAAGAAATTAGCAGAAGAGAAAGACAGAGTAAGGGACTGCAAGTTTCCAAGAATATGGGTAGATCGATTTCACATTATTCTCATAAAATCTATCTTTACACCAATTAACCAATGGGGTAAGGCAGATTTAGAAACCAAAGCATTACTCCACCCAAAACTTGCTATAATGAAAACCTTAACCCCATGGGCGTTAGTTGCATTTGCAATAATTGGCGCTGCTCTATTTATTAGTTGCAGAGCGCAATCCAACCAAAAAAACATGATTGAAAAATCTATTATCATTTTCCTGAAAGACGATTTAAACTCAGATTATTTGGCCGCAAATTATTTGGCAGATGGCTACCAAAAGGCCGACCGTGTGAGTAGGTCGCAAAACAAATGGAATGTAAAATTTAAAGTGAGTGAGAAAAAAGTAAATAAGCTATTGGAAAAGTTAAAGGCGGATGGCAGCATCGAAGACGCTTATTTTGAAGAAAATGAGCCGGGAACGCCAACCAACAGCACCAATGAAGGAAGTTCAAAAACACAACCAATAAAAAAGTAAACCAGTATGAAACCGTTTTTATTTATTGTTCTATTTACCCTTGCCATTGTAAGTAATGCGCAGCAAAGCAAAGTAGCGGAGCGCACTACACCAAATTTCAATGTGCAAGTTACCCAAGCAGTATTTTTAGGAAAAACAAAACCCGTGAGTGAACTGATGAGATTGAAAACTACATCAGAAGAAAAGGAGGCGAAACTAAAAGCAGAGCGCAAAGTGCCTGATAATTTTGTAGGCAGAAAGAAAAGTAAAGTTGTTTTTCCGGAAAGAGAACACCAAGGTGCTGACCCATTGGTGCAGGGCGGTGGTGGACCATCTTATGTGGTAGAACCAACCATTAACATAGATGGCATTGGCGATTTTGGATCGCCCCACGACCCTACAGGAGATATAGGTCTGGAGCATTATGTGCAAGCAGTTAATGTTACTGAAGTGGGCGTTTTCAACAAGGATGGCGTATTGCTAGACCAATTTGCTATGTCAACTCTTTGGGCAGATTTAGGTGAAAACTCTGCAGGGGATCCAATAGTACTTTATGATGAAACAGCAGCTCGCTGGCTGGTAACAGAGTTTACTGACCCTGCGAATTTACTTGTGGCAGTTTCTGAAACATCAGATCCACTTGGCAGTTATTTTGCCTACTCATTTGCCACACCTCAATTTCCAGATTATCCAAAATACAGCATTTGGCCAGAAGCTTACTTGCTTACTACCAATGAGAGTGGCGGTGGCGCTCACACACAATATTTTATTGACCGCAATGCTATGTTAGCTGGCAACAACATGGTTACCATACAGCGCATAGAGGTAGAAGGAAACAACAATACCGAGCAAGGCTTTTTTGTATCAACTCCTATAGATTGGGATGGAACTGCATTACCAAGTATGCTACCGAGTGTATTGTCGTTAGACGATTCATCGTGGGGCAATGCACCAGAAGATGCAGTGCGCATTATTACTTTCGATGTTGATTTTTCTAACGTAAATAACACAACAGTTAGCGAAGTTTCTGTGGTAACAACACCTTATGACAGTCATCCTTGTTCTGTATCTGGATTTGGTTTTCAGTGTGTGCCGCAGCAAGGTGGTGGTGGCTTGGATGCCATACCAGAGACTATAATGAATGTGCCTAAATACCGCAACTTTGGAACACATGAATCTATAGTGTGCTGCTTTGTAACGGATGTAACTGATGGGGCTAACCTAGCAGGTGTGCGTTGGATGGAAATGCGCAGAGAGCCAGCTGGCGAGTGGTATGTATACCAAGAGGGTACTCAAACAGGTGCCGATGGATATGACAGATACATGGGAGCAATAGCTATAGACACAGATGGAAATATAGGACTAGGATTTACAGTAAGTAGCGAAAACAAAAGAGTGAGTTTGCGCTACACCGGCCGCTATGCAAACGACCCACTGGGTATGATGACTGTTACCGAATTTGAAGCGGTAACCGGCACAACTGCCATACAATCTGGCGGCCGTTATGGCGACTATGCTCAAATGGGGGTAGACCCTGTGGATGGAAACACATTTTGGTTCACATCAGAATATGCGCGCGCAGGTGGTTCAGGTGTTGGCACACGCATAGTTGCGTTTATGCTAGCGCAAGACACATTTGATTTAGCATTAAGCCACATTATTTCTCCAGTTACTGCAGGCTCATTTACCTCAACCGAGTTGCTTACAATAGATGTTACCAACATGGGTCTAGAGCCTATGTCTAACTATACATTGTCTTTCACATTTCAAGGAGTAGAGTTAGAGTCGATAGTTATACCTGGTCCGCTTAATCCAGGTGCGGTGTACACGCACACCTTTACAGTGCCTATGGACATGATTGCTAATGGGGCTTATGAAATTACTGCTACTGTATCTCATCCTGACGATACTGGTGAATTTAATAATACATTGTCAGCTACAATAGAGAACTTATATAGTTTAGATGCTGCTGCCTCTTTTGAATTAGGAGGTGTGTCTTGTGCACCAAGCATTACTATTCCTCTTATCATTTTTAACCAAGGGGCTGAGTTGCTGGTGAATGGCAATATCAATATATACATCAACGGCACCCTTAGTGGCACACAGCCATGGACCGGCAGTATAGCTTATGGTTTGCAAGCTATTGTAAACGTAACAGTAACAGGTCTTGTAGATGGTAACAATGATATTACACTTGAGTTTGTAAATCCAAACGGAAGTCCTGATGAGTCACCTTTGGACAATGCTGTTACACATTCTATCAATGCAATTTTAGATGGCGTGCTGGTAGAAATATTGATACACACTGATAACTATGCAGAGGAAACAACATGGAACCTGGAAGATGAGGCAGGTAATGAAATATTAAGCGGTGGCCCTTATGC
>JANOXJ010000234.1:0-6287 GCA_031418455.1 Flavobacteriales bacterium | reverse complement strand
ATATCTTTTGATGCAAACGAAGCACCTTTAATACCATCTTTACCTGTGCTGGAACCCACTATAAATACGGGGTTGCCAACACCTTTTGCTTTAGCAGAAATAATTTTGGTATTGTCTATAAGTCCCACCGACATAGCATTCACAAGAGGATTAGCCTGGTAGCTCTCGTCAAAAAACACCTCGCCACCCACTATAGGAATACCAAATGCATTGCCATAATCGCCAATGCCCTTTACTACGCCATTCACAAGCCACTTAGTCTTAGGATTGTCTAGCTTACCAAAACGCAATGAGTTGAGCTGTGCAATAGGGCGAGCACCCATGGTAAAAATATCGCGATTGATGCCACCCACGCCAGTGGCCGCGCCTTGGTATGGCTCCAGCGCGCTAGGGTGGTTGTGACTTTCTATTTTAAAAGCACATCCCATACCATCGCCTATATCCACTAGGCCTGCATTTTCCTCACCCGCTTTTACCAACATATGTGGTCCATCTTTAGGCAAAGTTTTCAGCCACTTTATGCTGTTTTTGTATGAGCAGTGCTCGCTCCACATTACAGAGTACACGCACATTTCAGTAAAGTTGGGTGTTCGGCCAAGAATTTCGCAGATTTTATCAAATTCATAGGCACGCAATCCCATGTCTTGGGCTTGTTCTAAAGTAGCAGGTGTTTGGTAGCTCATTTTTACTTAGTGTTCTTTAATAAAAAAATGTGGTGCGAAGTTAGTCTTTCACTTTTGAAATAAAACAGAACAACATTCACTAAAAATGAACAGAATTAGCTTTTTATTCGCAAACAATTACAGAAAGCAAAAACATGCAATCCATAATACAAGGCATATTGCATATAACAGACCTAGAAGGCTACGACCACATGTTGTTTTTACTGGCCTTGTGCGCGCCTTATGCCTCGCGGGAGTACAAAAAAATAATTTGGCTAGCCACTGCATTTACCGTTGGGCACAGCCTTACTCTTGCGCTTGCCGCCTTAGATGTGCTGCGCTTTTCAGGCAATTTTATTGAATTGCTTATTCCTATAACCATTATGCTCACTGCGCTTTGGAATATAGTAGCCGGTGCATTTATAAAAAGGCCTCAAGCATGGGTGCAATACACTATAGCAGCCTGTTTTGGCCTCATACACGGCATGGGTTTTTCCAGTTATTTCCGCATGATGTATAGCGAAACTGGTGACCTTGTAAAGCAGCTTTTACTTTTCAACATAGGAGTGGAACTTGGTCAAATCATTATTATTGGCCTAATACTACTGCTGTTGTACATACTTCACAAAATAATAAAACTACCAAGGCTGTATGTTACCTATGCCCTTTCAGCTATTGCCTTTGCAGTGGCAGCTTGGCTAGTTTACCGCATATTATTTATACGGTATTGATAGGGGCCATAAAACATGCTGCATTTTGTGACAATAGTGTGAGCCACAACAATAAACCAAGCCACTAACTTAGCGCACTGTTGCACACGCAAATTCATGCTCAAAAAAATTTTTATACTACCCATACGCTTATACCAGGCCACCTTGTCGCCCTTGCTGGGGCCTAAGTGCCGCCACGAGCCCAGCTGTTCGCAATATGCGGTGGAGGCCATACAAGAGTGGGGCGTACTAAAAGGAATGTGGCTTGGCATAAAACGAATATCCAAATGCCACCCTTGGGGCACATTTGGATACGACCCTGTACCCAAAAAAAATAAAGAAATCTGAACTTATGAAAACAAAAACAACACTTTATATTATTTACGCTTTTTGCATTATGTTGGTATGCGCATGCGCAGCCAGCGAAACCGAACAACTTAAACAAGCGCGCGTCATACAAAACGAAACGCTGAAAAGCCTAAACCAACTGGACACTAGCCTGGCCGCCTATACCAATCGCATAAGTGGCGAAATAAGTGCCATGAGCACAGATACCATGTTGCAACAAGACACTACACTATTTAAAAATTACAATGCGCTTAAAAACAAACTTGAACAAGCAAATAGTGGACGCAATGAATTAGTCAATTGGAAATCGCAAATGAAACTATTGCCCACACCAGAAGAAATAGCCAAGGGTGCCGCCAATCCTTTTGGTGAGGGAAAAACGGATGAAGAAGCGCTGAGTGGTATGAAAAAACAAAATGAAGACCTTGATGCTTTGACTAAAAAACTTTCTGAATTAATACATCAATAATTTTATCTGTCAATAATTATGAATAGATTATTATTTATGCTTACGCTTATAGCGCTAAGCAGTTGTAATCTTTTTTTTAGAGAAGGCAACACAAAAGAACGTAGTGACATTTATGGTATGCAACCAGGCCATTTCCTTCAACCGCATCAAATAGCATTGGATGATAAAACAGGCAAACCGGACTTAGAAACATTCAAACTTTATGTGGATTCTATTGAATGGATACAAACCAAATTACGAGGCAGAGAAAACATTGAAATTACAACAACCGAAAAAATGCAAATATTTGGCATTAGCGCTTACGGTTTAGACTCTGCGGAAGCAATGCAGTTATTAGAACACTTTACAAAAGATCTTAAAGCTAAACCTAGCTATAGATATTCTGAAAGCAAAGACTCATTAGGTCAGTTACTTGAACAAAGAACCTCTTATAATTGGCATAATCCAGAAGTGGGAGATCACTATGATATATTCTGCCATCAAAAGGCTGGCGAAGAGGAAAAATGGCACATTTCAATTTTTAATTTAAGGGTGAAGGAAGGGAAATTTAAAGAGAGCAAAAAATAATTTATTAATAATCACGCTAAATGATAGAACGACCAAGAAGAAACCGCAAGAGTGAAACCATACGCAGTATGGTGCGCGAGACGCGCCTGCCACTTTCTGCACTTATATATCCATTGTTTGTAGTAGATGGTAGCAGCAAAAAAATACCTATAACCAGTATGCCCGGCATACACCGCTGGAGCGAAGATTTACTTATGCACGAAATAGATGAATGCATGCAACTTGGTATTAAATCTTTTGTGCTTTTTCCGGCTGTGGAAGATGCATTAAAAGATAAAACAGCTACCTATAGTTATGCAGAAAATAATTTTTATCTGCGCACTATTCGCGCTATAAAACAGCGCTTTCCTGAGGCGTGCCTTATGAGCGATGTGGCCATGGACCCATACAGTAGCGATGGACACGATGGCTATGTGGAAAACGGAAAAATAATAAACGATATAACACTGCCCATACTTGGCCGCATGGCCGTGGCGCAAGCAGATGCAGGTATAGACATAATAGGCCCAAGCGATATGATGGACGGCCGCGTAGGATTCATTCGACAGGAACTGGATCAGGAAGGATTTAGCGAAACAAGCATAATGAGCTACACAGCCAAATATGCAAGCGCATTTTATGGTCCGTTTAGAGATGCACTGGACAGCGCACCAAAATTTGGCGATAAAAAAACGTATCAAATGGATCCCGCTAATAAGCGCGAAGCATTGCGCGAAGCACAACTTGACACTGCTGAGGGTGCAGATTTTTTGATGGTAAAACCGGCATTGTGTTATTTAGATGTAATACATCTGCTAAAAGAAAATTTTGATTTACCCATAGCAGCTTATAATGTGAGTGGCGAATACGCCATGCTTAAAGCTGCCGCCATGCAGGGCTGGCTGGACTACAACCGCGCCATGCCCGAAATGCTGCTAAGCCTGCACCGCGCAGGTGCCGATGTTATACTTACTTATGCAGCTAAGGAGTATGCGTTGCTACTGAAAACTACAAGTCTATCAATTTAGCGATGAGTGAATTTAATTGAGTCAAATTCAATTTTCGATAATTAACTAGAAATGTAACTAAGTATTTCTTTACGCAATTGCTTGTTACTTTTCTTAACTCCGAATATATCTTGATTACAAAGAAACACCCTTTTTTCGTTGGAAAAAATAAGCAAGTAAGGTTGCTCTTTTGGAGGGCAAACCACCAGATTATTATCATTCGAAACAATAGAATAAAAAACGATTTCAATATTCAAATCTGGAATTTTTGCTTTTAATTCGGCTGCCTTAGCATAACGTGCATATTCAGGCAATGATTGTGAATCATAGTAAAGAATAATTCGAGTTCCTTTAGGATAGTATTTCAATCTTAATACCTTATTCAGTTTTTCAAAACATAAACCACAATTCAGATCACCAGCAACAATAATAATACTAGATTCTAATGTTGAATCTAAACTACCATCCATTTTTTCAAAATAAATTTTCTGACTAAATGTAACATTAACAATCATGAAGAAAACCGTAAAAATAAATACCCTTATCATGGTTGCAAAAAATGAAATTTATAAAAACTTAGATAAGTATACTTAGTAAAATCTAAGTCATGAGGCAGAGTCTGCCAAGGCATTGCACCCGGACCAACGCTCAACTGAAACAATTCATTTTGACTAATAAGTCCATCAGCGGTCTGAAGATATCTTTCAAATTTATCTGAGCTCAGTGCTGTCTGACTCGTATAAGCGCCATTTACAAAACGTGAATCTATTATTTGTAACTTCTTATCGTGCGTAATTTTAATTAATATTTCTTGCATCTCGCCCATACCTTTCATGTTGCTTATTACTAGCATAGAATCATTTATGAATTGAACTGCCAAATTCTTACGTGCTCCATCTTCCAATGCTTTGGCACAAAATTCAAAGACGCCCTTTCTTCGCAATTCCGAATAAAAAGGAAGTTTAATTAACGAGTCCACATCCAGCCAATTAGACACATTAAAGTCCAGACTATCTTGTAATTCTAGCTGATGGTTGAACAATAATAGATAAGGTTTGGAAACGCTTAACCATGCAATATTTGATTTACTGCAATCCACAAGGTAGTTAGGCTTAAAATGGGTAAATTCAATGAAGTCAGTTTCTGGGAATATTTCTTTAGATTTCACAGACTTATTCATTAATTTTAGGTGTGCCTTATGCCTTACTGAAAAGTCATTATAATAATTAGCACTGAGAACATAATCTTTAAAATAAAAGAAATAACTATCCTCAGTACTTACCTTCTCAGTAGTTTCAATTGCATCACTTTCTCTATTTACCCAAATTATAATGTCAAATAAGTGAACACCTATTAAATCTGGCCTTACCTTGTCATTTAGAATAATTTTTCCTTTCGTGCTTCTTCTATCAATTTTTATTTTTTTTGGAAATCTTACCTTGTGAATTAGGTATTGACCCGTTTCTGTTTTAATACTTAAGTAGTAAATAGCCCTTTCTTTATGGTCAATGTAAAGTAGGCTATAAGCGCAATTATCAACTTCATCAACAGTCAACTCCAAGGGCAGATTTGGATTAATAATAACTTTCGCTGTTTCAATTTTAATAACAAATGTTGTGTCGTATTTAAAGAACGCTTCTTTCACCTGAGCACTAGTTGAAAGAAAGGAGGTTGCGGAAAGAGTAAAAGCTACAAGAACTTTAGTTCTTGTAGCTTTTAGAAAACTTTGCCATGATTTATTCATCTATTCGATCAATAATAATTGTTCCATCTCCCTTTTCATCACAACTCCAAGTTACTGTATACGTTCTCATTTCATTTTCTCCTTCCACCTGCACATTCATTTCATAACTACCATTAAATATGCCTTTGTCAATTTGATTTTCTGCATAGTCAAGCAAAGTTAAAGAAGTTTGATAATCATTGTTGTCATGCATTATAGATGGAGGTCTGCAAGAACTAAGTCCAGGATTACTGCAATTACCCACCCATCCTTGAATATTTCCGTTGGGGCCTGTAGCACCCAACTGCCAACTTACATCCCTGTATCCAAAAAGACCTTTGTCAGACTTAGTAACTGCAATAATGTTATATGCCATTGCGCTGTTGCAAGCAAGAAGAATTAGAAAAAATGCAAATAATTTACTTTTCATTTTAGTATATTTTTTAATAACGCCTACTCTTTAAAGGATTTTCAGCGAGCTCCCACATGGCAATAAATTGATCAGGTTTATGACCTTGCGAAAACGAAATAACAGGGGGGGGGGGGGTAAATTCCAAATTTACTTTTCAACAAGTTTTCCAAAACCTCCATTTCTTTTTAAAACAATATTCTTGTATTTAAAAAAAAGAATAAGCATTAATATGCTGCTAAGGAGTACGCGCAGATGCAAAAATAATTTTATAGAAATTCTTCAGCTCAAAAATCGCGCTGTGGTTCTAACAAACCGATGGCTCTGATGCCTACCACCAGCATATTGTCGAACGATGTGCGCTGCACATTTTTTTCAAAACGAATAATGTGCGATGCAAATGCTTCGAATCT
>JANOXJ010000233.1:0-8672 GCA_031418455.1 Flavobacteriales bacterium | reverse complement strand
ACATCTTCTGCAGTTATGTATTTGCCTCCAAGGCTGTTTACAAACTTGCCAAACCTGCGCATAAGCGCTTCATTTTTGTCTTTGCGCGCATCGCCTATAATAACAGCCTTTCCGCCCCCTATGTTGAGGCCGGCAAGAGCGCTTTTATAAGTCATACCGCGCGAAAGGCGAAGCGCATCGGTAATAGCATCGGCTTCGGATGCGTATGACCACATGCGGGTGCCACCTACGGCTGGGCCCATTACTGTGTTGTGTACGGCTATTATGGCTTTTAGGCCTGTGGCCTTGTCTTGGCAAAATACCACTTGCTCGTGATCGAAAGTGGACATGCGGCCTGTAATTGAGGCATCTGCAGCATTTACTGCGGTGTTTTGCATGGTTTCAGTCATTTTGAAATTGTGCAGATTTTTTTGAGTGCATTCGTTAATTTGGTATCGGGCTATGGCGTTTCATGCCCGTACCAATATGCGGGGGCTAATGTAGAGCGAATACGAGGTATTAAAAAAATAAGAAGTTTTATTGCAAAATCTCGTCTATAGCCAAAGCCAACTTGCGGTCTTTCTCCGTTACCGTGTCGCCAGCATCGTGTGTACTGAGTTCTATTTTTACATAGTTGTACACGTTGAACCATGCAGGGTGATGGTTCATTTTTTCCGCTATAAAGCCTACTCTTACCATAAAGGTAAAAGCTTCTTGAAAGTCTTTAAAGCGAAACTCTCGTACCAGTTTGTTGTCCTTTTCGTGCCACATAGTTATTCTGTTTTGGGGTAAAAGTAGGAAATGTGAGTTTTATACGACTTTAATCGTGCCTTTTTTTCAAAATAATTGGTGATAAAATGCAGTATTAAAAACCCCATCTACTTCTTTTATTTGATGCCCCAATAATATTAGGAGCATGAAAGGAACCGTAATATGCCACTTAGCAGCTATACCAATGCGCGCAGAACCATCAGACAAAGCTGAAATGGTGAACCAGATGCTATTGGGCGAAACGGCTACCATACTGGATGAGGTGGACAACAACAAAGGAGGGGGATGGTACATGATAAGCTTGCAGCACGATGGCTACGAGGGATGGGTGGACAAAAAGCAGGTACAGCCAAATGCTATGGAAACCAAAACTTCCACCGTTACGCAGCTATTTGCTATACAGACTGACAACATAGTGGCACCATGCGGTAGTTTCATTACTCAACAAGTTGAATCTAATTCCGCACATACTATAGAAGCTATTGCACGGCAGTTTTTAGGATCGCCTTACCTATGGGGCGGCCGCACTTTTATGGGTATTGACTGCAGTGGATTTACACAAATAGTGTTTAGAGTATGCGGCCACAGTATTCCCAGAGATGCCTGGCAGCAAGCTGAAAAAGGCAGCACTATAGCCTTTGTAGAAGAAGCTCAAACAGGAGACTTGGCATTTTTTGACAATGCAGAAGGACGCATAATACATGTGGGTATTGTACTACGCGACCAAAACAATGATACCATGCAAATAATACATGCCTCAGGCCAAGTGCGCATAGATGCACTGGACCATCAAGGTATATTTAACGGCACTACAAAATCATACAGTCACAATTTGCGCTTGATAAAACGAATTTGATTGTGACTAATTCACCTTTGAACGATATCAATAAATAAAATAATTATTAACCCTAAAAAAACTATTTGACATGCCTATAAGAATTAAACGCGATGAAGACCAGGGAAGCTACAACCCACGACCAGGCGGTGGTGGCGGTGGCGGAGGAACAGGTGGTGGTGGATTGATACAATTTTTACCTGTGTTGCTCGGTCTTTTTGGCCGCAATCCAAAATTGCTATTGGTAGTGGCGGTATTAGCAGGAGCTTACATGTTTTTTGGCAAAGGATGCAGCAGTGTGCTGCCTGACAATCCTGCTGCTAACTCAGGAGCACTGGCCACAGGCGCCAGCTTTGATATAGCAAAATATTCGGCTACAGAAATATTTGAACCTCTTGCAGACAATAAGCGCAATCCGTTGCCTGAGCGCATATCGCTTTTGCAATATGCACCATCGCGCAAAAACCAGGGCCAGCAAGGCTCTTGTGTGGCATGGGCATCAGCATATGCAGCACGCAGCATTATGGAAGCGCGCGAGTCTGGTCAAAATCCTGACAACGCCACCTTCTCGCCTTCTTTCTTATACAACCAAATAAAACTGGACGGTTGCCAGGGTGCCTACTTGCCAGAGGCTATGAAAGTGATGCAAGGCAAAGGTTTGGCACCATGGAATGAAATGGCCTACAACGACCAGGACTGCAACACACGACCAAGCAGCATGGCGCTGCGCAAGGCAGAAGATTTTAAAATAGACGGCTATCAGCGTCTTACAGGTGGCCGCGATGGTAGCGACCCAAACACGGTAAACATGCTTGCCATAAAACAAAACCTTGCACAAGGAGCACCTTGTGTAATAGGTATGATGGTGGGTGGTAGCTTTATGCAAAGCATGATGGGCAAAGACGTGTGGCAGCCAACTGAAAGCGACTATGGCCAAATGGGTTTTGGCGGACATGCTATGTGTGTAATTGGGTATGACGATTACAAGTTTGCACAAAACATGGGTGGTTTTCAAATAATGAACTCATGGGGCGAAGAATGGGGCAGCAAGGGTGTTGCTTGGGTAAGCTATGACGACTTTGAATTTTTTGTAAAAGAAGCTTATGGCATATACCCTGGTGGCGATGCAAGCGCGCCACAAACGTCAGTGCTTAACGCACAGTTTGGAATAGTATTAAATGCCAACGACCAAAATTTAGATTTGGTACAAGCAGGTACTAACACCTTCCGCACTGCGCGCAAAATGACTACTAACGAAGAATTTAAACTTCAGGTGACAAATAACATTGATTGCTACGTTTACATTTTTGGCCAAGAAACTGATGGCACTTCGTACAAACTTTTCCCTTATACCGAAAAGCATTCGCCATATTGTGGTATTAAAGGCACACGCCTTTTCCCTCGCGACCATAGCTTCTTTCCTGATGATAAAGGGACCGCTGATTACTTTGCTATAGTAGTGAGCAAAAAAGCATTGGACTATGATGATTTTACTGCAAAACTAAGTGCAGCGCAAGGAAGCAGCTATGAGCAAAAGCTAAACACACTTATAAATAACAATGCAGGAGTTACTGTGCAGGCAGGTAAAACCATAAATATAAATGCTGACTTTAGCAAAACTGAAATAGCTGGAGCTGTTATAGAAGTGACTAAATAAATTAATAAAAAATACAACTTACATATCTGTTGGATATGTCTCAAATAAAAAGCTCGGCTTAGGCCGGGCTTTTTTTATGCTAAGAAAATCCTAAGGATTGCGCAATGCGTAATTGCAAAAAATTATGCTATGCATTTTGGATATTTTTTTCTTTAGAAAAAATAATTTGCTGAAGAAACAATCTTAAAATTGATAACGGCACTGAATGAAAACATTTCACTTATAATGGCATCATCTAAACCTTCACTCGCTTTTCACACTGTGGTGTTTGCAATTGCACAAATGCCTATTAATTCCAAGCACAAGTATCTAACACTTTTGGGCTAGGCATATAACCTACATGTGCCGGCTCACAATCCCATGATAAAAGCATCCGTAGTATTTCTCAATTTTGTTGCTCTACTTTTCTTCAGCCTGTTCAATGATGCTGAAATCTTAATAGACAACAACACCCCTGCCACCATAGCCCCGGGCGAAAAGCAAGAAGTTCAGCTTACCGTAAACAAAGGTGATGTGCAAGGATTTTCCAAATTAGAAATAGCATTGCCTTTTGGTTTTAGCGCATCTCCTGGCGACATTAAAGGTGCATCATTCACCTTTAGCGGACAGAAAGCAAAATTTCTTTGGATGACATTGCCTACGGAAGAAAATTTTACTATTACATACTTCATAGAAAGTGCTGACAATCTTGAAGGCAACTATGACATAACCGGCACATTCTCTTATGTAAAAGAAAATAAGCGCGAGGACATAAGCATACCTACCAAAACACTTAATGTAAAAAAAGTGATAGGTCCTACACCACAAGAGGTAGCTGAGACAATGCCCGGTGTGAAAATAGAAGAGACAGTAAACGATATGATTTGCGAGCGCACCATAACCAAAATAAATGATTTGGAATACGCAGTTAAATTAGAAGTAAGAAACAACGCTATCAAAGGCTTGTTTGGCCGCATACTGGAAACACTGCCTATGGATTGCAAATCGAATGTGGTGAATGATGGAGGTGCCACCGTAACGCAACAATCTAATACTATAAAGTTTGTATGGTTTGGAGTGCCTGATACCGACTCGTTTGAATGCAGCTACAAAATTCTTTGTTCTAACATAGTAGACATGCCTGTAATAACTGGCGTGTTTACCTACTCGCTCAACTTTGTACCGTATGATGTAGCTGTAGTAAACAAAGGTGGAGCTGCTGCCGAACCAGTGGCACAAGTAGAGAATACAACTAACAATACAAACACAAATAATACAGTAGATACAAATACGAATACTACTGTAGACAACACCGCAACTACCGCCAATAATGTAGTAGACAACAATACCAATACAACTAATAACAGCACTACAGAAGTAAATAATAATACTTCAAATACTGAAAATAATACTGCCAATAACAACACTACAACAGAAGTTACGGCTGCTAACAACAACACTGCAAACCCAGTAACATCAGTACCTTCAGCAGAAAATGGAATAACTTACAAAGTGCAAATTCTAGCCGCACATCGTGTTGTTAATAAAACCTTCATGAAGAAAACATACAACTTCACACAATCATATAATATTGAAAACGTAGATGGATGGGTGAAGTATACCACAGGAAAGTATACTGAATATGTAGATGCCAGAAACGCTCGTGAAGAGTTAAAGGCAAAACACAGCAACCTACCCGGTCCCTTTGTTACAGCATATAATGATGGCGAACGTATAACAGTACAGGAAGCCTTACTTATAAGCCAGCAACAATGGTTTAAATAAGACATAAAAAGATGCTGGTGTGATTCACAACGGTGATAGCTTCAGTAGTTTTGGTTAATTAATATAGAATTTGTTTAGGTAATTTAGTCTGAAAACCTCTGCACAACGGTGCGGGGGTTTTCTGTTTTTAGTGCAGTAAGCATTGGTCAAAAACACTGAGCGCTACTGTACCCACATGCCCCGGTTATGAAATTTTTTATTCTCTATATCGTTGCTCATTATTAACGCTTCACATTAGCCTCATGAGCTGGCAGATAAGCACAAAGGGATTTGTAAATTTTCTACGATTGGAAAAATCGTTGTCGGCTAATAGCATACAGGCCTATGTAATGGACGTGGATAAGCTTAGGCAGTATAGCGAAACTACTACCCCCACTCTACAACCCACACAAGTAAAAGCTGAACACATTCGCGCATTTTTAGAATGGCTTCATTCATTTGGTCTGGCAGCCACCACTCAGGCACGCATCATTAGCGGACTCAAAGGCTTTTTTAATTACCTGCTTTTAGAAAAAGAAATAACCGTAGACCCTATGGAGTTTATAGACACTCCAAGGCTGGGCCGCAAACTGCCCGATGTGCTAAGTGTGGAAGAAATAGATGCATTGCTGAGCGAAATAGATTTGAGCAAAGCAGAAAGCACCCGCAACAGGGCCATGCTGGAAACACTTTATAGCTGCGGCCTTCGTGTTAGCGAATTAACCGAGTTGCGTATTTCGTGCCTGCACTTTGACGATGGTTTTGTGCGCGTGATAGGCAAAGGCAACAAAGAGCGTTTAGTTCCTATTGGAAATCTTGCCATAAAATGGATAGAGATGTATAAAGAGCAAATGCGCAACCATCAGATAATAAAACAAGGGCAGGAAGATTTTCTTTTTCTGAACAGAAGGGGCGCTAAACTGACGCGCATGATGGTGTTTACCATTATAAAAGATTTGCTGCTCAAAGCAGGCATACATAAACAAATATCGCCTCACACCTTTCGCCATTCGTTTGCCACGCATCTGGTAGAAGCAGGTGCAGACTTGCGCAGTGTGCAGGAAATGTTGGGTCACAGCAGCATTACCACTACCGAGATATATACACATATGGACAGGCATAGACTGAGAGAAGAAATACTAAGTTTTCATCCGCGCTATAAAAAGTAACCTGTAGGATGGAACAAAAAATGGGTAATGCGCAAAGCATACTCGGTTATTAGTTCCTCACTGATGTACCATTTCAAATAAATTTATTTCTTAACTTTTATTCCTTTCTTTGTACAATGAAAAAATGGATGACTCTTTGTTGTGCATGCCTAGGTATTTTGGCCTATACAAGCGGCAACGCTCAATTGATACCGCTGCGTGTAATGAGTTATAATCTGCTCAATTTTCCGCTTGGCGAAATTGTAAACAGATTAGATACCCTTGAAAAAATAGTAAACTATGTGCAGCCAGATTTGCTGATGATACAAGAGTTGAAAACTGAACAGGGACTGTTGGACATAACTGCCATGATGGACTCGCTGGGCTATGGTGACTTTGCCAATAGCGCTTTTGTTCCTATGCAAAGCGACCCGGGCAATCTTTATGAACTGCAGCAAGCAATCATTTATAATCAAGACAGATTCACCTTAAAAAGTCAGTATGAAATAATAACAGCCGTGCGCGACATAAACGAGTTTGTGCTTTATATAAATGACAATGGTTTGGCCACGGGCTCTGACACAACCTTTATTTATGTATACGTAACACACCTTAAAAGCAGCACCGGCACTGCTAACCAAACTGCACGATTGGAAATGGCCAATGATTGGATAGATTACATGAACGCTAATTTTACAGGTAACGAAAACGTGATTCTGGCCGGTGACTTTAACCTTTACACCAATACCGAACCTGCATATGTGGCTTTAACCAACCCTAACAATACAGTGGTGATGAAAGATGTGTTTGCCTCTTATGGCAACTGGACAGGCAGTGGTTTTGCACATAAAGAAATACTTACTCAAAGCACAAGGCTCACACAAGTGGGTGGCGATGGGGCAAGCGGAGGTGTGGACGACAGATTTGATTTTATCCTATTTAGTGAGGCTATGACAAGCAATACGAACGAAGTGTACTATGCACAAGATAGCTTTTTGTCGCTGGGCAATAATGGCATCTGCTACAATCAAAACATAACTGATTGCGATACCGGCAATCCTGTTCCTATGGAAGTGCTGCAAGCCATCTATTACATGAGCGACCACATACCGCAGGTTTGTTCGTTGGGCTGGGATTTAACTAGCTCTACTTTAGAATTAGATATATCAGACTATTGGTGCAGAGTGCAGTATGGTGCTGTAAAAACGCAGGTAATACTGCACGCAGCACAAGGCGAACAAGGCGCATGGGCCATATACAATTTCTCAGGGCAGCTCATAGAACAAGAAAATATATCCGTATCAAAAGGCAACAATAACGTAGATATAGATACCCAATCACTTCAAACGGGCATTTACCTTTTCATGTACCAAAACACGCTTGGCAACAAGGCTGCAGTAAGATTTATAGTAACCAGATGAGCACGCTACCTACCAAAGTAAATGAAGTAAAACGCTTGTACAAGCGCTTAGATGCAGAGATAGAAGCTTTTCAAAAAAGCACTACACTGCATTGCTTAAGCGGCTGTGGCGAGTGTTGCAAAAAGCCCGATATTGAAGCCACTCCATTAGAGTTTTTGCCCCTTGCCCTGCAACTTTTTGATGAAGGAAAAGCAGAACAAGCACTGGAAGATATTAAGCAAAAGAAGGATTCATTGTGTTACGTATTTCGGCCCAATGTGACCAACTTTGGTGGCCTTTGCAACGAATATCCTAACCGTGGCCTTATATGCAGACTATTTGGATACACTGCCCGCAGAGACAAAGAAGGTAAAGCCGAACTGGTGACCTGCAAACTGATAAAGGAACAACAAAACGAAGCTTATACTAAGGCAATAGATGATATAAAGAATGGGAAAAAGGTGGTAGTAATGAGCGACTATTACTCTCGTCTATCACACATAGACCATACACTGGTTGATTTTTACCCTATTAACCAAGCCATGGAAAAGGCTTTGGAAACGGTGCTGCATTACTACGCTTACCGCAAAAGACGCAAGCGTTCAGAACAAAAGAACTAATTTGTTGTTGCATCTCTAGAATTAATAGAAACTATGAAAATTTATTCGCTCCAGTCTACCTCCAAATTAAAAGCTCCACTGCCTAAAGTGTGGGAGTTTTTTGCCACGCCATACAATCTGAATGAAATGACTCCTGACGACATGAGTTTTGAAATTCTGAGTGATATAAAAGGAAAAAAAATGTATTCCGGTATGATCATTAACTATCGCATAAAACCCTTGCTGAACATACCCATGCGGTGGACTACCGAAATAACCCACTGCGAAGAAGGAAAATATTTTGTAGACGAGCAGCGCTTTGGACCTTATGCCTTGTGGCATCACGAGCACCGCTTTGAGCAACGCGATGGATATGTAGAAATGATTGATACGGTGCACTACGGATTGCCTATGGGCATATTAGGAAGGCTTGCACATACCGTTTTTGTAAAAAATAAATTGAAAAGCATTTTTGCTTACCGCGAAAAAAAAGTGTTAGACCTGTTTCAATAACACCTACTTCTTTTTGCGCTCCGCCCA
>JANOXJ010000232.1:0-2472 GCA_031418455.1 Flavobacteriales bacterium | reverse complement strand
CGTGCACACCTGCATTAGCACAAGTGCCTGCCCAATACAAAGTGTTGCAAGAGTTAGACTCAAATCTTTTTAAAGTATCAAAAGGCGGCAAGCAAGGCGTATTCAATACCAGTTTTAATGAACTTATAATTCCTGTGAACTTCGATAAAATTGGAGAAGTAGGTGCAGTTTATAAAGGTTTGATTCAAGTATGGAGCAATGGTAAAACTGGATTACTGGATATGGTGGGATACGAGATGGTTCCGTTGAAATATGATAGCATAGGTACGGTAGGTGAAATTTATTCAGACTGGGCGTTAGTAAAAAAGGATGGCCTTTATGGTGCTGTGAGCTATGATGGTTATGAGGCCATGGAACCAAGATATACATTCATCGAACCTGTAAATAGTTTTATTGAAGGATTTGCCCGTGTGAAAAAAGATAAGCTATGGGGCCTTGTTGGTACCGATGGTTTGGAGGTACTAAAACCGGAATATGAAACCATAGGTCGCATGGATGAATTGGCTGATGGATTTGCTCTAATTATTAAGAAGGGATTGTGCGGACTTATGGATAATACAGCAACAATGGTTGTGCCTTGTGAGTATGAAACAATAGAAGCATTTGGAATTATGCACGAAAATGCATCTCTTGTTACCAAAAAGGGAAAGTACGGATTGATGAATAATGATGGTAGCATAATGATTGAAATTGTATATGATAAAATAGAGAAAATGGAAGAAAACATTTTTAAGTGTATTAAGGGCGATAAAGTTGCATACCTAGATGCATGGGGTGGTGAGGTAGATTATACAGGCAAGGACTAAATCTTTTACCGAATTCATTTCAATCTTTTTAGTCCCAAGCAGAGCGAATAGAATATTTTCGCCAAAATTTTTATTCATGGAAATAGTAGATTTCTTCAAAGATTTATTGCTCAATTTAGATGATAAGCTTGCTCTTTGGGTGGTGCAGTACGATACACTTATCTATGCCATATTGTTTCTTATAGTATTTGTAGAAACTGGTCTTATAGTGATGCCATTTTTACCGGGCGACTCCCTTCTTTTTACTGCCGGTGCCATAGCTGCGGCTAACAACAATGTAGGCCTTAGTATTTATGTATTTGTTCCGTTGCTTATTGTGGCTGCTCTTTGTGGCGACAATCTCAATTATTTTGTTGGGCATTATTTCAGTGAGATTATTAAAAAACGCGAGCGTATACTTTTCTTCAAACGCGAGTACATTACTAAAACAGAATCGTTTTATGAAAAATACGGCAAGCAAGCCATCATTATGGCACGCTTTGTTCCCATAGTTAGAACCATTGCGCCTTTTGTAGCAGGCGCAGGCAGCATGCCTTATCGCATTTACATCACGTTTTGTGTGCTTGGCGCCATACTTTGGGTGGGCAGCATTAGTACTATTGGTTATTTGTTTGGCAATTTGCCATGGGTAAAAGAGAATTTCGAAAAGGTTGTTTTAGGTATAGTACTTATTTCCGTGCTTCCCATTTTTGTTGGGCTTATTAAGGCAAGAATGAATAAGTCAAAAGCATGAGAACCTACGGTCTCATAGGTTTACCGCTTTCGCACTCGTTTTCGCAAACTTATTTTACGCACAAGTTTGAACAACTAAACATAGCCGATGCGCAATACAAAAATTTTCCGCTGCAGCACATTAGCGAACTGTCAGATTTGCTACGCAATGAGTCTGGCCTGTGCGGTTTTAATGTTACCATTCCTTACAAAGAAGCTATAATGCATTACTTGCACGAGGTGGATGACTTAGCACAAAATATAGGCGCGGTGAATTGCGTAAAAATTTCGAATCAAAAATTAATTGGATACAATACCGATGTGTTTGGTTTTGAAATGAGCATAAAACCTTTTTTAGAAAACAAATACGAGCGCGCGCTTATTCTTGGCACAGGCGGAGCTTCTAAAGCAGTAGCGTTTGTGCTTAGCAAGTGGAATATTCCTTTTCATTATGCTACCCGCATGCCCATGGCCGAAAATCAGATTGCCTACCAAGATTTAAGTGCCGACAACATGAAATTTTTTCAGCTTATTATTAATTGCACACCACTAGGCACAGCGCCTAATGTGCTTGAGCATCCTACTTTGCCATACCACGCCCTCACCGAAAAGCACTTTTTGTACGACTTAATTTACAATCCTTCTCAAACAGTGTTTTTGAAAAAAGGGGCTGAGCAAGGCGCACATACAATGAATGGATTAAAAATGCTGGCGCTGCAAGCGGAGCGTAGTTGGGAAATATGGAATAGCTAGGGTTTAGTGCCGCATTGGTCAATAAATTCGCTGATTAGCAATGCCATAGGTAGCTTATATCGGTGCTACTTTAGCCCGCAGTATTCCATATGGCCAACCACCACATAGTAATAGAACCGGGAGCTACTGAGCGCAACTATTGGAGCGACTTGTGGCAATACCGTGGCTTGCTATTTTTTCTGGCCTGGAAGGAGGTGCTGGT
>JANOXJ010000231.1:0-3931 GCA_031418455.1 Flavobacteriales bacterium | reverse complement strand
GCTTGTGCGATTTTTCCCTTATTAAAAATGGCTCGCGCAACAAAACATACTTTAGCCCAAGCAATAATTTGGTGTATGACTCACAATCATAGTCGCTTTCCTTAACACCTTCTGCATGGTTTATTACTACATCGGCCACATGATGCCATGCATGCAAATCATCTATGCATACAAGTGCTTTCGCCTTTTGCTTTACTTGTATTTGATATTCTGTTTTAAAATTATACCCATCCAGCAACGCTATATCAGTAGGTTGAACTTGTGCACAAAAATTATTGGCATCGATATTAAAGTCATCGGTGCGCTCTATTTCAGAAAAAGAATATCCATATGATTGTATTAATTCGTGCACAGCTATTGTGGTGCGTTGTAATACAAAATGAATTTGAAAATCACTTTTCAGCATTTCGGCCAAAGCAAGGCAACGCATAGCGTGCCCCATACCTATGTGAGTTCCGGCATCGCATCGTATTAAAATGCGGTTTTGCATCATGCTGTTTGCAGCAGTGGTTGTATCAGTTTCACACCACTATTTTTTATCAAGGCTATTGCTTCATCGTCATACACGCTTGCCTTCATATTCTCTATTACATCCGGTCGTTTTAGCATGTATTCGTTTATATACCTTTCCATATGCACACCTTCTACTCCAAATGTCATAAACAAAGCAGCGCGCTCTTGCTCCTCGTCTAACTTCATAAAGTCAGGTATTCTATTTTCTATACTCGAATTGTCTATCGAAAAATTCTTAAGCCCTTTTATACGAACTGCATTGCCACTGTGCAATGTTTTTAAACTCCACGCTGCCACATCGCCTGCCATGGTATCTAAAAATTTGGATTTACCGCTATTGTTTAAATGCGATCCAATTTTTATTTTAAGTCCTCCGCTAAAGTGTGCATGGTCTTGCAAATAAATGCCCATGCGAATAAGATTATATTGGCCTTGCCAGTCTGGCCCGGTGCCAAACTCTCTATCCACACAGTCTCTGTGAAAGCCGCGTGAACCAGTGCCTAGCTGATAGGTGCTATCGCCAAAGTACACTAGGCTATCGGTATTTAATATATCCTTTGCCATCTGCACTATACGCGGGTCTAGCAAAATATGGCGCAGCAATTTTTTACTCAGCAAATCGCCCTTCGCATACTTCGCTTTTGTTTTTGCCACTTGGTGTGTTATGCCTGCACTTTGGTCGTTTAAAAACTGGGCAGTAACTTCATTGCGCATACGCACTATTTCCTCTGCACTAAAAACTCCTTGCTTTAAGGCATATCCTGTTTTATTAAATAATTCGTAAGGCTTCATACTCTAATTTTTCTTTTGTTCTATGTGTGCGTTTATGGCCTGCAGTTCCGGGTGTTGGTTCAATAAATTTTCTATTTTATCGTATTTCATTTCCTGTGCATGGTATTCCAAAATTAGTTTTTCCATTAATCTAAAATCATCTCGTTCATCCACACACAGTCGTAAGTGGCTATTGTTATGTTCTTGTTGCACATTGCACATTTGCACCTTCCCCGATTTGTTTTTCCACATGTAGGGGGTTACGTGTTCCAAATCGTTTTGGTCGGTTGCTTGGTTATATGTTTCTTGCAATAACTCCATGGAAAATATTTCGAAATCGAAACCTCTAGCATAGGAACGCGGAAAACAATTGCTTACGTATGCATGCTTATTATTTTTCGCTTTATACATCTTCAATCCTTTGCTTATAAGGCCGGCATCTATCAGCGGACAATCAGAAGTTACGCGCACCACCATATCGGGTTGGTATCTATTAGCTGTTTCAAAAAATCTTTTAAGCACATTGTGTTCCGATCCTCTGTAGCAAGGCACACCCTCCTTTTCGCAAAAAATTTGCACAGCATTGTCCTCATCGTTTGTAGTAGTAGCTACTACAGTTTGCCATTCTGCATTGTGCAATCTTTCCAGATGGTAATGGAGCAACGACAAATGATCTATCTCCATTAAAATTTTGCCAGGCAGGCGAGTGCTGGTCATACGGGCTTGTGTTATTACAACTATTTTTTCGGCCTCGTGCATGCTTTTTTTCTTTATCTAAATCGCCAAGCTATAAGGTTGCTGCTGTTAAGCGGCACCAATCCAAATACATCTGTTTTAAGCTCCAGTATTTCTATATCGGGTTGTGTGGTGAGCAACTCAATCAAATTACGGTTATAGTCGTTTAATTCTATGTATTTATTTCTTAGCAAGCCTATTAAAGATGTTCTCTCTTTTACAAACGAAGGTTCTAAATGCACTACGTAATTTATTTTTTCCTTTTCATTGCGCAAGGCATTTACAATGGTTGTTGCATCAGGTATTTGCTCTATACTATGCACGGTAAACACTGTGCTATCAGGCCTTATAAGCTTGTAATCTTCTGAGTTGTAATAATTAAATTTTACCACATCTTTTCCCAACTTGTTGGCCAACTTCACAGCATTTTCTGAATATTCGCCACCATAACCCTCGCCACTAATTAAATCTAAATTAAAACCATAACCGCATCCCAACTCGCACATTCTGGCTGACATGTAAGGGGCGAGTGTGTTGCGTATAAGGGCGTAATAGCGCTCACGCAAATCTGCAACGGAAGTTTTATAAATAGCATCGCCAACAGAAATAACCACTTTGCCTATTTCCGGATCAAGGCCCGCCAACTCAAATTCCTTGCGCTTGTATTCTTCCATATTGGCGCAGTTTTGAGCCAATAGGGTTTTGTATTTGTCTAAGTTATATTCGTTTTCTACTTGAGCTAAATCACGTGTTTTCTGAAAAGAGTCTATTCCAAAAATTCGTCTAGCCCATGCATTGTTGCTTCCAAAAAAGTCGTTTATTGATACTTGCTCTAATTCTTTCAGTGTGGCATCATTCATAGGGTTACTTTGTTTCGTCCACGTGTTGTTTTATAAGCTCTCTCATATCCTCTACACTCACCCATTCGGTATTTTCTCCTGAGCTGTAATGAAAACCTTCCGCTACTTTTTTAGCTTTAAATTTTTGAATAAAATCTTCTAATTTAAAAACTGGAGCTTGCGGCAGAATAGCATAATATTTTCCGAGGTCGTAGGTGGTAAATGAATCTGATGAGGTTATCATTTCCTCATGCACTTTTTCGCCCGGCCTTATACCCACCACTTGCTGCTTGCAGTCTGGGGCAATGGCCTCAGCCACATCAGTTATTCTATACGATGGTATTTTGGGTACAAATATTTCTCCTCCCATGGCAGTTTCTAATGCGTGCAGCACCATATCCACACCCTCTTGTAATGATATGTTGAAGCGTGTCATGTTTACATCCGTTATAGGTAGCACTCCTTCACTTTTTTTCTTCATAAAAAAAGGAATCACCGAACCATTGCTGCCCATAACGTTGCCATACCTCACCACCGAGAAGGTTATATTTCTTTTACCCTTTATGCCATTGGCTGCTACAAAAAGTTTATCGCTCACCAGCTTAGTAGCGCCATAGAGATTTATAGGGGCTGCGGCTTTGTCTGTGCTAAGGGCTATCACTCTTTCCACATCGGTTTCCATGGCTGCATTTATCACATTTTCAGCGCCCATTACATTGGTCTTTACGCACTCCATAGGGTTGTACTCTGCTATGGGCACATGCTTCATAGCAGCAGCATGTATCACGTAGTCTATATCCTTCATAGCTCTGCGCAGGCGCTCATAGTCGCGCACATCGCCTATAAAGTAACGCAGGCAGTTATAGGTAGCATGCGGAAACTGTTGCGACATTTGAAACTGCTTCTGTTCATCGCGGCTATAAATTACCAGGCGTTTCACACCCGGCCATTTTTCCAATATGTTTTTAGTAAGGTGCACACCCAGCGAGCCGGTGCCACCGGTTATTAGTATGGACTTGCCATTTAAGTCGAACATTCTATCTTTTTTATTTCAGAATTTATGTGTGTCAAAA
>JANOXJ010000230.1:0-4339 GCA_031418455.1 Flavobacteriales bacterium | reverse complement strand
GCGCATATATGAAGAAGGTATAGCTGACTTTGCTACCATAGACGAAGCCATGCGTGAGGCGGGTTTTAGAATGGGTCCTTTTGAACTAATGGACTTAATAGGCAACGATGTAAACTACGCGGTAACGGAAAGTGTTTTTGCTGCCATGTATTTCGACCAGCGATATAAGCCAAGCCTAACTCAAAAAAGAAATGTAGAAGCAGGTTGGCTAGGCAAAAAAACCGGACGTGGTTTTTATAGCTATGCTGAAGGTGTTATACTACCTGAATCATCTAATGATAGCGAGCTAAAACAGACCATTAGTAACCGCATTATCACCATGCTCATAAATGAAGCCTATGAAGCGCTTTATTTAAAAATAGCTAGCGCAGAAGATTTGGATACTGCTATGACCAAAGGTGTAAATTATCCGAAAGGCCTTATAGAATGGGGCCAGGAAATAGGCGTGTATGACTGCGCAGAAGAAATGGATGCACTATACCACATATATAAAGAGGACAGGTATAGGTGTAGTTTGGGGTTGAGGGAAGGTTAATTATAAACGTCTTTTCTGTGCCTAATACGTCTGATATCAATTATTTGAATTTCATCATCTATTAGATAAATTACTCGGTAATTACCATACCTGATTCTCCATAAATTCTCCTCCTGACCAATTAATTTCTTTGAGTTTGTTGGCCTTGGATTTTTTGCCAGTCCATCAATTATTGGAATCAAATTTTTCACAACTGTCTTTGGTAGTTGTTCTAATTCCTTTCTAGCCGACTTTCGAAAATATATTGAGTACATTATATTTTTCCTTTCTTCTTAAGGCTTGCCTTAATTTCTTCCATTGAAAAAGTTGGCTCATCTTTACGCGATTCTGCTATTATACCATCTAACAGATCTTCCACCACATCTTCATACTGTGTAAGGGCTTTCAGTTCAATAACAACTGCTGTTTTCTGATTCTTATGGTTGGTTATATAACTAACTCCTTTCATATCATTCTGATTTTAATTCATTACAAAAATAACGATTATTATTTCCTCCCCACCACATGCCAGTAGGGTTGATTATCAGAAAAAACAATTTCGCTCAAGCCTGCTGCGCGCATCATGCTTTCAATTTCTGATTTTGAAAAGCGCTGCTCCAGCGGTGTACCAAAGCGGTCTAATGCATCGTTGCGCATAATATGAAAACTCTTGTTGGTGTAATAGCTCAATGGAATTTTGCGCCATACACCGCTTTGAGGTGCTAAGAACTTAATGCATCTGGCAAGAGTAACCAGAGGTAAATAAATAAGCAGCGCTATTGCATCGCAACAGATGCGCTTAAGGCCCTGTGGCAAGCCACTAATAATTTTGCGTTTCAAATTTACCCAAGCAAAAATGGCCTTGTATAGCACGCTTCTATTTTCTAAATTGTAATAGAAATAAAGCAAGGCGTGGCCGCCCATTTTCAATTTACTTATGCTATCGGCCAATGCCTTTTGTGTATCGGGTATGTGGTGCAACACGCCAAGGCAAAGCACAAAATCGAAACTGTTGTTTTGGAAAGGAATATTATCTGTAGCTGCTTGGGTTACTCTTACATTTTTTTTTGCAGCAAGCAATTGGGCAGCGCTGTGCACTGCATAGCTAGGGTCTATAGCCTCTATGCTGCGCACTTTGTCTGCTATGTAATACGACCAACGGCCACTGCCACAGCCCACATCAAGCACTCTAGCAGAAGCATTCAACATATCATTGGTCACAATATCAAAATATTCGCTGCCGGCTTGTTTCAAATCTTCGTCTGTAAAATGGTCAAAGGCATTCCATTCTTCACCAAACGATTTTACAGTTTGTTGGTCCACATTTACCTCATCGCCTACAAACGAGGCAATGGAAATATGACCGGACTGCAGTGTGCGCTTTGGTGTATGTGTGTATTGCTCGAACATAATGGATGAAAACAGTTGAGAAGAGATCTAATCAGTTGATTTTAGTTAATCCCAATGTTTATTTCTGTCCTATTGCCTCCAAGATGGTGGTAAGTTTTCTTCTATTTCTATATTCTCAAATTTAGGTGTGCTCCTGATTCCTGCGCCCCTGGCCCACTCCACCATTTTAGCCAGTCCATCTTCGAGTGTTGTAGTATTGGCATTGCCAAACACTTCATGCGCTTTTGTGTGGTCGCTATAGGCGTGCATTACCTCGTTGCGCGCTTCGTGGAATTTTATTTTGCCTTGTTTATTCATCACAGTACAAAGCGTTTGTGCCAACTCATTTACGGTAAATTCCTTATCGGCACCAACATTTAACACCTGGTTGTATGCAGCAGGTATGTTTATACAATTAGCCATGTGTGGTGCTATGTCACCTATGTAACTGAATGCGCGTGTTTGCATGCCATCGCCAAATATGCTTAGCTCTTTGTCTTGCATAAGTTGGTTTATGAATATGCCTACCACATTGCGGTATTTGTCGCCCAGGTTTTGATATTCGCCATACACGTTGTGCGGTCTGAAAATGATGTAGTTCAAACCAAACATATCGTGGGCTGCTTTTAAATCGAGTTCCACGGCCAGTTTAGATATTCCATAGGGATCTTCCGGCATGGGTGTCATGCTTTCTGTCATTGGCAATTGGCCTTTGCCATACACCGCTATGGACGAGGTAAATACAAAGCATTTCACTTTGTGATTAACACTTTCGTTTATAAGATTTATGCTGCCTATAAGGTTTGTTTCATAATTATACTTGCGTATAAAATGGCTCAGCCCTTCGGCTGCGTAGGCTGCCAGGTGATATACATAATCGAACTTATGCTGCGCAAAAAGTGATTGAACCAAGGGCGCATCGGTTATGCTTCCCTTTACAAATTGGCAACCTGCAGGAATATTTTCCTCATAACCACCACTAAGATCGTCTAACACCACAACGCTATGGCCAAGCGCCATCAACTCGCGCGTGATGTGCGAACCTATAAAACCTGCGCCACCGGTTACAAGTGTTTTCATCATTCCTTTCTTTCTTTCATTAGAAAATATCTCGGCAAAAGCATAATCGCATTTTGAGCTAATGCGTGCATTGCTGTTAATGCGTGTTTTGGTATTTCTAATTCCAGGTTACTGTAAAATTCTTTTCGTACTCTGCCCACTCCTCTTGTGTGCGCACGGTATTGTATTTTTCTTCTTTAAAGAAGTGCAGAAATATTTCGAGCTGAGCAGGAGTTTTGTAACCTACTACCGGACCAACAGGCTGTGCTCCTTTATCGAAAAAGAATAGTGTTGGATAGCCGCTAACATTGAGGAAACGCGTAAACTGATGCACCCCATTGCGACCAGGCTGATTAGGCACATACTCAGGATTTTTATAGGTAATGCCTGCAAAGTTGAGCGAATCGGGTGACTCAGCATCGAATTTTACACAGTAGTAATGTTCGCTTAAAAACGCTGCCACACGTGCATCGCCAAAAGTGTTTTTAGCAAGCATTTTACATGGTCCGCACCATTGTGTGTACACATCTACCATTATAGGTTTTGGCAATACCGATTGCATTTCCACTGCATCTTCCAGGCTTAGCCATGTAATGGCTTCGGCACCTGTTGTAGCCGCAGGTGCAGGCGGTGGTGGTGGTGGTGGTGGTGCCTGTGTTGTGCCTATCATTGTTGGAGGATCGGGCATAGTGATTTGGTCAGATGTGGCTTGCTTTGACTTGCACGCTGCCACTGCCACAACTATTACTGCAAAAATTATTGATTTCAGTTTCATCTTATTTGTTTTCGTATTTCAAAAAAAAATCTCGTCTTCTATACACGCTTGGTAATAATGTTATTCAACCATTTTACTACAAATAATAATACGATGGCTGCGGTAAAAGCCAACAATGCATTCAACCCAAAATAATACCATTTGTTGTGGTAATTGTCCCAGGTAGCAGCAAGCACACCGCTCATTTTGTTGCCCAAGGCTGTGCTTACAAACCAGCCGCCCATCATAAGTGCTGTGAGGCGCGGAGGCGAAAGTTTAGAAACTAAATACAATCCCACAGGACTAAGACACAACTCGCCAATGGTAATAATGCCATAAGATGCTATAAGCCACCAAGGCGATGCCTTTATGAGTCCATTGTTATTGACCACCACTGCTCCTATCATACACACTGCACTAAGTCCTGTAAATAGCATGGCTAGTACTAGCTTGCCACCAAACTGTGGTTCTTTTTTCCTTTTGCGCAAAAACATCCAAACTCCCACTACAAGGGGTGTAAGCAGTATTACAAAACCCGGATTGATGGATTGGAACAATTCTGGATTTACCAACTTCACCTGTTCGCCTTCAGCTGGTTTGTCAGGCTCGTTTATAAAGTAATT
>JANOXJ010000229.1:0-1508 GCA_031418455.1 Flavobacteriales bacterium | reverse complement strand
TATATGGTGCGCATGGAAGAAATGTGGCAAAGCATGCGCATAATAGAACAGGCAATTAAGAATATGCCTGACGGTAAATTTCATGCTGATGTTCCTGAATTCTATTTACCTCCTAAAGAAGATGTGTATAGCAAAATGGAAGCGCTCATTTATCAATTTAAAATTGTAATGGGCGAAACCGATGTGCCAAAGGGTGAAGTTTACCACGCTGTAGAAGGCGGCAATGGTGAGTTAGGCTATTACTTAATAAGCGATGGTGGTCGCACACCTTACCGCTTGCACATGCGCAGACCATGTTTTATTTACTACCAGGCATATCCTGAAATGATAACCAATGGTATGCTGAGCGATGCCATACTTACTATGAGTAGCATGAATGTAATTGCAGGCGAATTGGACGCTTAATATTTTTTTAAAAGAAAAATAATTAATCCATCAGCTCAAATTAAAAGGCCGATAACCAAAATGACAGACAACAAAGAATATATTTTTTCAGACGATACTTTAGCCCTTGCCCATCGCATAATAAAGCGCTATCCGGAAGGCAAACAAAAAAGTGCACTCATACCACTTTTGCATTTGGCACAAGCTGAGTTTGATGGATGGCTAAGCCCAAAAGCAATGGACTATGTTGCCTCATTGTTACAAATACAATCTATAGAGGCGTATGAAGTAGCATCGTTCTACTCCATGTTTAACCTAAAGCCGGTAGGAAAATGTGTGCTTGAAGTATGCAGAACTTCGTCATGCTGGCTACTAGGTGCTGAGGATATAGTGCGCCACATAGAAAAAAAGCTGCACATAAAAGAAGGTGAAACAACCAGCGATGGCATGTTCACTTTAAAAACAGTAGAGTGTTTGGGCTCGTGTGGCACAGCACCCATGCTGCAGTGCGGTGGCGACTTTTACGAAAACCTTACAATGGAAAAAGTAGATACACTTCTTGACAAAATGAAGGCCGATGGCAAAAGAAGAGTGTATACTAAAGACGACATGATAGCACTATAAAAAAGTATGGCAAAAAAATTACTATTAGATAAAGATCATATACCGGGCATAAACACCTTAAGTGTATACCGTCAGCATGGTGGCTACTCCGTATTGGAAAAAGCACTAAAGCAAATGACACCCGAACAAATAGTGGAGGAAGTAAAAGTAAGTGGCTTGCGTGGCCGTGGTGGCGCGGGTTTCCCTACTGGCATGAAATGGAGTTTCCTTGCTAAGCCGGAAGGTGTGTCGCGTTATTTGGTGTGCAATGCTGACGAAAGTGAGCCTGGCACATTTAAAGACCGCTACCTTATGGAGCGAATACCTCATCTGCTTATAGAAGGTATGATAGCCTCCAGTTTTGCACTTGGAGCAAAGTCTTCTTACATATACATACGAGGCGAATATTATTACGTAGCTCGCATTTTAGAGCAAGCTCTAGCAGAATGCTATGAAGCAGGTTTGCTAGGTAAAAACATTTTCAATTCGGGTTTTGACCACGACTGTTATGTGCAGGTAGG
>JANOXJ010000228.1:0-4467 GCA_031418455.1 Flavobacteriales bacterium | reverse complement strand
TAAGTGGCACTTGCAGCAGCTCTCTGGAAAAAATACCCGCCATGTGCGTATACCATGTATGGCAATGAATAATGTCTGCATGCATGGTGTGCTGGGCCATTTCCACATTGCGACTGAGGTTTTGAAACATTTTTATATGTGCATTGGCAGGGTCGTCTATAGTGTTTAAGCAGGGCTGTATGCCTTGCACATTCATGGTTCCGTGCTGCTCATGCTGCTGCCCAAAACAGCGTACTTCAACACTGCCCAGTTTGGCCAACTCCTGACTCAAAAAATCTACATGCACACCTGCACCACCATATATGTTGGGCGGAAATTCATTTGTAAAGAGTCCAATTTTCATGTCATAAAACTAATAAGAAATAAGAATAACAGACTAGTAATACAAAAAAACAAAAACCGCCATGTATGCCTAAAAAATAACATGGCGGTTCGAGCGACTAAAGGTAATCTTTTATTATTGCTTCATAAGGGTTTTGGTCACCACTTGGTTGCCATAAGTTATTTTTATAGTGTACATGCCGGCATCCCAGGCCTCAGTGTTTATAGGCAAGTTGTAAGCACCTACAAGCTGGCCATAATTTTTAGAAGCTATCAGTTTTCCATCGGCACTGTATACATCCATTTGCACTTTTTCGTTGGTTGCAAAGTTGGCAGTTACAGTGCACCCATTATTAGTTGGGTTAGGGTATACATTAAAGTTGGCATCGGGGGCAAAAGTTTCTTGCACTGCAGTTACGGCAGTGCCGGCAACAAAGCCATTGGCTACAGCATCGTTTATGCTTGCAGACTGCGCATTGTCTACAGTGCCATCTGGAGCTATTACCATAGCCACTATGTGCATTGTAGTTTCATCCCAATCTAGAGGCAATACAAAAGAGAAATTGTGCGTGGTAGCATTGCCTGCGTTCATCATGCCCATGTAAGCATTAGGCAATCCGCCAAATGATGGGCTAATAGCGCGAGCAACGTGGTTGTATGTCATTTGGGCTGCTGGCACTGGGCTTGGCAAACTTTCAAAGCCACCCATATCGCCATTGCCACCACCTGCATATGCATTGGCTTGGTTGTAGCCAGAGGTAGTGCCAGTTACATCATCTTCAGTAAGCACTAAAGCTATTTTATAATTGCCACTTACAGTTTGCTGAAAAGTAGTGGTGGCGCTCACATTTAGCGTGCGGGTAGTAGCATCCCAGTTAGCACCATTTTCTATAAATGCATTGGGGGCTATTTGTATTCTTTCCAAAAATGGAATTTCGAATTGCGATGGGTCATACTCAGGCCCACGGTCTACTACACCGCTAGGATAACCGCCAATAAGAGGTCCAATACCTGCATCATAGGCATCCACTGTCATAGGGTCAGCATTGTGCACAGCTACGCCCACATATAGGTCGCCATAGCGCGCGCTTAGCATATCCATAAACACAGCACCGCGCACACACCATGGGCACCATGTGCCTGTAGCTTCTTCTGCCACTACCTTTTTGCCGGTAGCGGGCACTATTGGGTCTATTGCCAATGTTTTTACGTCATCTTCTGCAGCATCGTCACTAGCATTTCCGTTTACATTACTTATAGTAGCTACTGCATTATTAGCTCCTGGCACAAGGGTAAAATATTCAGTAAAGTTTACGTTGTAAAATGCAAGTGAGGCAATGTTTACACCGGTTATATTTTGTGTAATAGTGTTGCCGTTATAGCTAAGGTCAAGGTCAAAAGAGTTGATAGCAGTAGAACCCAAATTGCGCACTACCACTTGCGGATAAACTACTTGTCCGCTAAGGCCGCTGCTCATATTGTTTATGTTGGTTACCGCGCCATTCATAGCTGTTACGGTGTATGGCACATACTCATAGCTTACATCGTCTACATAAAACTGATTGCCATTTACAGGGTATATGTCCATGCTGGCTATTTGAGTGCTAGCGTTGGCATAACTGCCTTGGCTTGCATCATCTATCAGCACTTCCCAAGTGTTGGTGCTAAGGTCATTTTGTAGCGTTAGTTTAAACCATGCATCTTCTGGAAACGAGGCTGCCAGCATAAGCGCACCGCCCGATGTAAACTGTGCTATTCCTCCATCTAAGAAATAGATATCTGCCGCCCATGTGGTGCCTATCACATCTTCTTGTTGCAAATTAAAATAAGCGCCTGTGCCTGCGCTGTTTATGTACATCCACATTTCAAGGGTAAATTGTCCGGTATTCATTTCTGCCGGAAAAGGCAACACACAGTCTTGCGGGCCGCCATTGGCACCAGTGGAGGTAAAATAGAGCGAGTTGCTACCGCTATGGGCCAGTGTGGCCGACACATTGGTATCATCAGCACCGCCATTGGCACTGCTCCAAGTTTCCCACACAGGGCTTGTAGCCGCAAGGGCTTGGCCTACGGTATATGATTCAAAATCGTCAGAAAATGTTTGCGCATTGGCATCATATGCAAAAACCGCAATAAGACAAATGAGTAGAGTTTTTTTCATTTATGAAAGGCTTTAATTAAGATATTCGTCAAATGTATCCATAGGCATCCATTATTAAAAACAAGATGAAGTGATGCTTGAAATCTTAGAGTAATTAAATTCGCTGTCACAAAAAATAATATTGAACTAATTATGAGTAAAGACTGGCCCCTTTGGGAAATATTTATACGCAGCAAAAGCGGACTAGCACACAAGCATGCGGGTAGCCTGCATGCGGCCGATGCCGAAATGGCTATAAACAATGCACGCGATGTATACACACGCAGGCAAGAGGGTATAAGCATTTGGGTAGTAAAAAGCTCAGATATTGTGGCCTCATCGCCCGATGGAAAAGATTTTATGTTTGACCCAGCTAATGATAAAGTATATCGTCACCCTACATTTTACGACATTCCGCCAGAGGTAGGGCATATGTGAACATTTTGCACATTTACTTTTTTTATGGCATTACAAAGTAGGCGCGCCATTTGAAATTATCAGTATTCTGCTCCTTTGGATGTCTTAAAATAATATGCTGCAGAATGAAAAAATTAAGAAGAAAAAACGAAGAAGTAAAAAACTTTCATGAACAACGAACAACTTTTTGAATACATACTTCGCACTGCTGACAACTGCCTTATATATGGGCAGCGTGTAGCAGAGTGGTGCGGTCATGGCCCCGTGCTGGAGGAAGATATAGCCCTTAGCAACACCTCGCTTGACTATATAGGTCAGGCTACTAATTTGCTTAAATACGCTGCACAAGTGGAAGGCAAAGGGCACGATGAAGACCAACTAGCTTTTTTGCGCGATGCAGCCGATTATAAAAATTTACTCATAGTAGAATTGCCCAATGGCGATTATGCTGTTACCATAGCACGCCAATTTTTATTTGCACATTTCTATCTTTTATTTTTAGAAAAATGGGAAAGCAGCACCGATGAATATTTGCGTGGCTTTGCTGCAAAAAGTAAAAAAGAAGTAAAATACCACGTGCAGCATGCTAGCGATTGGGTGCTGCGTATGGGCGATGGCACATTGGAAAGTCACAACAAAATTCAAACTGCATTTAATGAGTTGTGGGTATACACTCCAGAATTTTTTATGATGGATGAGTTGGACACCGCAGCAGTGCAGAGCGGAGTGGGAGTGGACGTAAGTGCACTTAAAGAGGACTGGAAAAAGAATGTGACCGATGTAATGACACAAGCCACACTGCAGGTACCTGCCGATGGTTGGGGCCACAAGGGCGGAAGGCATGGCAAGCATACCGAATATTTGGGATTCATATTAGCAGAAATGCAATACTTGCAACGCACCTATCCAGGTGCTAAGTGGTAAATGGAAAAAACCACAAGCCATACTGCCGATTTGCAATCCATTTGGGAAGTGCTCACTACCGTGCACGACCCTGAAATACCCGCATTGAATGTGGTAGAAATGGGCATAGTTCGTCTGGTAAAAAAACAAGGCGAAACCATAGAAGTAACCATAACACCCACATACAGCGGTTGCCCTGCTATGCAAACCATAGAAGAGGATATTCTTTCAGCACTACAACAAAATTTTTCGCAACCCATACAGGTGGTTACTACACTTTCGCCAGCATGGACTACCGATTGGATGACAGATGAGGCACGCGAAAAGCTCACCAAAGAAGGCATAGCACCACCGCAAAAAGGCAGTGCGGATAAGAATTTACTTATGGGAAAACTGCGCGATGTAAAATGTCCGCGTTGTGGTTCGCACAATACTATTATGATTTCGCAATTTGGAAGCACTGCGTGCAAGTCGCTCTACAAGTGTAGCGATTGTCATGAGCCTTTTGATTATTTCAAATGCATTTAGTTGCTTATTTATTTGCCTAGGTTGCGCAAAGCGCGCCAAATAATTGCAGCATCGTTTACCCAGCGATAGTCTTTTGCATACAGCACATTTAACTTCTGAATATTCTCGTCAGACAATGTTGAATTAATGCGCGCATCTGTTGGATTTAAAGGTGCAGG